>JAJRSP010000171.1 GCA_024278775.1 Planctomycetota bacterium
CCTCTGACACGCCGGTTTTTTCATGGGGGAAAGGGGGTTTTGTGCGCACGCCCACCCCTCCTGGGGCACAAGTCCGTCCCCGCGGCATCGAATCGTCGGTCAGAGATTGTCACAACCAAGCAATGAATAATGCGGGATAGGACTCGAAATGCGTACGGATCTCCTGTTGCGGCTTCGATTGCGAAGGCTCTTGCGCGCAAAGTGAAAAGCCCGTACGCCAAGGCACTTCAAGACAAAGCCCGACAGACGATCGGCGCTCGCCACTGGATTCCGTCGCTCATCGCCGCCGAGACCCCGATACCGGCCCAGCGCTAGCACAACGATTCCAACGAAGCGATTCGGCGAGACGTCGATCTCGAGGCCACGATTGCCCCGCCGATTCCGAACGTTCGGGTTTATTTCCGCGTGTTTGACGTGGATGATCCGTTTGACCAGCTTCATGGGCCGGATGCGGTCAATAATCCGGGGGCGAACCCGGCCAGCGTGATTGCCAACGTGAATCTTATCGACAATGATCTGGTAGGCTGTGTTGGTAGTATTTGTGACAATAGAGGGACGACCACCGGCTTGGGCAATAGCTCGGCCGTTACCGACGCGAACGGGGAGGCCAGGATCACGATCACAGTCAGTATGCAACCCGGCGACAACTACCGTGCGGCCGCCAGCGTGATCAGCGAGGCCGTCCAGACCCAGATCGACCAAACCGACGCCGACGCGCTCAGCGTGCAGCAAGTGACCGTCTCGACCGATCCCGTCGTCATGGAGTACCGTGCCAACGGCGGCTTTATCCCATCCGAGGCGTTGCGTTTCTTCGTGCTTCCCTCATAATCCCACCGGCTGGCGCGGAGGGCGTCGGCGTGACCGAGCCGTGCCGAACCCGGGCTTCGCGAGAAGCCCCAAGGAACCATCACCGTGAGCAATACAATCCGAACCCTGTTTGAGATGGGCCAGTCCATCTGGTGTGACAACATCAGCCGCGGCATGATCGACAACGGGACGCTTCAGCGGCTCATCCAATGGGGCGTCGTCGGAGTGACCTCCAACCCGACGATCTTTATGAAGGCCATCACGACCGGCCACGACTACGACGAGCGTTTCTCTGAGCTACTCGCGGACGGTGCGGATACGATGGCGGTGTATGAGGGGCTGGTGCTGCCCGACATCGCGGATGCGGCCGACATGCTCCGACCTGTCTACGACGGCACGCATGGGATCGACGGCTACGTCAGCCTGGAAGTCAACCCGAAACTGGCCTTTGATACGGAGGGCACCATCGCCGAGGCACGCCGGCTGCATGCCGCGCTCGATCGGCCCAACGTCCTCATCAAAGTCCCCGCCACCGACGAAGGCATCCCCGCGATCGAAACGCTTATCGCCGAGGGTATCAGCGTGAATGTGACCCTCATCTTCGCGATCGAATCGCATGAGAAGGCGATGGCCGCCTACCTCAACGGGCTACAGCGGTTTGTTCAGTCCGGCGGTGATCCGAGCAAGGTGGCCTCCGTGGCCTCGTTTTTCGTGAGCCGCGTGGACGGTGTCGTGGACAAGAAGCTGGAGGCGCTCCGGGCCAACGGTACGCCGGTGGATCACCTGCTCAGCAGGGCCGCCATCGCCAACGCCAGACTGGCCTATGAGCGATTCACACAGGTCTTTGACAACACCGATCCTTCGGGGGTATGGGCTACGCTGCAGCGTAGCGGTGCCCGAGTTCAACGGCCTCTCTGGGCGAGCACCAGCGTCAAAAACCCGGCTCACCCCAAAACAAAATATGTGGATGCGTTGGTGGGGCTCCACACGGTGAACACACTGCCACCGGCCACCATCGAGGAAGTACTGTCCGGCGGAGCAACCGAGGACATCATCATGGAAGGACGCGACGAAGCTCGGGCCCTGCTGGCCGAACTGGAAGGATTGGGCATCGTCCTAAAGGATGTGACCGATCAGTTGCTGCGAGACGGCGTCCGGTTGTTCGCAGCGTCGTTTGACGAACTCCTCGCCAACATCGAGCAAAAACAACAGCGACTCCGGGCGGTCGGATAGCCGCCTGACGATGAGCGAACCGAGAAGGAAAAGCGTGCGAGCCGCCAATGCGTGAGCGTACCATCCTTGGAAAGCGAAAAGGCCGGTCCGAGGGCAACCCCGAGCCGGCCTCGATCGTTATACTCAGACGAGAGTCCAGGTTTAGACTTTTCGGCGACGCCGAGTCATAGCAAAAGCCCCGATCGCCAGGAGCGAAAGCGTAGCCGGCTCGGGCACCACAACACCACGAAGCGTAAAGGAATCAAAACTTCCCTCACCACCCTGTGCGTCGTCAATAATCACAAGACGCCAATCACTCGTACCAGTGTTGGTGAAATCGCCCAGAGCACCCGGACCCAAGGGAACGTAGCTCTGGCCGGACGCGAAGCCCTGGGATCCGATCGGAAGTGCATTAGGGCCCTTGTCACTGAAGACAAGGTTCGCACCTACCAACGCCTGCTGATCGCCGTTGTCGTCGATGATCTCGATGCCGTTTCCAAATGGGTCAAGCAGGAAGATGTTGAGGTCCATCGGTGACGGATGCGTCAGGCCGACGATTTCCAACTCGATGTAGTCAAAGTCCAAACCACCATGACCAGCCGCCACCGGATCGGCCGTAAACCACTGCACGGAGAAGTCGCCAATGGTACCGCCGCCACCGCTGCCAAACTCAAAATCAAACTGTGCGGGGTTGGCCAATGCAGGCGACGCCAGCGCGAAACACACTGCGACTACCCCCGTTGCGAAGAATTTACGAAACACTTCCAACCTCCCCATCATTCACTCTGCGAATCACCCGCCGCGATGAATCCTCTCAAACGCCCCAACGCGGCCCGTGAGAAACCAGCGCTCACGCCGGTCCGCAACACTCACCGCTCGCCGTAGTATAGGCCGAATCCCACCCAGCATCAAGCACCCACAAACATATCAGAGGAAAAAATCTCTTCTCAGCCCAAATAGCCGATATTCCCGGACCGAACCGGCAATAATAAGGACTCGCAAAGCTGCACGCGGAAAAAAACCGCCATCAGGCACCAACCAAGTCAGGTACTTCGGAAACATAGTCCTATAATCAACCCAACGAGCCACCCGCCACGCCCCGCGAAAGGCCATGAGCCTTGGGCTCCACCCCGTCGAGGCACCTACGCCTCCAACCCGCTGCGCCGGCCGAAGTACAGCTTCGCCGAAACCAGCAGCAACAACGTCAGGATGACCAGCCCCCACTCCGACACCGTCGGGATGGGCGTGCCGGAGCAGGTATCGTCGATCCCATCTCCGTCGTTATCTCCCAGGCACATCACACCGGTTCCGACAAAGGAGGTGCTGTTGGCCAGCGCGTCACACTCCGTCTGGGTCAGGCGTTCACAAGTGCCGTCGTCCTGACAACAGGCACCGCACTGGTCCGTGTGGACGCAGATGCCGACCTCGCACGTGTCAACCGTACAGGAATCGGCATCGGCGCACTGAGCGTCAGTGAAGCACTCGACGCAGGTACCGAGGTTCTCATCGCAGCTCAATCCCGTGCCCGCACACGGATCCCCGGAGTGGGCACAGAGGTCTCCGAAGCAAAGCTCGATACCGTTACAGAATACGCCGTCGTCAGCACAGGCCGTGCCGTCCGGCTGCCCCTGGTCGGCCGGGCAGAGTGCGTCCGCTCCGGTGCAGAACTCCGCAGCGTCACAGTCATTCGCCGCGGCACGACAGACCTGCGTATCGGGTAGGAAATTGGAATCACACACACCCGCCCCGTCACACACATCAGCGAGATCGCAAGCGCCCTCCGGCGTTTGGTTCCCACAAGCCACACCCGCGGGTTCGTTGGGGTGATCGCAGAGGCCTTCCACGCAGACGTCCATCGTACATTCCAGACCATCCGGGGTACACGGCGTTCCGGCCAGCGAGTCCGGGTGCGTGCATACCCCTACGCTGCAAAGGTCGTCCGTGCATTCGTTGCCATCGTCAGTACAGGCGATCCCGTCCACATTTGGATGGGCACATATCCCGGACTGACACGCGTCAGCGGTACACTCGTTACCGTCATCCGTACAGACCATCCCCTCATTGATGGGCTGAGTGACGCAAAGCCCGGTGACGGGATTGCAAGCAAACACGGCGCATTCCGAGGCCGGGTTGCATGTAACCAGGTCGGTCACACAAACACCGGCCTGGCAGGTGTCTATCGTACAGAAATCTCCGTCCGACTCGCAGTTGTTGGTGTCATCATTCGTGAACACACAGCCGGAGATGGTGTCGCAAGAGTCATCCGTGCAGAAATTGCCATCGTCACAGAACAACGCGGCCCCCGGCTGACAATCGTTTATCAGGTCGCAGGTCTCAAACCCATTGCATACGTTGTTGTCGTCGCAGAACGTGTCGTTCGGCGTGTACACACAACCATTCACGACATCGCACGTATCCATCGTGCAGGCGACGCCATCATCGCAGACCAACGCCACACCGGACACGCACCCGACCGCAGGGTCACACGTCTCGATGCCGTTGCACACGTTTCCGTCGTCGCAAGTGAGCGGCGTTCCCGCCACACACCCGTTGATGGGATCACAGGTTTCCACGCCGTTGCAAGCGTTGCCGTCATCACAAACGAGTGGTGTCCCGGGTAGGCACCCGGTGGCCGGATCACAGGTTTCCGTCCCCGTACAGACGTTGTTATCGCCACAGACCAACGGCGTGCCCGACTGGCAGCCGTTGACCGGGTCACACGTCTCGATGCCGTTGCAGGCGTTGGCGTCATCGCACACCAGCGGCGTACCCGACAAGCAGCCATTGACCGGGTCACACGTCTCCGTGCCAGTGCAGACGTTCCCATCGCCGCAGACGAGCGGCGTACCGGGCACACAACCGGTAGCCGGGTCGCACGTCTCGATCCCGGTGCATACACTCCCGTCGTCACACACCAGGGGCGTTCCCGCCAGGCAACCCACCATCGGATCACACGTCTCCACGCCGTTGCAGGCATTGGCATCGTCGCATACCAGCGGCACACCGCTCAGGCAGCCGTTGGTTGGATCACAGGTTTCCGTTCCGGTACAGACATTGCCATCGTCACAAACAAGCGGAGTACCGGGCAGACACCCCACGTCGGGATCACAGGTTTCAAGGCCGGTACAGATATCGCCGTCATCACAGACGAGTGGCGTGCCGGGTACACAGCCCACGTTGGGGTCGCACGTCTCCAGCCCGTTGCAAGCGTCGCCGTCATTACAAGCGAGGGGCGTACCGGGAAGGCACCCGTTGACCGGATCACACGTTTCGAGGCCGTTGCACACGTTATTGTCATCGCAGGTTAGCGGTGTGCCCGCGGTACATCCCGCTATCGGATCACAGGTTTCCAAACCGTCACAGACCGTACCATTATCGCAAACCAGCGGTGTACCGCCTTGGCATCCGCTCAGCGGATCGCACGTTTCCAACCCGTCACACACATTCGAGTTATCACACACAAGCGGCGTGCCGGGCACGCAGCCATTGATCGGGTCACAGGTTTCACCGCCGTTGCACACGTCGTTGTCATCGCAGGAAAGCGGCGTACCCGGCTGGCAACCGGTTACCGGATCGCAAGTTTCCGAGCCATCACACACATCGCCATTATCACACACGAGAACGACCCCCGACTGACAACCAGCGATCGGATCACACGTCTCTAACCCGTTGCATACATTGCCGTCATCACAAGTGAGCGGCACGCCCGGCTGACAACCGTTGACGATATCGCAACTTTCCAGTCCGTTGCAGACGTTGCCGTCATCACACACGAGCGGCGTGCCGGGCTGACACCCGGCGGTCGGATCACAAACTTCGTTACCGTTGCAGACGTTGCCGTCATCACAAACCAAGGGCGTCGCGCCGGGCTGGCATCCCAACGTCGGGTCACAGCTCTCCAGACCATCGCAGACGTTCCCGTTGTCGCACACCAGCGTCGTGCCCGCCTGACAACCCAACTGCGCGTCGCAGGTTTCCACACCATTGCAGACGTTGCCGTCATCACAAACGAGCGCCGTGCCCGGCTGGCAGAACCCGTTGACATCACACGTGGCGATACCGTTACACACGTTGTTGTCCTCGCAGTCCGCGTCAACGAGACACTCCACGCACAGATCGAGCGTTTCATTGCAGAGCAGCGGAACAGGACAGGGATCCCC
>JAJRSP010000172.1 GCA_024278775.1 Planctomycetota bacterium
GACTGAATCAACAGCTATCGGACGTCGGGGCGAGGCGATACCACACCTTGGCGAGCCGGGGACGTGGGAAAAAAACGGGCACGACACAGACGCCACCTGACGCCTGCGATCGGAACCCAACACGGGAAACACAGCATGCGGAGTCAACCCACGAAGCGTGTGGGTCCATCCCCGCAACTGGCCATTGTTCAGAACGGCTATTGTTCAGAAGTGCGCTTTTCCAGAGGTGTTACTTTCCGGAGGAATGAGCCGTAGCGCCGTCGGTCGCCTGGTGGGCACGCTGTCGCAGCATATCCAGCGCCTCACGAACCTCTGTGGCCATACGGGTGTTCGGAAAGTCACGAACAATCTCCAACCCGACCGTCAAGGCGTCCTGCCAACGACGTTCCGTCACGGCGAAGCGAAACTGCACACCAAGCTGTAGTAGCTTTTCCTTAAACACCGTGCGTGCGGTGTTCTGAAGCTCCTCCCCCTCGGCCGGAGAAAGGTACTGGTCCAACTCCTTAAGAACGTCGATCGCGAGATCCGTATCGGTTCGGCGCACGGCGTCTTCCCAGGCGAGCTTAAGCTCCTGCTTGTGTTGCTCCTGCAACGCGTTCATTCGATCTTGCAGATTTTGGACGCGCGAGTCATCCGGCAAGGCGAGCAGAAGGCGATCAATCTCCGTCCGGGCACGACCCCAGTCGTGCGACTCGAAATGGCTGTCGATCAACTCAATCGCCTCAGTCAACTTGGCCTGAATACGCTCCTCGCGCGCGTCGTCCACTTCCTCACGGATGCGGGCACCCTCTTCGTTAAAGCCAAACCGCCGCTCCATTTCATCGATCAAGCTGATCGCGGCATCCCAGCGCTCACCGCGAATATTGTTCCGAATGGTCTCGCGCAACGCATCAAGCTCCTCATCGCGCCGGGCCAGAGACTTGGCGGCATCCGAAATTCTCGTGTTCTCCGCAATCGCTTCCAGCGTAAGATGCTGAGCGGACAGCGTGGACTGCATATCGCGAATCTCTCCGAGCTGCCGGTTGATCGTTGACTCCACCTTCAACAACAACGGCATGAAGGTCATCGCGATCACGGCCAGAAAAAGCAGAAAGCCGCCCGCCACGATCATCCACGCCCCGCCCGAGTCGCTGTAGGCCACCCCAAGCCCCACGAGAATCAACGAGCCGAGCATGGCCAACGCACAGGCCACATTCTGAATCCAACGAATCCGGGAAAATCTTCCTAAGGACTCCGCCATGACCGACCATCCTGTGAGGCGACGCACCTGTGGTTCGCCGCGACCATTTCAATCCCGTACACGCCGTAAGTCTACCCCGATTCCACCTCAGGTTCGAGCAACAAACTCGCGGTGATGCTGTGCTCCCTCACCAACTGGTTGCGCGACGAGTAGCTCTTCCTGCTCCGCGCGCGCCGCGATCGCTCGTTCGTACGCTTTCCGAGCCCGCGCATCCTTAGCCTGGAGGCTTCGTTCGGTCCGCTCGATCTCATAGGCAATGATCCGCAGGAAGGACAATGTGCCCAAACCGCACACACCACCCCACCCTGTTAGTTTCCAACCACTCATCATACGTCCTGTGCAAGTGTCTCCACTCCTTATCGGCACAACTACGGACCACACCGACCCCACCTGGCCATAATATCGGCACCTTAACGTTATCGGACTATTACGGCCAACATCCCATTCTCCCAGGCACGCTCCAATCACCGTAACCAACTGACCAGAAATAGTTTACAGTAAGTCCGGCCTCTACAAATCAAGAAGGATGCGCAGGCGATCCTCAACCTGCGTCATGGTTTCCTCGCACACGGATCCCACGCGATGCACCAGGCGAACTCGCGAAACACACCGCGGTTGATCGCACTGAATACAGCTATGATACTTCAACCCACCCTCCGGCGGGTACACCTCGATATGCATGGGGATGTCACGATACGTGCTTGTGATGGGAACGATCACGACCAAGGCAATGGGCGCGTGGTTGAAGCGGTCCACCGATACCACCAAGGCGGGGCGACGTTTGCCTTGCTCCAAGCCAGGGTTGTTGCCGAGATCGACAAGCCACACCTCACCCCTGGAAGGCAAGGCCATAACTAATCATCCTCCAGCCCGTCGCACAGAGTCACATCCCATTCACTCTGCTCGGCTTCCAACGCAGCCGCCGTTTCAGAATCCTGGAGAAGGCTGGCATAGGCCGAGTGGGTCTCGTCGAGGATCAGTTGTCGGCGATAGGCCTCGATCGCTTCCTCGGCCACCCCCTGCATGGAGCTACCCCGACCCTCCGCAATCACTCTGAGCGTATCCCGCGTCTCAGCCGTCACACGAAGCATCGCGGTGTCGCTTGTTTTTCTCGCCCTTGCCATTCCCGAACCTCTCCGGTGTTTCACCAAACTCATCAACCGAATAAGTATACGCGAACGTATACCATTATGCAAGCGAAGAGGTCTACCTATTAGAAATCTTTTCTGTCTACCCAGGCCGAACCTACAGACCGATCGCCGCCGCACCATTATCGGACATGCCCAAGACCGGCGGAAAAGGGGTAAGACAGCCCCTCACGCGACAGCGATTCGCGTCGGGCCGACGGGGAAAGGGAACAAACATTTCCGGACCGCTACGCGTTACGATAGGCGATGAAATCTGCGATGAGCTTCTTGGTGATCGGACCCGGCGTGCCATCACCAACGACTCGCTTTTCGATCTCCGTAATCGGGATCACCTCGGCGGCGGTACCGGTCGCAAAGCACTCATCTGCGATATACAGATCGTGTCGGACGATCGACTTCTCAAGGACGGTGAAACCCCGTTTTTCCGCGAGCTCCATCACGAGATGTCGCGTGATACCGTCGAGAATGCCCTCGCAGGTGGGCGGTGTGACAATCTGCCCATCTATGACGAGAAAGATGTTGTCTCCGGTACACTCGGCCACGTGCCCCTGCGCCGTCAGCATGATCGCTTCGTCGGCACCGGCGTCGCGTGCTTCGAGTTTGGCCATCACATTGTTCAGATAATTCAGCGATTTGACTCGCGGGCTCGTACTGTTCGGATGATTGCGCGTAATACTGGACACGATGCAGTGCAAACCCCGCTCATAGGCCTCCGGCGGATAGAGTGCAATCTTGTCTGCAATGACAATCACCATCGGACAGGCCGTGTGCGCGATCGAAATCCCGAGCGAGCCGATGCCGCGCGTCACGATCAGGCGAATGTAGCCGTCACCGTCAATACCATTGGCAGCCATGGTTTGGTGCATCGCCTCGGCCACCTCTTTCGGCGTCATGGGGATGTCAAGCCGGATGGACTTGGCCGATTGAAAGATACGCTTGATGTGCTCCGCTTCTTTGAAAATCTTGGCGTTATAGACGCGGATCCCCTCAAACACGCCGTCACCATAGAGCAGCGCATGATCAAACACGCTGACGCGGGCCTCCGAAGCAGGAACCAACTCGGTGCCCATCCAGATTTTCAGATCGGCGCGAGGCTCAAACGGGTTTTGTGACATCCTCTGTACCTCAGTAGTGGCCGTGGTCATGGCTAATCCTCCCCTGGCTGTAGCTATGCCGAAAACAGCTCGGACGCCGCCAGGGCCGCCCCCACAATCTCCCCGTCACGAAGCCGAACCACGCGGTGGGCCCGCGACGCGACGTTGGGATCGTGAGTGACCATAACGACGGTCTGACCGTCCTTATTCACTTGCGTCAACAGATCCAATATGTCGGCACCCATCGACGCATCCAGGTTACCCGTTGGCTCGTCTGCGAGCAAGAGCGACGGAGCGTTTATTAGCGCCCGGGCGATGGCTACCCGCTGACGCTCACCGCCGGAAAGTTCTGCAGGACGGTGCTTTACGCGTTGCAACAGCCCCACGCGATCCAGGATTTCCGTGGCGGCGCGGCGGGCGTTGGAGCGATTCACACCCCACGACAGGAGCGAATGCGTCACCAACTTCGGAAGCAGCACATTCTCCAGCACGGTCAATTCAGGGAGCAAATGGTAAAACTGGAACACAAATCCTACCTCGCGATTGCGGTACGCCTCTCTGGCCGACGTAGGCATGTCGAAAATGTTCCGCCCTGCAAACTCCACCGAACCCATGTCCGGCGTATCCAACGCCCCGAGGATGTGCAGCAGCGTACTCTTGCCGGAACCGCTGGACCCCATGATGACAAGAAATTCGCCGCGTTCGGCCGACAACCCGGCTCCACGCAGCACGCGTAGCTTGGACGGGCCCATCCGATACGCCTTATGGATGTTGCGAACTTTCAGCATACGCCGCCCTTATTCGTAACGAAGTGCCTTCACCGGCCATACACGAGCGGCCAGAAAAGCCGGTAACAACGAACCAAGAATGGACGCCACGATCGCCATGCTCCCGACCCATACTGCATCCGCCGTCTTTACGACCTCGGGTATTCGATCAAACGAGTAGACATCCGGACTCCAAATCCGTAGTTGCGGGTTGAACTGAGCGAGCAGGTCTTGGATGTCGTTCACATTCCACACAAACAGGCAACCGACGAAAACGCCGAGGATCGCACCGACAATCCCAACAGCCCCCCCATAGACGACGAACAGCGCAGCCACCCCGCGGGCACTACCGCCTAGCGCCTTGACGATACCGATATCCCGCGTTTTTTTCTCCACGATCATATAGAAAATGCAACCGACCAATACGATCGCCACCATACTGATTAACGCAAACAGAAACGTGACCAGCACCTTTTCTTTCTCAACAGCGGCAATAAAGGCACGTTGCAGATCCTCCCAGGTGGACGTGTCCACAAAACCCACAAGCTGCGTTTCGTTCTGATCCAACTCCTCCGCGTGCAACGCGAGAAAACGTGTCCACGCGTCTCGGATCACTTCCTTGCCCGTGTTGAGCTCCACGCCCTCGTTCAGCTTGATCAGAAGCTGGTTGGTGCGCGGTTTTGTCATCGAACCGTCGATACGCTCCTGAGCATCCATGGCGAGCTTGTGCTGCATCGTCTCGAAGTCGACGTACATCTGCATACTGTCCACTTCGTAGATACCGGTATGTGAGTCATCCACGTAGCGGAGCAGCAGCTTCACAGGCGGCTCCCCCCCCACATTGCCCGTGGCACTAAGAGGCATCAGCGTGACCGCGACGTCAGCCCCACGCGCCAGGTGCCGCTCAAAACGCCCGTCCGCTTTTCGATAGAAGATGAGATCACAGCCCAGTATCGCACCGGGCCACGCTTTCTTGTAATACCCCGGCGCGTTCGGGCCGATCGCAAACACACGCTCCCCCGGGTAACCCAGCGCAGAAGGGTACATCGCTTTTTCATAAGGAAGCTTATCAAATGCGGCGATGGCGTTCGGATCTTTTTCTGCGTCGCGCCACTTCTGGTTGGCGGTTTCCAGGTCGGGGGGCAGTTTCAGCTCACCGGTTGACGTGAAACCGGCCACCGGCATCTGCTGCTGCTGGAGGTTCGTCGTTCCAGGATAATAGTGCTCGTAATGAAGGCCGGCTCCGAATTCTGTGACGCGCATGTAGTCTTTCAGACAGATCCCCAGAACCCGCGCGGGTTTGGTTTCCGTGGTTTCCGGAACACGGAACACACCGTAGCTGTAGATCACCGGCGTGGCGAGTGTCACCGTGTCAGGGAGTTCTTCGTACAAGTAGTCCGTGAACTCCTGATAGAGCGGAAAGCCCTGCAGAGAGCCGGCGTCCATGATGATCTCACCAAACAATCCCTTGGATCGCGTGCGGATCGTGTCGAGAAAACCACCCATCACGCTCAGCACAACGAGCACCATCGCCACGCACAATGTCACCGCGGCGACGCCGAAAAACGCGATCAGCTTCGTATGCAGGTAGCGCCAGGCTAAAAACCACTTATACATAAATACTTTGAATCATGATCGGCCCGAAGGCTGTCGGCCCTCGGCGCGCGCTTCCGCCCTGGAGCCATCCTTGGTTTCGGACGACGTGACGACGGCCTCCGCACCGGTTTTTTGAGTTCGTTGCAACGGAAAGAGGATCACGTCTCGAATACTCGAGCTCCCGGTCAGCATCATCACCAGCCGGTCAATCCCCACGCCCAGGCCACCAGCCGGCGGCATACCATACTCCAGAGCCAACACAAAATCTTCATCCATGACCGCCATGGTTTCGTCGCCCTCGCCCGCGACTTTCTGCGCCAAGTTGGACCGTTGCACCTGCGGATCGTTCAGCTCCGTATAGGCATTGCCCAGTTCCATCCCGCAGACAAACGCCTCAAACCGCAACGCGATGTGCCCATCCTCCGGATGACGCCGCGTCAGCGGACAAATGGCGGCCGGATAGTCGTACACGAAAGTCGGCTGGATCAGGTGCGACTCGACCGTCGCCTCAAACAGATCATTCACGACCACCGCATCATCCTTGCGCGCATGGTCGATGCCAAGCTCATCCGCCTTCTTTCGCACAGCGGCCACGTCATCCATAGACACCCCGGCGTGTTCCCACAGCAGATCGCCGTAGCGCTTTCGGCACCACGGCGGCGTGAGATCAATCACATGCCCCAAGAACACGGTCATCATGCGACCTCGGGCGATCCCGTCGCGTGCCTCTCGATAGGCGGATAGGTGTTCCCGCTCGGTGAACTCGGTCGCCGCAGCTTCCGCGGCCCCCTCATTCTCATCTCCCTCTTTCGGTTCAGCCAGCCGTTCATACTCGCGTTCCAAGGTTTCACATCGGGCCGGTAGTGCGGTTTTGGTGGACACTTCGAAACCGGCCGCCGTCATCTGCTCCACACGCTCCATCATCACGTGGTAATCCGCGTACGCTTCGTACAACTCGATCATCGTAAACTCAGGGTTGTGCTTGGTGCTGATGCCCTCGTTGCGAAAGTTGCGGCTGACCTCAAACACGCGGTCCAACCCGCCGACCAACAGCCGCTTGAGGTATAGCTCCGGGCTGATGCGCAGGTACAACTTCATATCGAGCGTGTTGTGGTGGGTAGTAAAAGGTCTGGCCGCCGCCCCACCGTAGATCGGCTGGAGCACCGGCGTCTCTACCTCGCAATAGCCCGCATCGACCAAACACTCGCGCACCGCATGAATGATCGCGCTACGCTGCTTGAACACCTCACGAACGCCCGGATTGGTAAACAAATCCACGTAGCGCCGTCGATACCGCAGATCAATGTCGGTCAGCCCATGCCATTTTTCCGGAGGCGGTCGCAGCGACTTGCAGAGCACTGTGAGTGAATCCACCCAGAGGGTCAGCTCGGACGTTTTGGTGCGTCCAAGGACTCCGTCAGCCCCGATGATGTCACCCAAGTCCAGTTTCTTAACGACCGGCCACGCCTCACCCAGGTCGGCCTTGCTAAGCCCGAGCTGGAGATCGCCGGTGGTGTCACGAATCGTCAGAAACGCGAGCTTGCCCATCACCCGAAGCAGCACGATCCGACCGGCCAGACGCAAACGAAGCTCGGTTTTTTCTCCGGCGGGGATGGTGAGCGTGGCGGCGGCGGCGCGGGCATCGGCTACGGCCGAGACATCCGGGAATCGCCCTCCGTAGGGATCGACCCCCAACTCGATCAGGGCGTCACGCTTATTGACTCGCTGCTGGAGGAGGTTGTTCTGCTCGCTCATAGGCGTTCCGTGAGAATCGGCCCGACCGGATGTTACGCCATGCGGTCTCCATTCCGGCGCGATCCTAACCGCACGCCGGACGATCGGCAACGAGGCCAACATGATTCGACACGAACCGGCGGGGGTGCCCCATTCTTCGTGTCACCGCAGAACATGCCTCGTACAAGAACAGAGGTTCGGTGACACGAAGGGTGGGGGACCTGTCTGCGTGCGTACTCGCACAGGCAGGCGGTCTTCGCATGCAAACTCCGTTCCCCACCCTTCGGGAGTACCCGAAGAATGGGGCACCCTGCAACGAGGGCAACATGAATTCGACACGACCCGGCCCGAAACACACACCACCCCGGAAATAAAAAACCCCCGCCGACGAGCCATGAGACTCCTCGGCGGGGGCGACGAACAACCCTTCATTTTAGCCCGACCGGATCACGCAGCACAACAACAGCTACGTCCCACCGGCCAAGCCCGTTTCAAGACGATCTCACTACGGCGTCGCCACCGGGCACGTGCCGCAGGTGTTGCCGGTCTCAACCGTGATGCTGTTCCACGCATCGAAGCAGCCGGCACCGTTGAGCAAGTCAATGACAGCCAGAATGTCCGCGGCCCCGGTAGCGCCACTAACGTCGACATCCGTGCTGTACGCACCCCATGCCGAAGTGGCCACGCCATTGAGAATGTCGATCAATTCCAGGATGTCACTCGGTCCGGCGGTTCCATCCGCACTCACGTCAGCCGGAAGGGACGATATCTTCACCGTCTGGGCCGGTCCGCCTGAGGCGGTCGGATCATACGTGATCGTCGTGCAAGAGCCCGGCGTAATCGGTCGCGACAGCGTGATCGTGTACGAACCCGGTGTACCCTCGACCACGGAGGCAATGCTGTTCGGGCCCAAGCCACCGTCACTGGCCTCGCAAAGCGACCAGCAAATCGCCGGATCGGCACCGGCCGGTCCCGTCACGGTGATCGTGTCAATACCCAACGCCGCACCAGCGTTGTTGCAATCCTTCGCATAGCGTGCGTCGATGGTCCCGGCTTGCGGATCAACCCAGGTCACCGTACCGGCCGGACATCCGGTATCCGGCACCAGCGTGATGTTCATATCGCCTTTGGCACCGAGTCCACTGTTATCACCAAGACGCATCAGGTAGCAGTTACCCTCCACGACCTGGATGTCACATTCACTACCAGGCAGGCAATCAAACGGATCACCAATGGCACTGCAGCAGAGTTCCTGGTTGAGGATTTCCTCCGCCTTCAGGCCGGCACCACAATCACACCCGTCATAGATAATGAGTTCGGTATCCGGCGTGGTCGCATTGGAACCGCCGCAGGTCGATACAATCAATTGACCCGTCGCCGCGGGCGTATAACGATACCAGACGTCGTTCTTCATGTTGCCCAGACAACTCGGAGCCCGGCAGTCCTGCGTCGCACCACCCACGTTGAACCGTTGGACGATCTGGTTATCACCATCGAGGTCAACCAGATCTTCCGCAAAGGGACACGCATCGTTAGCCGGCTCCACGGGGAACGCACAGTCGGCATCGACCACACAAGCGTCGCCGTCGAAAGCACCTCCCACACACAACGATGACACGCAAGTGCCGATCGCCTCGCCATCACACGCCGACACGGACCGAACACTCACGCGGTACTTGCCCACGGTAGCCTCTGTTTTTGCCGAAACGAGAATGTAATACGTATCGCCGCGACGAAGGTTGGGCAGGCACAGTTTGGAGTTCAGCGCCTGCGTCGAACTACCGCAACCATCCGGTGCGTCATCATTGCACCCGATCAGCGTCAGCGAGTCACAAGCCTCAGCCTTGTTAAGCATGCACAGATTGCCAGTGGGGCAATCCTGAGCCGCGATGCTACAGGTCACATCCGCATCCTCACAGAGCGTGCCATCCGCACAATCCTGAGCCACCACGTTACAGACGGCGTTGTCACCAGCACAACGTCCGGTCTCCGTACAAAGACCGCTGTCGCTGTTGCCGATGGCAAACACCTGAACCATCGAGTCCTTGGCGGGACTGGAACTGCCGCAGGTACTCACCTCTACGTCGAGCGTATCTCCCACACCATCGGGCACCGTAAAGTAATACCACACGGAACCAAAGCCGGGGACACCCGGTTCCGGCTGCGCTACGTCACAGAAACCATCCGCGGTGCCTGCACAGAAAGCATTGTCGCAAAAACCACCGGGGCAATCAAAGTTGGGAGCGCAAACCGAGCCGGGGCAGTCGGCGTCAGTACCACAACCCAGACCCACATTTTGACCGCCCTCACAACGCGGTGCACAAGCGAGCTGATTGTTCGCGCCGCCCACACACGAAGTCTTCGGACCATTCGGATCTCCCGGCACGACGCACTGCGCCTGACTGTTGCAGCCGCCGATGCACGCCCCGGTCAGCGGATCGCCGCCGAAGTTACAGTACCCCGGACCCGAGCCAACGCAATCGAAATCGTCATTACACACCGCACCGTCCGCACAACCGCCCACGCAGCGACGCTGACCACCGTTACAGCAAACCGGGTCAACAAGAAGGTACTCCGGGGGGTCGCCTCTGACGTCGGCAAATGTTGCATCGGTGGAGACAGACAGACCGTTCACGAGAATCTCGACCGCACCGGAGGATCCGGTCTTACGGTCACCGGGCGCACAGTCGTCATTCGAGGGTGCCAGCGTGCAAACCTGCTGGGCCAGAGAGGCACAGGCACCATCCCATGCGACCTGACAACAAAACTCGGAGAAAACCGGCGTTCCCGGACTGAAGGAACACACATCGCTACAGCAGAACGGATCGCTACAACCTACAAAGGCCTCGCAGAACGACTCACGACAATCACGCGGGAATTCGCACGCATTGCCGGAACGGGCACCGCCTGTACAACGGCTCGCCGTACAAAAACCGCCCGGAATACAATCAAGGTCCGTATTGCACGCCTGGTTAGCGTGATCGCCACCTTGGCATTGAGGCGTCGCCAGCAAATCGCACGTGCCGTCGTTGCCACCCGCACAACTCGCATCGGAGTTACAGGTCACACCGTCATCCGCCCCCCCGTTGCATCGGGACGGTCGCGGCAACAGGCAGTCACCCTCCTGCGCGAGACACGCCGGATTGGGACAGCGCTGTCCCTCCTGGTTGCAGAACTGCCCGAGGTCATAGATACGCGGCGCGGTGATCGGCAAGACCAGATTGCAGTCATTAAGCGTCGTGTTGGCACACTCCCCGCTCGGCTGACAGCAGGCCGATAGACCGCACGGCAGAACAAACGGATCGTTGTCCACACAAACACCCGGCTCACAGGTACCATTCGGGCAATCCGCCGGACCGGTACACGCCAGATTGTGGTTGGCACCATTCACGCACCGCGGCGCCAGGCACTCGTCATCAGCGCGACAGGCCAGACCATTTCGCTGTCCACCGCTACACACGCGACAGGGAACGTTTTCCGCCCATGCCGGTCTCAACGCAGTGTTTTTCGGTGGGAACGGGCAATTGATTTCCGGAACGTCCCGGCAAACGGCTTCGCCGGCGGCATCGCGAATGTACTGATCGCAACAGGCCCCAATGGGTGCCGCCCCTTCGCAGGTAATGACGATGTGGAATCCGCCATGAAGGTTACCCGACGGTAACTTCGCGTTCCACGTGCCACCGCTGGCAGTACCGTCGAAGACGAAGTAGGAGGCATCGGTAGACCCAATGGAGGCATCTTTACGAGTCAATACCCACCTGGCGTTCACATTGTTGGGCATCAACACGGCGAACAGATTCTCGTTCGGAAGCGGCACCGGTGGATCAAAGTTTTTTCTATACACAAACAACCCGTCGCCCGGGCCTGAGCCAAACGCCGTTCGTGTACCCGGAATGGCGCTCACGCCAAACGCGGGAATACTATTGCAGTTGCCGACAGGTCCGCTGGCCGACGAACGACGAAGCTCGACGTCGTATCGACCGAGCCCACGAACGGCCACCTCCAACTGAGACATGTTGCACGTTCTGTTGAGCGTAATGTCGTCGGCGATGCAAATGTTTGACCCTTCGTTGACGCCCGAGCTGTCGGCACGAATGTTCTGGTATGTCAAAAAGGTATCGGTGCAGGTCTCATCGCCGTAGACGGAAGCATTGAAGCTGGAGTGGGGGCTGGCGGGAAAACCACCGGCCGTCGAATTGCACGCAAAAGCAATCGTATCCATCACGTCGCTGGAGAAGCCCTCTAGCGCCGGCGCGCCAATGATAATGCCGGCACCGGAACGGCTCATGGAAATGCCCAGCCACACCGCGGAGGGTAGCGACACGGGCGTACTCGGCGTGAAGTTGATCTCGGTCAACCCATCGGCATCGGGAATCGGAATACAACCGTCTCCCGGTGTCGTGGACGCACAGCCGCTCGTACCCGGAATGGGCACGCCGCCGGCATTGGGGCACTCCGTAAACAGAGCAAACTCCACACGCAACGGACCGCAGGTCACACCCTGCCCGCCGCAGCCGTTCGGATTGGCTTTACCGATAAACTGGAAGCGATACCGCGAAAGCGGGCAACCGGACTTGACGGAAAAAGTCAGATCGTCCGATACCTGCTGCCCCGACTGCACCTCGATCGCAAACTGACCAAGGGGATTGTCATAAATCAACTTTTCCGCAACGGCCGCGGTACCGTTCGAAGGGGCACCGCCTCCCGAGACCACATACATCTCTTGCGTCTCGACGGGGAACACCTTGAACTGATTGGTAAGAAGTTCACCCTGTACCGGACCCGTTGCCGCCGAATCGGCGACGACAAAACGTTCACCGTCCCCTTGGATCAATGACGGTATTTGTGCCGAGGCTTGCCACGACACCAATGCCGCCGCACAGATTACCAAGCTCGAGATCCAGAGCGTCTTCCTTCGCATGATTTCCACCCTTATACAATCGCTACGACCAAACCCAGGCGAGTCCCACTCGACCGGGCACACTTGATTACGTCTATCCCACACAAAACGGCTGCCGAATCGGTCGGCGGTTCCATGCGAATTCACTCGCACGACACCAAAAACCGCTGAGTCAATCTGATCTAAATAAGCTAAGGACCGCTCGCGACGTGATTACCGCCCGACCAATGGTCCCCCCCACTATCCCACTGGTGCCACTGCCGTGGCACCACGCCGAAGCCCCCTTCTCGACCGCGCGCGGATCAAACGCATCGACCCGGTAGCCACCGTCAACCCCAGCGTAGTCGTCACCCCAAAAAAGCAGCGACGACCGGCCATAACGATAGCTCTCAGCCTGTGTTATGTCAAGGTCAACCACACCTATCCCGGTCACACCACACGCTCCGCACACGGTCCAAGAGACAGCCGCAGGCACACCACGTGCTCTGCCGGTCACCACTTCGCGACTCACCCGCCGCTCCCCATGATAGGCCTCCCGAATCGGGGTTGACCACCCTAACCTGCCGTCTTCGTCCGATTTTTCGCCAAACGCAATTCCGTATTCTCGGACGGAAAATGCGAAAACGCCTTCAACACCAGTGGTTTCAAGCACTTATAACGATCACAAGGACCGAATTGTGCCTTTCGCACCGGCTCACTGTCATCAGAGTCAGGGGATCACCATGTCACCGAGGCGAGGGGCGATCACGCCATCGAGGGGCGGGCGCTCCCCGCGACACGCTTCCGACGCAATCTCGAAGCGTCGAAGCACCAGCCCCGTCCCAAGCGGATCGAGAGGTGGTGGGTCCGGTAACCTTAACTCAGCGTTGAGCGGGTGGCATGGCTATGCGAAACGCAGCCATGTTTTCAGTTTGTCGTAGACTCATGCCCGCGCCTCCGGCTTGGGCATGCCGCCGACCTTCGTGATGTCCCGAACCGCCTCCCGAGTCGCAGGGTTCACGCTGCGCGGCTTCTCAAATGATCGTAGATCGCGCGGCATCCGTGGTGCCGCGCAAGCTGAAGGTCGCGGCCGTGTGGTATATCTAAGCGAAACACCGAGGAGCCGAAGCACCCCGGTGTTTCGCGGAGGGGAAAGAAGCGTTGTGAAACGCATGTTTCGCTATGTGTTGCTGATCGAGCGACACTATATGGCACCAACCAGACCAGCGGCATCATGACAACCCACCGCACATTTTGCAATAGGTGTTACCCTAGGTTTTTCTCGTTTTTTTGTGAGAATGGGTATGAATACGCCGTCTCGCACGCCCGGCCAGACCACGATGTGACGTGGCAGTGACGAAAGCGGCAAAACGTTGGCCGGCATCGGTGTGAACCGTACCCAGAAGCGCCGCGGCCAGATCAACGGCACCCACCCGCGAACCATACCAAAGACGGTAGGCCCGACGGATGTCGAGGATTTCTTCCTCAGACAACCGACTCCGAGCGATACCCACCCGGTTTTGACCCAAAATGCGTCCCTCGCGGTTGGTCAACGCAAAGGGCGGCACGTCCATACTCACGCCGGCATTACCCGCAACCATGACCAGTTCGCCGATCCGTACGAACTGATGCACACCGGCACCACCGCCGATCACCGTCCCGTCTCCCACGAACACATGCCCCGCCAGCATGGCATTGTTAATCATGGTCACGCCATCGCCCAGCTCACAATTGTGCGCCACGTGGCTACCGGCCAGCAGAAAACACCGATCGCCTACCGTGGTCGTGGACTCCGGGATCGTGCCACGATGAATGGTCACGTGCTCGCGGATGGTGGTTTCCCGGCCGACGTGGCAAAAGCTGCGTTCGCCGCCGTACTTCACATCTTGGGGTTCGTGCCCCACCACGGCACCAAAATGAATCCGGCATTGTGGCTCAATGGTCGTCCAGCCGGTGAGGTACACGTTCGGGCCGATATCGCAACCGGCCGCCACTCGAACGTGTTCGTCAATCACCGTGTAGGGACCAACGGCTACATTCGAATCCAACTCGGCCTTGGGATGAATAATCGCTGAGGGGTGAATCGCCACGGACTACATCCTTCTAGTGTTTACACGCTTCAACCGATGGACTTTCGACCCATGACTCCAACGCCACAGGGGACACGAATTCGGGAACCATTCAACCCCCCCGCCTCTATGAGGCAGGCCACCCCCCCAAGCACGGCCCCCTATTGAAAGCGGACCGCTCAGAAAGCCGTTCGTCGATCATTATTAGGGTAGGGGCAGCCCCATTTTCTCCATCACCATCTGCAAATCCGACCAGCTTTTCTTCTTTTCGTCGGGGTATCGGAGCAAATAAGCCGGGTGGTACGTCGGCATCAGCGGAACCGTTGGACCCTTCCCCATGGCACCGGATAAGTAATAGTCGTGAAAGCGCCCGCGCAGTTTCCCGATGCCCTGCGTCGTGTGAAGCAACGTTTTTGCGGCCGGTGCCCCAAGCGCGATGATGACCTCCGGGTGAATCCACTCTAGCTGCCGCTTCAAATATGAGTGGCAGGCCAGAATCTCGTCGGCCGCCGGATCCCGGTTTTTGGGGGGCCGGCACTTGACCGTGTTACAAATATAAACGTCATCACGGGCAAGTCCCATGCCACTCTCGATCATCTTGGTCAACAATCTTCCGGCTTTCCCGACGAAGGGCACACCTTCGCGGTCTTCGTCATAGCCCGGGGCTTCACCCACGAACACGAGCCGTGCGTGGGGGGTACCACACCCGAAAACCGTCTTGGTGCGTGTCTCGTGCAGCGAACACTTGCGGCACTTCTTGACCTCACCCTCATCCATCGCACGGAGCCGTTCCGCGCAGTCGGCCGCGCCGCGGTCCTGCCTGCTCGGACCAGTCTGTGGGGTGCGATTCGGTGCTACGACTAGCGACGCGGGAGGCACTGGCACGCTATCCACGCCGAACATACGGTCGGACATGAGCTGCTGCCGGAACGCGGCACGCACATCCACACCACAGGATACCGTGGGGTTGTCGGTTGGGGTCGTCGGCATGTCTTGGCTTCCCTCGGTCTCGGGCGGGTTCGGCCCACCCGTTGATCTCACGGGACTATGACGTGTACTCGCCGATAGTTCAAGCTAAGATGCCCCCATGGCACGTTATTCGGAAATCCAGGTGACTCTGGGCGACGGCTACCCGGCCTACGCCCGCTATTGGGCACCGGACATACTTCGCGGGGCCGTACTGTGCCACCACGGGATCCAGTCCCATTGCGATTGGTACGCCGGGTCGGCTGAACGACTCTGTGAGGCTGGCTACGGGGTGCTACAAATTGACCGGCGCGGTAGCGGGCGTAACCAGGCAGACCGGGGGCATGCTGAGTCCGCCGATCAACTGATCGATGACGCCCGGATCGCCCGAGACACCCTGCTTCAACATACCGGGCTCGATCGGTATCACGTCTTAGGGGTAAGCTGGGGCGGCAAGCTGGCCGTCGTTGCGTATATCAATCACCCCGACCGTTGCCAGAGTCTGTCGCTCGTCACACCGGGGCTGTTTCCGCTGGTCGGGGTTTCCAAGGACGAAGCCCACCGAATCGGCGTGGCGATGATCTACGAGCCCGAGACGCGGTTCGACATTCCGCTGAATGATCCAGAGGTGTTCACGCGGTCCGCGAAGTGGCAGCGGTTTCACGCCGGCGACCCGCTCACGCTTCGGCAATGCACGGCCGCGTTTTACCTGGCATCGCGCCGTATGGACAAACCCATCTCGAAACTTGGAGATGCGCCGCCCGTCCCGATCCATCTGATGACGGCCGGAGAAGAGCGCATTGTCGACAACGAAAAGACCATTCGCTTTGTAGAGAAGCTCGGCTGGGATCACACGCAGATCACGTCATACGCCGGGGCGAGGCATTCGATCGAGTTCGATGCACCCGACGCCTATTACGCTGACCTCGTAGCGTTCATCGACCGACACCATCCTGATTCAGCGACGTAGTTCGGACGTTCCATCGAACGCGAATCTTGGCCGACATACGGAGGCTTCGATGTCATGGTTTCTGCGGTTTGACCGGTTGCCGAAGTATCGTGCGCATCTTCTCGGGTTTGGTTCGGTTGGGATCGGTCAAGTAGATTTCATGATGATAGCCGTTGGGTACGAGCTTGTGCTTGTCGCGAAAAGCCACCATCGCCGCGATCGTGGCCATCTCATCGGCGTAGGAACCTTTGTGAAGCACCTGCACGCAACGGCCCTCTTCCAGTGTCGTCAGCCGCACACGGCTCGCGGCGGTATCCTTTCCGCGGCCGGCAACGCCCGCAATCGCCTCGGCTACGTTGGCCTCCGTGATATACTCCGGCGTCCGAATCAATAGGCGCCACTTCCACGATTCGCGCGGTTCGTTGAAAAAGTCACTATCGTCCTTTGTTCCCCACCATAACGCTTCGAGCGGTGCCACCTGGTAGTCGCGACCCGCCATTTTGCTTTTTATCATGACACCGTACGCGACACCATAAATCGCACCTACACTTGCTACGAATTCTGGGCTGCCCGGTGCCCCTTGACCATCGATAGCCAGGTAGGTGGCCTCGCCGACATCGATGATCGTCGGATCCTTCGGCTCGGCGTATTCGTCCTTGTGTCGTTTGAGCAGATCGAGTTTCTGGTCAGTGGTCATGATCTTGGAATCCCCTTCGGCTAAAGACCGGTGAGTGGGAAGCAAACAAACACACATCATCACGCATGCGCAAACGAGGCAGAAATGGGAACCTGTACGCGGCGCTATTCCTAACGAGCTACCGTGTTGTGGATCATGGGTTAATCGAGTCATCATTGTCAGTTCTCCAAAGGGATGCAGAGGTCTGTCACGAGTTTTTCGGGCGCGGTGTTCATCGGTGCGTTGCGATAGAACTCCAGCGCCGGCGCGGAGCGAACCTCTCTACCGCTCCTGGGCAACCATTCGCCGAATAGTCGGGCATAGGTATCCGAGAGACCGGAATAGGGTCCGATGTGCCGCGTCATGGCATACGTACCACCGGCGATTTGCTGCAAGGCGACCGCCCCCTCCGGCTCGACTACGCGATCGACCACGATACACGTGTCACAACGAAGCCGATCCGGCGGTGTCACATCGGGATCATCGTACACGGCACCAAAAGAGACCGTAGCCGGGCCCACCAGGCCGCGTGGGACAGCCCACGCAAACAAAGCGGTCCAGGTATCACCCACTCGGTCGTACGGTCCGACGTGGCGCATGAAGATGACACGCATCGGGTCGATCGTTTGTAAGCTTACATCCATTGCGGGCTCCTTGTGGGTCGCAGGTTCAAAAGCGTCGAGCACACCGTCTGGCTCGTAGTGAACACGTGGATCGGACCGGTCAAACACCGCGTGTCGTGCCTTCTCACGAAAACCGGACGGCGACACGTCAAACATCGCGCCAAATGCCCGGGTGAAGGCCTCGTGCGATTCGTAGCCGGCTTCAAAAGCGGTCGTCGTTACCGATTGATCGGTTTGCTTCAGCCGATGCGCCGCCCGTTCAAGGCGGAGCCGCCTGACATGTTTTTGAAACGATTCACCGGTCATCCCACGGAACACCCGATGAAAATGATGCGGGGAGAAGTTGGCCACGCCGGCCAGCTCATCCAGACCGAGCGTATCGTCCAGGTGCTGCTGAATATGGACCAACACGCGAAGCATGCGTTGATTGTAATCGGCCCGTGTATCGGGTTTCATGTTACCACTCCTACCGGGAGGATACCTCTGTGCGCATATCAATGCTTGACCATTTTTGCGAATTACAAGCACCATGGTGACGGCAATGCGGCTCTGACGAACCGGGGGAATGCTACGGTGAAGTGCGGGGTGCGTCGAGCCGTGTGGCGAGCGTCCGACCCGCGCCGCGCCACCGTACCAGATACAGCGTGCCCGAGCGCGGCGACTCGGTCGAAGCGATGACTTCGGATGGTCCGGGGTTCCAGGTGAGGTAGAGCGCACCTGCAGGAACCTCATCGCGTTCACAACGGGCCCGCGACGACAAGTAGTGGTGCCAAGACCCGGCACCCGTGACAGCCACCGACGGCACGCCGAACTCACCCATCACGGCAAGATCATTCAGATCCGTGTAAACGGGGCCGCCACGATAAGCACCCGCTACGTCGTCGCGAAGATCGAAAAGGGCGTGCGTTCGGTCCATCGCGAGACCGTATACCTCATAGAAATCATGCTTGGTGGGGAGGACCGACAGCGTAAGCAGGAGGCCGGCCAGGAGGGTCATACGCGGAAACCGCGCCGTATACTGCCGGAGCATCAACACACAAAGAATCATCAGCGCCGGCACGGCGGGGATTAGATAGCGAGCGGCCTTGGATTCATACAGGTGCAGCATGGCCACGCGCGACCCGACGATGGCCAACAGAAGAATCACCAATGCGCATTGCGGGCTGTGGCGCCACTCACGTCGACGTGACATCAGCCAGATCGCGCTCACCAGACCGCCGACAAACAATCCGACGGGAAGCTGCGGAAAAGCCCGCACGTAAAACCACACATCGTTGACGCTGTGGGCTTGGATGGCAAAAGAACCTTCCACGGGCGCGAGAGGATTACCGAACCCATAGGCGAAGGCGATCAGGAAAGGTACGAACGCGACGAACCAACCGATCGTGTACTCCAACCCCTCGCGCAGGCGTCGCTGCAACACATAGACCAACAGAAACGCGGGCACGACCGACACGTACCCCCAATGCAGCATGAACAGCAACAGACAGACGACACCCGCTCCCCACGCCCGGCGCGTCATAAAGAGGTAAATCGCGACCAGCGTGAGAAAAATACCGGGCATCTCGGTAAGACTTAGCACGTTGTACAAACGCACATCGGCGCAGACCATAAACAAGGCCAGGCCGGCGGGTACCGCTCGCGGCGAAACAAGTCGACGCAATATCAAAAAGAGCGTAGCCGTCGCGCCGATGTGGGCCAACCCTGAAATCATCCGACAGTGTGTGCCGAAGATCGCAAAGAGCAACGGCAACAGCGGCGGTCTGTGGACGGCGTAGGGAAGTGACGATCCACCCGTAAACCGATGCGCGTTGATCAGGTACCAGTTCTCGTCGTATCCCTGAATCGCGTTGAGAGATGCCAGGTACAGCGCGCTGGCGATTTCCACGACGGCCAACAACGCGAGACCGGTGCCTTCATATCCGGGCGTGCCGCGGGTGACGCCCGAGGCAGGGGGCCATAACGACTCGGTGGTACTGCTCGTTTTGGCATCCAAACCAACGCACTCCCCAGCATTCACTCGCAACGTACACGCACCGCTACCAGGGCTATCGGACCCGAATACAGCGGACCTGAGGACGTACGACCACTCTACACACGCTAGCCAAAGCCCCACGGCACCCCATCCGATGAGCCGGGAGCGGTGTACCGCGCTTTCAGTGCTAGTGGGGCGGGGTAGGTCGAGTTACACACGCGAGGCAGGACTGACCATGGGGTGGATATCCACAACGGAACGGACGGCAGGTACAGCGCCATCAGCCGCTGTAACGCTACCCCCGAACCGGCCGTCGGAATTGCCGGTGCCGGCCGGTCCCGCGCTGTCCACGCTACCCGGTGTCACATCGCACACACAGCCCCGACCGACCACCGACAGGGTGCCGCGCCACCTCCCGTATTACTACCGTCGGATTTTGGCGCAGCTATCACGCATGGTGGAACCCGGCACACGGGTTCTCGATATCGGCTGCGGCACTGGCGAGCTTCTGGCTCACCTCAAACCGAGCGTCGGCGTCGGCGTGGACCCGAACCGAGAATCGCTGGTTGAGGCGCGACACCGACATCCCCATCTCGACTTCATCGAGATGCCCGGCGAAAACGTAAATCAGCTCTCTGTCAAATTCGACTATGTCATCATCTCGCAGGTGCTCTGTGAGGTGTACGACGTCGGCAAACTCTTTGCGGCCGTGCTGGCGGTCTGCCACTACCGCACGCGCGTCATCATCGTCCAGGGCAGTCGCGTGTGGCAGCCTGCACTCAAGCTCGGAGAATGGCTCCGTATCAAGCGTCCCTCGAACGATCACAACTGGCTGCCGGCTGACGAGATGAAGCACCTCATGCGAATGAACGGGCTCGAACCGATACAGACTTCCGGTTTGACGCTCGTCCCACTTCCCGTGCCGCTGGTATCCGGCTTGATCAACCGGGTGGTGGCCAATCTGCCGATCTTTCGGCAATTTTGTTTGAATTACATCACGGTCGCTCGTTCGTTACCTGCCGCGCAAGCCGCAGCCGATGCGTCGAGCAGCCTTACCATCGTCGTTCCGGTACGCAACGAAGCCGGCAACATCGCACCGCTTCTCGATCGCATTCCGCAAATCACCGAATCACAGGAAGTCATCTTCGTAGAGGGGCACAGTCAGGATGACTCGTGGAACGTCATCCAGCGTGTGGTTTGCGGTTATCAAGGACCGTTGCGGGTTCGCTGCATGAAGCAAACCGGAGAAGGCAAAGGCGATGCCGTCCGCCAGGCGTTCGCACGGGCGTCGGGCGATGTGCTGATGATTCTCGATGCCGACCTGAGCGTGTCGCCGGAGGAACTCCCAGCTTTCTATCACGCGATCACGTCGGGTCAGGGCGAATTGATCAACGGGTCACGCATGGTCTATCTCATGGACCGCAAGGCGATGCGATTTCTGAATCTGCTGGCGAACAAGCTGTTCGGCTGGCTTTTCACTTTTCTGATCAACCAACGCTGCCGGGATACGCTCTGCGGCACCAAGGTTCTTATGCGACGAGACTACGAGCGCATCGCCGCCAACCGCGACTATTTTGGGGGCTTGGACCCGTTTGGCGATTTCGATCTGCTGTTCGGTGCCTCGCGATTGAGCCTGAAGATTCTCGACCTGCCCATCCACTACAAGGCACGCACCTACGGCGAAACGAACATCTCGCGCTTCCGCCATGGGCTCATGCTGCTGCGTATGTGCGCGTTGGCAAGCCGAAAGCTGAAATTCGTCTGAGAAGCCCCGCCAGATACCGCCCGCGCGGCGACTTCGTAGAGCTCCGTGCCACCGCAGACATTCCCTACGGTCCCTGGCAATCAATGGGCGTGGCGTAGGGATACGGGTTGCTGAGAAACGCTTCTACGGCCGCGCGGATGTCCTTGAAGTCAACCACACCATTGGGTACCTCCGGGTCGAGATCGCACGCACTGAATGAGGGGGACGGCGAGTTCTGCAAGAAGCACGCAACGAGCCCCTGAATGTCCCGGAAGTCCGCCAAACCGTCCGGCCCGGAACCCGCCACGGGACCGGTCACATCACCCCACACCGCCGTCCGCACCGAAATGGGTGTGGAGCGCGTCCCATCCGCCTGCTCCACACATACCCAATAGTCCGTCGATGGCGTCACGGAGAAACCGGTAACATTGACGGGGCTAGCCCACGCCGCAGCCGGTAAAAAGGCAGCCTCGCTCTTGGTATCCATAAGCAGCGCCACGTTGTCCCCTCCCCCCGAGGGGAAACCGGCGAAACGCTCTGCGCCACCGGCACACTGAACGACAATGGCCACGTCCTGCATGAGATTCGCAGGAAGTTGGACTTGGAGGAATCGAGAGCCGTCTGGCACCACCGTCTGTGCGATGTCGCACTCGTCAGGCACCCCGTTGCCATCGGCATCTTGAGACGTGCCCGCTATGATATCGCACGTGTCAGCTTGGCCATTGCCGTTGCAATCAGCCGTGCCGGGGCCTACGCCGCAATCCGTCCGCACGACCACGATCGCCGGAGCGAACGAGGTGATGGGAATGTTGACGTTATCCTGATCGGAATAAAATGATTGAACAAAATCCTGGATGAAGCCTATCGTAAACGTACCGGCCGCGTCCACCGGCACATCAAGAACCAGTGTCCCCGCGTAGCGAAAGATTCCATCGTCAATAACGGAATCACTGGCACTCAGGAGAACGGCCCCGAGCACAGGATCCGGATCGATGATATTGACGGCATGGATGTCGTCCAAACCAAAAAACACATAGTCCGGGCGTGTGGGATCCACGACAAAAGCGCCGTTATCCGAGCAGACACCGGCAGTACACACGCTGTTGTAGCCGGGGCAATCTGCGGCCACCGTGCAGGGGATGTCGATAGTCGGCAACGTCAAGACCCCGGTGTCACCGCTGGAGAACCCCGCCGAGTCAATCCGCGCTTGGTAAAGCTGCAGCCTCGTCTGTCCGGTGAGGTTGGGATCCCATCCGGATACCCTGATGTCGAACGTGACACGCTGACCGGCTCCGAGTATCTGGATCGTATCACCGGTAATCGCGTGCGACCCGGAAGCTGCCACTGGCACAAGCGAAAGCCCCTTGACATCGCAGACATCCGGAACACCGTTGCCATCGAGATCTTTAGAAATCCCACTGGCCAGATCGCAGACATCGAGTTGACCGTTGACATTACAGTCGGCAGACAAACCACTCACCATATCGCAAACATCAGGAACGCCATTGCTGTTGCAGTCCGTCCCGCACTCATCCGGAATGCCATCCGCATTGCAATCGCCGCTCGTGCCGGTAGCAGTATCGCACTCATCAGGAATGCCGTTGGCATTGCAGTCGGCGCTGAAGCCGCTGGTAATATCGGCGGCGTCAACAACGCCGTTGCCGTTGCAATCCGACTCACATTCATCCGGAATACCGTTACCGTCTGCATCCATACTGAAGCCGATGGCAATATCGCAGCCGTCAGCTTGACCGTTGGTGTTGCAATCAATACCAACGGGAAACGCGTCACAACCCGTCTCCACGACCACCGCTGCCGGTACGAAATCGGTAATCGCGATGCCCAACCCGTCTGCACTACTGAAGATGGTTTGAACATTGTCAAAACCGATAGTGAAGGTTCCGGCCGCGTCTCCCGAAACGTCAAGGACTATCGTCCCCGCGTAGCGCAGGATCCCCGTATCCGTAACCGCTTCAGCAGCGTTTATCGTAATAGCCGTCAAACTGGGATCCGGCTGAATGTGGGCCGCAGCACTCGTCGTTGGGATGCCGAAGAACACATAATCCGTTCGGGATTCATCAATAAACAAAGCCCCGTTGGTAGAACACACGCCGGCCGAACACACACCATCCGAAAGGGGACAATCCACATCCGCGGCACAGGGAATCGCGATATTCGGCACGGTCAAAACGCCGGCCGCGCCACTCGCGAACCCGGTCGAATCAATTACGGCCTGATACGCTCTCAGCTTGGTCTGCCCGGAGTGGGTGGGATCCCACCCGGATACGAAAACCTCGAACGTGACACGCTGACCGGAACCGAGAACCTGAATCGTGTGATCCGTAATCGCGTGGAAGCCGGAAGACGCCACGGGTACCAGCAATACCCCGTTGACTTCACAGCTGTCCGGAACGCCGTTGCCGTTAAGATCCTGGGAAACTCCGGAGGCGATATCGCATACGTCGAGTTGGCCGTTGGAATTGCAATCGGCAGCCAGACCACTCAACAGATCGCAGACATCGGCAATGCCATTGACGTTGCAATCCGTACCACATTCATCCGGAATGCCGTCGGTGTTGCAATCCCGGCTTGTTCCATCGGCGAGATCGCACGAATCAGGAACGCCGTTGAGATTGCAATCGGCAACGACGCCATCCGCGATATCGCAACCATCGGCGATTCCATTGGCATTGCAATCCGGCTCACACTCATCCGGAATCGTATTGCCGTTGCAGTCCATACTGACACCAGTGGCAATGTCACAGGCGTCCGATGCACCGTTGCCGTTGCAATCGGATTCTACGGGAAACCCCCCGCAACTTGTCTCCACGACCACGACCGCCGGCGTAAACAAAGCGATGGGGATGCTGATACTGTTCGGGTCGGCCATGAATGTGAACGCGAGATCCTGGTTGAACCCGATTGTGAAAGTACCGGTCGCGTCCGCGGGAACGTCAAGGATGAACGTCCCCGCATAACGATCGGTACCGTTGTCGGTGGCCGAGTCAATGGAATCCCACGGCAAAACCCCAAGACGCGGATCGGGGGAGATGATATCAGAGGCAGCGAGAACCCGCGAGCCGTGGAACACGAAATCGAGACGTGACTCATCAACCATCAACTCCGCACTGGTCTTGCACACTCCGCCGGTACAGGTATCAAAGGAGTCAGGGTTAGGGCAATCGGCATCCACACCGCACGAAATGGGAATGTACGGAAAAATCAGCACGCCGTTAGTACCGCTTGAAAACCCGGAGGAGTCGATCGTGGCTTGATAAAGACCCAGTTTTGTAGCCCCGGTCTGACCGGGATCCCAACCCGCCACTCGAATGTCGAAGGTGATGCGCTGAGCGCCGGGGAGCAGGTGGATCGTACTTCCGCTGGTAGTCGCAAAACCGGAAGACGAAACCGGCACCAGTGAAATCTCCTGAGCCTGGATAGGCCTCGGACCGACCACCAAACTACCTAACGCAAAACTCCCCACCACTAAACTGACTGTAAACGGGGCAAAAAGCGAACTGCCACGCCCAAGAACTGTGCGCGTCACTGCGGTCTTCATCACTTCGGCTCCTCGCGATAGAGTTGAAACATCGGGACAAAACCCTACGTTCTACGAACGCAGCCTAACGCACTGCCAGGCCAAAGTCAACGAAAAAATGGGCTGAAACGGGCCAAAAAGCCGCTTTAGGGAACAATGCCCACGCGACGAAGGGGCTAAAACCTCGTACAATGCACCGCGGTGCCCCCTATGGGCGGAACAGGATGACGCTACCACACGCGGCAACTTCGAGCCGAGGGACGATGAAATACGCGGTGATATTGCTGGATGGGGCGGCCGACGAACCCGTCGAACTGCTCGATGGAAAGACCCCACTCGACGCCGCGCGCACTCCGCAGATGGATTGGGTCGCGATGAACGGCCGCCAGGGCTGTGTGCGGACCGTCCCGGACGGTTATCTTCCCGGTAGCGACGTGGCCACCCTTTCCCTGCTCGGCTACGACGTACGGACGGACTACCAGGGTCGCGCGCCACTCGAAGCCGCCGCCCAAAACCTGAGCGCCAGACCGGGAGAGCTGATCTTTCGCTGCAACTTCGTCACCATCGTGAACGGCACGATGGCGGACTTTACGGCCGGTCACATCGGTACGAAAGAAAGCCAAGAGCTTATCGACGCGCTGAACAACACGATCGGCAATGACTCGTGCCGCTTTCATGCCGGGGTGTCCTATCGCAACCTGCTGATCGCGAGGCCTCCGAAAGACCTGAACGCAAAGTGTACACCGCCACACGACATTCCGGACCAACCGATCGCGAAATACCTGCCCAAGGGCCCCGGAGCAACGTGGCTTCAAACGATCATGGAACGGGCGCGCGACGTACTCTGCGCACATGACATCAACCTCGTGCGCACCGACCTCGGCGACAACCCTGTCAGTGATATCTGGCTCTGGGGTTACGGCAAGCCGATGGCGCTGCAACGGTTTGAGGATCGTTTCGGTGTGCGGGCCGCCTGCATCGCGGGGGTCGATCTGATTTTCGGAATCGCCAAGACCATCGGCATGGAGGTGATCTCCGTCGACGGTGCCACCGGCTACCTCGACACAGACTACGCCGCCAAAGGGCGGGCGGCCGCCAAAGCACTTGATGACTATGACCTCGTGGTGGTTCACATAGAAGCACCGGATGAAGCCGGCCACCTTGGCGATGTCGAGGCTAAAGTGACGGCCATCGAACGGGTTGATGAACACGTCGTCGGGCCCGTGCTCGAAAAACTGCGATCGTTTGAGGAGTGGAAGCTGCTCATCGCACCGGATCATCCCACCCCGGTGGAAAAACGCACGCACACCGCCGACCCACCGCCGTTTTGCCTGGCCGGTCCCTCCGTCCCATCCCTGCTCCAAAAACCATTCTCCGAATCGGCCGCCCGGACGAGTGATCTCCAGATCGACCCGGGCTACGAGCTGATGGAGTTTTTCCTCAAGGCGTAGCGAACCGCGCCGCCCTTGTCGAAAAATGTGGGAGGAGCCGTCACGACCCAGGAATCAGCGACCCCGTTTGCGTCGACCGCAGGGCAAGGTTACTTTGCGTGTACCGCCACTGGCGCGGAACCGTACGAAACGTAATGAGGAGTCATGATGACCGTCGCATCGAAAACGAGTTTTGAGGCTATCGCTGAGACCGACCCCGAAATCCTCCCCATCATGGAGGCCGAGGTCCGTCGTCAGCAGGAGACGCTCGAGCTAATTGCTTCCGAAAATCACGTATCCCGCGCCGTGCTCGAAGCACTCGGCTCGGTGTTCACGAACAAATACGCAGAGGGCTACCCCGGCAAGCGATACTACGGCGGCTGCACCAATATGGACTCGGTGGAGACCCTGGCCCGCGATCGTGCGAAAAAGCTCTTCGGCTGCGACCACGTCAATGTGCAACCCCACTCCGGCAGTCAGGCAAACGCGGCCGTCTATCTCGCCGCACTCAAACCGGGTGACACGATCCTGTCGCTCGATCTCGCTCACGGCGGGCACCTGTCGCACGGGCTGAAAGTGAACATGAGCGGGCTGCTCTATCACATTGTCAGTTACGGCGTCGATCCCGATACCGAACAGTTTGATATGGCCAAGGTCCGGCAACTGGCCCAGGAGCACAAACCGAAGCTGATCCTCTCTGGTGCGTCGGCCTATCCGCGAACCATTCCGTTTGATGAGTTTTCGGCCATCGCCGAGGAGGTCGGCGCGCTACACATGGCCGACATCGCCCACATCGCCGGGCTGGTCGCCGTCGGCTTGCACCCGACCCCGGTATCGTCGGCTGCTTTTGTCACGACGACGACCCACAAAACACTGCGCGGTCCGCGAGGCGGCATGATTATGTGCCAGGCCGACCACGCGAAAAAAATTGACTCGCGTATCTTCCCCGGCTCGCAGGGCGGACCACTCATGCATTGCATCGCGGCGAAGGCGATTTCATTCGCCGAGGCACTGAAACCAGCATTCAAGACGTATCAGCAGCAGATTCTCGATAACGCCAAGGCACTCGCCGAGGCACTCGTGTCGAAGGGCAACCGGTTGGTCTCCGGCGGCACAGACAACCACTTGATGCTGCTTGATCTGCGGCCGGCCTACCCGGACGTTACCGGACAGCAGGCCGAAGACTGGCTCGGCGAGGTCGGGATCATCGTCAACAAGAACATGATCCCATTCGACGAGCGCAAACCCACGCAAACCAGCGGGCTGCGACTCGGCACACCGGCGCTCACCACGCGCGGGCTCACTGAGACGCACATGGCCACGGTCGCCCATCTGATCGACCGGGTGCTCCGCGCCCAAGGTGACGCAAAAACCGTCGACTCGGTCCGTGGCGAGGTGCGTGAACTCTGCGAACAGTTTCCACTGTGATGAGTGACGTGATCGCCGAGGAGAACTCATCGTCTAGCGCGCGAGGCGACGGCCGCCATCTTGCGACCGACGGCGTGCCGCGCAGGCTGAAGCCTGCGGCTCGGGGAATACCCGTCACCCACGGCGCAGCCTGGCGACGAACGATCCTCGGCGGACTGTTAGCACTCGCGGCCGTCGGGTGCGCCGCACCGACCCGGTTTCATCTCGTCATGTTGGGCAGCGATCGCATCAGCGACACCGAACCGCTAATCGTGGAAGTCACCCCGGACGAATGTTTCTATTGGCTCGATGACGACGGCCGGCTGTGCCTGGCGATGCGGCGGCACGATCGGTCTTGGCGAGGCCGCGTTCACGACTACGACTTTGCGGCGTCATTCGTCTTGGACGAACCGCCAGCCGACACAGGTCGCAACTACCCGGTAAAGAATCGCACGTTTCGCAGCAAAACCAAATCGGGCTACATTCACACGCGCATGTTCTCGCGAACCGGCGTCGTAGGCGTTTGGAACTACGGCTCGGACACACTCGACGGACGCTTCCGCTTTTTCGCCAGACAGCAATCCTACTCCGTCTTTGTGGGTTGGGGCGGCGAACGGTACGTGCTGGTTGTCGGCGAGTTTTCGGCCAAGCAAGACCGCACGAGAGGCGAGGCGATTCTGCAGCGAACCGAAGTCGATGAGCTGAAGCGAGAGGCTCCGCCCCCCAAGCCCATACCCATCAACGGTCCGCCGCGAAGCCCGTCCTGACCAAGCCCGCGCACGCGACAGCCCGCTCTACAAGCAGGGTACCGCCAAGGTGTCTTGCGCGCTGATGGAACCCTCTATCCGATCTACGCTTCCGCACCGATCAGGCGGCGAATGTCCTTCACCACCTGCACGGCCTGCGCGCGAAGCTCTGCCTTGCGACTGATAAGCTCCTCCTTCGCGGGATGACCGCCAAACAACTGCACATGAAACCGCAGTGCGTTCGAAGTTCCCGAAGGGCGGATCGTCAGATGCGAGCGCCGGTCTCGATCAAAAAAGAACCGATAGCCTTCGTCGGGGAAGCCCGCCCAGTTAATCGCGTCGTATTTTCCGGTGCGATAGGCGACGGCCGACAACACCTTCATCCCGGCCAGCTCAAACGGCGCCGTCTCATGCTGAACAAACAGTGTCTCGGCCTTGTCGAGAATACCGCGCTTCTTCGTGTAGCCGGCCAGACCTTCATACTCGCCGTCGATCGGGTCCGGCTCATAGAGCGTGATGTACAGCCCGATCTCCGGATCAAGGTAGATCTTCTCGTCGAGCAGATCGAGCAAGTTTGTGCCCTGCGCCTTCGCATACGCGGCCAACTCCGCGACGAGCACCGCCGCAAACGTACCGTCCTTATCGCGTACGTGACCACCCGCACCAAGCGATCGCTCGTCCTTGGGCACGTCACCAAGCAACGAGAAACCGTTGCTCTGTTCGAGTGCGGCCACGTTGATACAGCGGGTTGGCGAGTCCATCGCCTGAGAAGAATGAATCGAACGGTTGCACTTCGTGTCGGCCGGGTCCAGCCGACCATCCATGTAATCAGGCAATCGGCCACCTTGGGTGAGGCCCTCGGTATCCTTGCCCGTGTGCAGATCCCAGATCGCCCGGGTACCGGCAGCCAACTGCGCGAACCCGACCCAGGTCGTCAACACACCAAGCCCGTACTTCCGCGCCAGACGAGGCAACAAGTCGGTCGTGGTGTGCGATAGGGTGATAAACTTCTTCTCGGCATCGACCACCTTGCCAAACTTTTCAATCTCGAAGTTGAACCGGTACCAGAGGATCAGCGTCCACGCCTCATCGGCCGAGATAAGCGAATAATCCCGCCGTTCTCCCGTACCGGGATGGGGATAGGCCCTTCTCTGATGCTCGGGCACCTTCACGATCACGCCGCAGCGATCGGCGTCGGGATCGGTGCCGATGATCAGATCGACCTGATCCCAGGCCTCCGGGTATTCCTCCTTAAAGGCGTTCACGGCGATGTCGGCCGCCCGCCAGTCACCCGGGTCAGGCTGCTGCTCTTTGCCCGGATCACTGCAAAACGCGGGGAACATGCCGTCGAGCGCGTCGAGTTTCATGATGCGTTTCACGTCACGAAAGCCGACCTCGCCCAGCAAACGCGGCACGGCCTCTCGCCCGGAACCGTTGAACGCGGAGTAGCCGATGGACAGCGGGCGCGTGGCCGACGTAATCATTTCACGCCGCAACAGAAACGACTTCACATGCTCGGCGTGCATCGTGTTCATGTCGATGATCTGATCTTCCCGACCGGCGTAGACGTCGCTCGCATCGGGCCGCGGATCGGCGAGCGGCAAACCGGCATGCGCACCCGTATCAACCGTCCGAGTTTTTTCAGGGCGAACCCCGCCCAAAAACCAGAGCTTGTCTTTCGGCGCGTCGGCCAGCGCCACCGTTTTGATGTCCGAAAACGTCATCTTGGTAATAAAATCTTCATAGAGCGCAGCGCGCTCGGCCGGATCAAACTGCGACCCGTTATGACAGGAAAGCTTGTAGCCGTTATACCGAAAATCATTGTGGCTCGCGGAGATAAACACGCCGACGTCCGCCTTCAGGGTGGGCACGGCGTAGGTCACACTCGGATAGAGGCACGCCTCATCGAACAGGTACACCGTATAGTCATACGCCAGGAACAGGCTCGCGATCATCC
>JAJRSP010000173.1 GCA_024278775.1 Planctomycetota bacterium
CATCGAGTTTCCGGACGGCGTAAAACCGACGCTCGATCCGGAGGAACGTATCGCGTCGGTTCGGGTGAAGGCCGCCGAATCGGACGATGAGTCGGGCGAGGATGAAGAAGAAGGTTCGGACGAGCCCGAGCGCATCGGGCGGGTCCGTAAGGACGAAGAAAGCTCAGACGCGGGCTAGCGGGTCGTGGCGTCGTGTGTCTGATCGCAGGTGGTGGTGCGCAAGGTTAGGGTCGACGTGGTGAAATTGATCGTCGGTCTCGGCAACCCCGGTAAGAAGTATGTGGGCACGCGCCACAACGTGGGATTTGAGGTGGTGGACCGCCTTGCCGCGCGCTGGGGCATCGACCTGAGAACGGAGAAGTTTCACGGTTTCTTCGGGACGGGGGCTTTTGGTGGCGAGCGTGTCGCTTTGGTGAAGCCGCTCACGTTTATGAACTTGAGCGGTCAGGCGGTGGCGGCCGTGGGAAAGTTTTACAAGCTCGAGCTGGAAGATCTGCTCGTGGTCGTGGACGACCTGGCGCTTCCTGCAGGGTGTTTGCGGTTGCGACCACGCGGATCCGCCGGTGGTCACAACGGGCTTCAGGATATTGTCAACCGGCTCGGCACGGATGGTTGGTGCCGGCTTCGGGTGGGCATTGGTGAGGCGATCGGCGATTCGGTCAGCTATGTACTCGGGCGTTTTCACGAGTCGGAGCGGCCGCAGATTAAGGCGGCTATGGACCGTGCGGTCGACGCCGTGGAATGTTGGATGGTCGATGGTGTGGAATTGGCCATGACTCGGTTTAACGGAGAAGACCCGTCGGCGTAAGCCGGGAGGCACGCGGCACCTGTGCCGGCGTGGCTTCTGCGGGTTTGATTTCCCTATAGGAGAGCAGAGACCTTGAACCAATACGAAGGGATGTTTCTGATCGATCCCACGTTCGGAGCGTCGTTCGAAAATTGTGAGGCGGAGATCAAACGCCTGATGGAACGAGCCGAGGCGGAGTTGGTGTTCTGCAAGAAGTGGGACGAACGCCGATTGGCTTATCATGTCAACGGACGCAAACGTGGTGTGTATGTCTTGACCTATTTCAGGGCCAAGCCGGGCAAGATTGTATCCCTGGAGCGCGACGTCAAGTTGTCGGAAGACATCCTGCGTGTGCTCGTGCTCCGTGCGGATGAGATCACGCCGGAAGCCATGGAAAAAGCCATGACGATGGGGGCTCCCCAGCCGGAGGAGGACAACTTCGGCGACGGCGGACGATTCCGACACCCTCGTGGCGATGAACGGGACCCTGTGGCCACGCCGTCCGCTCCGGTTGCCGCCGCCCCGGCGGTTACGGCCTCGACGGCAACGGCACCCGTGGCGGATGGGGCTTCGGAACTGCCGTCTGACGACGGCGCAGCACCCGAGTCGGCATAGACTTTCGTGCGGTGGGTACGGGCTTGACGCGACCGGGCGTTGCGCACGGAGGGCCGTCGCGGCGGAATCCGTCGCGACATAATCAAAAGGAGGACTTATGTCGAGCTTCAATCGTATCGTCCTGATGGGCAATCTGACACGCGATCCTCAGTTGAGCTACACGCCGTCGAACACGGCCGTATGCAAATTCGGCCTCGCGACCAACCGCAAGTGGAAAGACCGCGAGGGCACCAGCCGCGAAGACGTTTGCTTCGTCGACTGTGTGCTCTTTGGCAAGGGGGGTGAGGTGTTCAATCAGTACATGAACAAAGGCCGTTCCGTGCTGGTGGAGGGACGGCTTACACTCAATCAGTGGACCACCCCGGAAGGTGACAAGCGGAGCAAGCACGAAGTGTTCGTGGAAAACTTCACGTTTGTGGGTGATGGCGGCGGTAATCGAAGCGGCGGTGGCGGTTCCAGTGCGAATGCCGGCGGTGCGCCGGTGGGTACGGGACCAGGTTATGACGAACCCCCGCCCCCGACGGATGATAACATTCCGTTCTAACCGGCGGTATCGCATACGTCTGCGCGGCTGTGGAACCAATGTGAGAAAAAAATAGCCCCGCGGTTCGCGATTCTTTTGACAGGGTTGTCACACCTTGGATGTGTGCGGTAACCGTGGGCGTGGAAGAGGGTTAGGGCGATAAGGGCGGGAGTGGAGTTTGTTGGTATGGTCATGGCGGCCCGGCGGCTTGCTTGTGGGAAGTGAAACACACGACTCGTCGCGCAGCGAGATGGTATGATAAGCATCCGGTCCCATGGATCGGGTAGGCGAGATATGAGGACATCGCTATGAAGTTGCTACTGTGTAAGAACGTCGAGAAACTTGGGATCGTAGGCGACGTGGTCGAGGTCGCTGCGGGCTACGCGCGGAACTATCTGGTTCCCTACGGCTTAGGTACGGAGCCGACCGAAGGCAACAAGCGTCGCTTGGCAGAGGCCCGAAAAATCGCTGAACGCGAGCGAGCCGAAGAGCTGGATCGCCTGGCCGCCCTGGCGAAGGCGCTGGAGGATGTCGAGGTCACGATCCGGGCGAAGGCCAATGAAGACGGCGTTCTTTATGGCTCCGTCGGCCAGAAAGAAATCGCGGCCGCCCTGGAGGAAGAGGGACACTTCGTCAAGGAAGAGCACATTCTTCTTTCCACGCCGATTCGTCACCTGGACAACGTTACGGTCGATCTGCGGCTGGCCGACGGCATCCGTGCGTCGGTCAAGGTTTGGGTGGTGCGCGACAAGGTCGAGGGTGAGTCGGACGACGACGAGTCCTCGGGCGATTCGGTCGAAGGCGGCACCGATACGGAACGCACACACGAAACCGGCATGGAGGCTGGTACGAATGGCGACGGCACCGAGAACTGAGTCCAGACCCCTATCGCTGTCGACCGAGCGCGTACCGCCGCACGATCTGGATGCGGAGATGGCGCTGCTTGGCTCGATGATGATGAGTCGTGACGCGGTGGCCGAGGTCATCCCGGTCGTTTCCAAGGGGGACTCGGGTTGGTTTTACCTGCCGGCGCACCAGCGGCTGTTCGAAGTGTTGCTGGACATGTACGATGATCCGGCGAAGGTGATCGACCTGATCGTCGTATCGGATGAGTTGCGGCGGCTCGATCTGCTCGACGCGGTGGGCGGGCAGGAGTATCTCATTCAACTCGCCGAGAGCTTCGCCGACTGGGCGAACGCGGAGTATTACGCGCGGATCATTCGTGATAAGGGCATGCTCCGCGATCTCATCCGCTGCGCGGGAGAAATCTCGGAACAGGCGTTTAGCAGCGTGGATGAGGCCCGCGAAATCCTCGACTCCGCCGAGCAGAAAATCTTCCAGGTCACGGAAAAACGCGTCAGCGGACATACCATCCCCATCGAACAAGCCGTCACCAAGCTGGCGAAGCAGTTGGAGGAGGGCGACGGACAGGGCGTCACTGGTCTGCCGACGGGGTTTACGCAGCTAGACGAATACCTCGGCGGTTTTCAGCCGGGCGATTTGATTATCGTGGCCGGTCGCCCCTCCATGGGAAAAACCGCGTTTGGCCTGACGCTGGCGCAGTACGCCGCGCTACAAGACCAGAAGGCCGTCGTGTTCTTCTCGATGGAAATGAGCAACGCCCAATTAGCCCAGCGGCTCGTCTGTTCACACACGGGGATCGATTCACAGCGGTTGCGTCGTCACCAGATTACCGAGAGTGAATACCGAAAAATGCTGGATGCCTGTGCCGCTTTTGAGAAGGCACCCCTGTTCATCGACGACACGCCCGGCATGAGCGCCATGGAGTTGCGATCAAAGGCGCGTCGTCTGGCCCAGAAGGCAGATCTCCAGGCGGTTTTCGTAGATTACTTGCAACTGATGCACATCGCCAAAGCCGAGAACCGTCAGGTTGAGATCGCCACGATCAGTCGGTCACTCAAAGCATTGGGTCGCGAGCTGAATACGCCGATCATCGCCCTCGCACAGCTCAACCGGATGGCCGAGGGTCGTCAAGACAAGCGCCCCATGATGAGCGACCTGCGCGAGTCCGGGGCCATCGAACAGGACGCCGATGTGATTTTGCTCATCCACCGTGAGGAATACTACAAACCTGAGGATGAAACGGTCAGAAACCAGGCCGAGATAATCATTGCGAAGCAGCGTAACGGCCCCACAGGTATCGTCACGCTCCACTTTGACAAGAAACTCACCCGGTTTGCCAATCACTACGTCGGTCCGGAGCCGTTTGCGTCATCCAGCGGTAACGATACGGTGCCTTTCTAAGGAAGCACGAAAACGCCGTTACGTCCCATTCCCTTCGAGTTCGTCGCGGAACCTTGCCGGATTTTCCGGTTTTGCCCGGCGGGACCGGTGCGGGTATGATCCGCCCCGTCGTCTCGCAGTACGCGGGCGGTAGCGTGACTCCTTGACTTCTGCGACGGGAAGAACACTTGAAACGATCCAAGATGATTCGGAAGCGCTGGTCCCGATATTCCAGGGTGTGGGTCTTGGTGGGGGTGGCGTCACTCGCTCAGGTTTTCGCGACGCCGAGTGCAGCCGGGGAGGTCGCGCCACGTCAGATTATTCGCGTGGAGTTTTCCGGTTTGAACCGGGTTCCCCTGCGGTTTGCGCAGGACACGGTCGGCGTGCGTGTGGGTGATCCGTTCGATACCAAGGTGGTGGACGAAGCCATCCGGCGACTGGCGCGATCGAAACGGTTCTCAGCGGTTACCTATTCCCTCGACGAGACGGATGAGGGCGTTGCGATTACGTTTCAGCTTCGCGAACGTACGTTTGTGACGTCGATCACGTTTGAGGGCAACACCAAGTTCAGCTCCAGCGAGCTTGCGAGTCAGGTGCTTCTACAGGTCGGTGAGCCTTTGGATATGTTCGCCGTGCGCGATGGTGTCGAGGCCATCCGATCCAAGTATCGCGAGGCCGGTTATCCGGGTGTTGATGTCTCGTTCAACACGTCACAGCTCGAGGCCGCCGGGGCGGTGGTCTACACCATCACGGAGGGTGATCGGAAGATCATCCGCCATATTGTCTTCGAAGGGGCGAGCGCCTACTCCACGAAGAAGCTCCTCAAGACGATCGAAACAAAAACAGCTTGGTGGGTGTTTCGCTCGGGTGCGTTCGATGAAAACCGCGTGCAGGCCGACGTGCTCAGTCTTCAGAAGTTTTATCGCGATGAGGGTTTTCTCGATGCAAGGGTGGCGTATCGCACGACGCGGGAAGACCGGACCCAGGACCTGACGCTGGTTTTCGAGGTCGACGAAGGCACACAGTACCGCATTGAAGCCGTCGCGTTTCACGGAGAGACTGTTTTTTCTCCGGAAGAGCTTGTCGAGATGGTGGGGTCAAAAGTGGGTGCCATTGTCCGACGCCCTCAGGTCAGTGACGATGCCCAAACTATCCAGACGCGTTACGGTGAGTTGGGTTACATCTACGCGCGCGTCCGACCCGTTCGCGTGTTCTCCCGTGATCCGGGACTGGTGCGTATCGCCTTCGAGATTTCCGAAGGTGATCAGTATCGGGTGGGGCAGGTCGTTGTCCGAGGCAATGCACGAACACGGGACAAAGTGGTGCGGCGTGAGTTGAACCTCTACCCGCCGAACGACTTGTTCAACCTGACCGAAGCGCGGAACGCGGAACAGCGACTCCGGGACATGCGGTTTTTGTCGTCGGCGCGCATCTATCCGATCGGTGACAAGCCCGGCGTCCGTGATGTCGTCATCGACGTGGAAGAATCCGAAAAAGCCGGGGATTTCTTGTTCGGCTTTGGCGTCACGAGTAACAGCGGTCTGATCGGGTCGCTCGTGCTTGATTTGCAGAACTTTGACCTGGAAGACGAACCGAAAAGTTGGGCCGAACTCTACAAGATGCGGTCTTTCTTTGGAGGGGGGCAACGCCTTCGTCTGGAGGCACAGCCGGGGACCAATTTGGCTAGGTTTCGGATCGATTTCACGGAGCCGTATTTTCAGGATCGTCCCATTCGTTTCGACACCAGTGCGTACCTCTTCCAACGGACACGCGATGATTACAGCGAACGGCGCGGTGGTGCGACAATCAGTTGGGGGCGTCGCTTTGTGCGCGGACGGTGGGCCGGATGGTCCGGAGAACTCTCCTTTCGTATCGAGCAGGTCAACATCGGCAATCTTGATGCTTTCACGTCAAGTGAGATCACGGAGGATGGCGGCTCCAACTGGTTGGCGAGTGTGAAGGGGTCACTGGTGCGGGATCGGACGGACAGCCGGTTCGTAGCGACCATGGGTGATCGACTTCGCATGAGCTACGAACAGATCGTTGGCGACCATGTTTTCGGGAAAATCATCGTCGCGTACAACAGATACGTGCCGATGGGCATCGATGCGTTGGGTCGAAAGAGCGTGCTGCGGCTTCGGGCTGAAGGTGGCGCGATCATTGGGTCTGCACCGGTATTCGAGCGGTTTTTCGCCGGCGGTACGGGATCCATTCGCGGGTTCGATTTCCGCGGTGTGGGTGAGTACCAAGGTCTTCGCAATGACAACGTCGGTGGGGACTTCCTCGTTCTATTGGGCACGGAGTACAGCTTTCCATTGATCGGTGAGAACGTGCGAGGGCATGTTTTTATGGATTCGGGCACGGCCGGTAGCGGTGTCTATCGTGCCTCGGTCGGGTTTGGTGCGCGGCTCACGATCAATCTGCTCGGTCCGCTTCCGTTGGAGTTCAACATCGCCGCGCCGATTCTGTCGGACTCTGAAGATGATGAACAGGCATTTAGCTTCCTGATTGGGAGCTTGTTCTAGCGTCCCCAGGATGAGGGCGCGTTGGCATTGGGATAAACAAGATGAACATGATTTCGCTATTGTTGGTATGGTCGAGTGCGGTGTTGGCTCCTACGGCATCCGGGGCGGTCAAGGTGGCTGTCATCAATCTCCCCGAAGTGTCGGAGCGCTATCATCGGACGGCCGACTTGGAGCGTCACTTCGAAGAGATTCGGAAATCGCTGAACGAAAAACGTGACGCGAAGAACGCAAAAATCGAAAAAATGGCACGATCGCTCCAAGAAGAACTCAAGCCCGGCACCGAAGCGTTTGACAAGCGGCGGAAGGAGCTTGCCATGTTGCAGGCGGAGTTGCAATGGTTTGTCGAGGCGGAAGGTAAAAAGGTCGAGCAGGGTTTGGCCGAGGCGCTCCGAAAAATCTATAAGGACATCCAAGCCGTCGTGGCGGATGTGGCCAGGGACCGCGGGGTCGATATCGTGCTCGCAAGCGATACCGTGCCGGACGAGACTCCCAGTTCTCCTTCACAAGTTCGCCAGCATATTTTGCTCCAAAAGGTCGTTTATTGGAGCCCGAACGTGGACATCACCGACGAAGTTGTGCAGCGACTCAACACACGCTACCACAAGTAATTACCGGTTTTCCGGATCGAACGGTGTTCGCCTGATTCGTCCCAAACCGCCGGGAACGCCGCCGCGGACGGGAATCGCGGTTACCGCTTGCCATGGGCGTTTCGCGTTGAAACACGGAGCGATTTCGCCCATAATACCGCCGGTTCCGGTGGGGGTGGTTGTCGTTCGGCTTGGTCGGCGTTCCGGTGATGCGGCTTTCCTCGTTCGGAACCACCATCGGAACGGCAGGAGTGGCGGCGTGCGGCATCAGCAGACAATCTCGCGGGATGTGGAGCTTGAAGGACGCGGTCTGTTCACCGGCGAGCCGGTCTCGATGCGCATGTGCCCGAGTGAACCGAATACCGGCGTGATGTTCGTGCGGACCGATCAATCACCGCCGATCTCCATCGCAGCCGTGGTGGCCAATGTCTCCAAGCGATCACGCCGCACCGCACTTAGAAATGGTACCGTGGCCATCGAGACGGTCGAGCATTGCCTCGGGGCCTGTGCGGGGCTCGGTTTGGACAATCTTCGGATTGAGTTAAAAGGCAGTGAGCTTCCCGGTTTCGACGGCAGCAGCATCACGTATGTAGAGGGGATCCGCCACGCCGGTGTCTGCGAACAGGCGACGGATTGCGTGCCCCACGTCGTCAGTGAAATGGTACGTGTTGTGGACGGCGACAGCGAGCTCGTGGTTCTACCGCCTCTTGATGCGGCTTCGGAGACGCTCGAAGTGGCCTATGATCTGGACTATGGCTGCGACAATCCGATCGGTCGGCAGTTTCATCGTGTCGTCGTGACTCCGGAAACATTCGAGGCCAACATCGCCCCCGCACGAACTTTCGTGTTGGAAAAAGAAGCCGAGGCGCTCCGGTCCAACGGTCTCGGCTCTCATCTGACGTATCAGGATCTGCTGGTGGTGGGGAAGGACGGTCCGATCGAAAACCGGTTCCGTTTTCCCGATGAGTGTGTACGACACAAAATCCTTGACCTCATCGGTGATCTCAGCTTGGTGGGTCGCCCAATTGTGGGTCGCGTATTCGCGCGGAAGAGCGGTCACGCGCTCAATCATGAGTTGGCGCGGGTGCTGCGACGACAATATGAGGCAAAGCGTCGTACCGCCGTCTCGCACGGTTCATCCGGTGTCAACATCCACAAGATTCGCCGTATCCTACCGCACCGCTACCCGTTCTTGTTGGTCGACCGCATTATCGAAGTGGTGGGCAGTCAACGCGTGGTCGGGCTGAAGAATGTGACGATCAACGAACCTTTTTTTCAGGGGCATTATCCCGGTGATCCGATCATGCCGGGGGTGTTGATTATCGAGGCGCTGGCCCAGGTGGGCGGCGTGTTGCTGAGCCAAGAGCTGGAACACAAGGGGCGTGTGGCCGTGCTCCTTAGCTTGGACAAGGTGAAGTTCCGCCATCCGGTTCGACCGGGTGACCAGTTGATCTTGGAGGCCGAAGCGGTACGCGTACGATCGCATGCGGGTCACGTACGCGGTCGCGCGCTGGTCGGTGATAACGTCGTCGCCGAAGCGGAGATCAAGTTTATCCTTACTGATGCGGAAGCGCACTGATCGGGATCCGGAGACACCCTTTGTCCGAAATCATACATCCCACTGCGATCGTAGACCCCAGGGCGAAACTCGGGCGTGACGTGGAGATCGGACCGTTCGCCTTTGTCGGACCGGATGTCGTCTTGGGGGATGGGTGCAAGCTGTATCAGCATGCCATCGTTGACGGCTGTACCACGCTCGGCGATCACTGTCAGGTCTTTCCGCAGGCCGTCATCGGGATGCCTCCTCAGGATCTCAAATACCAGGGCGAAAAAACGCGACTCGAAATCGGAAGCCACAACATCTTCCGAGAGATGGTGACGGCCCATCCCGGTACGGACAACGGAGGCGGTACGACGCGCATCGGGGACCACAACCTGTTTCTGGTTGGGGTCCACGTGGCGCACGATTGTACCATCGGCAACCGGTGTGTGTTTGCCAACTACGTCCAAATTGCCGGACATGTCCACATCGAAGACCACGTGAATATGGGCGGGCATTGTGCCGTACACCACTTCGTGACGATCGGGCAATACGCCTTCGTGGGCGGGATGACGCGCGTTCCCGCCGATGTACCGCCGTATGTCGTGATCGTGGCCGCTCGCGGGACCAGATCGGAAGTCCGTATGATCAATGGCGTGGGGTTGCAGCGAAACGGCTATAGCCATGAGGACATTGGGGCGCTGAAAGCGGCTTTTATGAAGTTGTTTTCTCGTCGTGCGCGGTCTAACGGCACGGCCATCTGCGATCGTGTCGAGTCCCTGCTCGCCACCGACGATCTCAACCCCCACGTGGAGCGTCTCTGCCGTTTCATGCTTCGCTCCTTCGCGCTCGGGCGTCACGGGCGCTATCTCGAATCGTTACGTTCCGATGAAGTGCATCGCGATTCGTGGACCCTCAAAGGCAAATACGAGCTAAGGATCAACATCGTCGGCGGCGGTTCGGTTGACCGGTCGCCGCAGTGTGATGCCGGTGCGAATCCCCCCGTCGTCTCGTTGACGGCCAATGCAGAACCGGGCTGGCGTTTTTCCGGATGGAACGGTAACCTCGACGCTCAGGATAATCCCCTTGTCGTTACACTCGATCAAAACATGACGGTAGACGCCACGTTTCTCCGAGACCTGGCGTAGCGAAACCTTTTTCCTATGACCACACCGCTAAAGACCGCCGTATTCGGTGCCGGACGAATGGGACACCATCACGCCCGTATTTACCAGGAACTTGACGGATGCGAACTCGTCGCCATTGTCGACAAAGATCGTGCTCGTGCCGAAGCGCTGGCCAAAGAGTTTGGCGGGATCCCTGTCGCCTCGATGGGCGAGGTGTCGTCGGATATTGATGCGGCCACCGTGGCGGTGCCCACGGTGTATCACGCCGAGGTCGCCATCCCACTGATGGAACGCGGCCTCCATGTGCTGGTGGAAAAACCGCTGGCTCCGGATTCCACCTCGGCCAAGCAACTGCTCGACGCCTCGAAAAAGTTCAATCGTCTGCTTCAGGTCGGGCATTCGGAACGGTTCAACCCGGTGGTTCAGGCCATGCTGCGTATGGACCTCACGCCGCGTTTTATCGAAACCCAGCGCATCTCACCCTTCACGTTTCGCAGCGCCGACATCGGTGTCGTGTTCGACATGATGATCCACGACATCGACATCGTGCTGCATCTGGTCAACTGTCGCGACTACGAGGTGGATGCCGTCGGCGTGAGTGTCCTCGGTGAGTGTGAGGATGTCGCCAATGCGCGGATTCGCTTCGCGGGTGACACCGTCGTCAACCTGACCGCGTCGCGATTGGCGCTGAAGACGGAGCGGAAGATCCGCATTTTTTGCCCGAGCGGATACCTCTCGATGGACTACCATAAGAAGTCGGGCATCGCGATCAAGCTGGATGACAACCTTGATTTGTTGCGTCTGGCCCGAGAACGCAACTTCGAAGACCTATCGCAGATGGCCGACCTCGATTTTGGCTCGATGGTGAAGATCGATCCGCTTATCGTGGATGATGTGGAGCCATTGACTGCGGAGATCACGTCGTTCCTCACGTCCATTCGCGAGGAAAAGGCGGCGGCCGTGAGCGCGGAAGACGGCTTCGCCGCCGTCCAGATGGCTGAGCGCATCACCAACGCCGTTAGAGATCAAGACTGGGGACGCGGCTTCGCAGAAGCCTCGACGATGTAAGCCTGCGAGGGCAAAGAAACGCCAACAGGTGGCCGAAAATCACGCTGGGGAAAGAGGGGGATGTTGCAAACTGGGGGGCGGGGGATACAATCGCCGGGCGCCCTGGTGACTTAGTTCCGATAACGGATTACCGCCGGCGAAAAGTCTAGAAAAAAACGTAGCCGCTTGGTCGCGTGAACGATCGCAGAAACAGGGCAAGTCGGTCCCCACCGTAAGCCAATCTCCTGCGTTTCGGTCATCCTTATGCGACCATGCGGGCTACGTTTTTTGTTTTTCGTTTTTTGGTCCGGCGTCGGACCCCATCGTCAGCTCAGTCTCTCCGTTTTGCCATTCAATCCCGGGCCACTCCATCCTGTGGCCGTCCGGACCAGCGTTCTCCTCAAAACCGCCTCACTCCCCGGTAGCGCCGGCGTCGACACTCAGCCGCTGAAACACCGGACCGAATCGCCTGGGAACGATCAATCCACGGCTGACTGCGACGCCTGGCGCGACCAGGAGGGAGCTGGGAGGTAAGCATTCCCCTAAGGCCAAATCGCCTAGCGACGCGCCTAGCAAGCTTTTTCCTATTTTGTAGCCAAGAAAGAAGCCACAATGGAGCAAAGCGCCATCACACGGTGCCGCTTGGCGCAAACAGAGCGCGCAAGCAAGCTTATTCTGTTGTACGAGCTTTGGACGGTTGGGTAGACAACGGTAGGGTTATAGAAACCAGATAAGAGTGCGGAACGTGATACGGATCTTGAATATTATAGGGTACTGTATAGATCGTATTCTAAAATCTTGTTCCCGCTCATCAAACCCACAAACTAAACTGTCCGTCCGGTAGAGGAAGTATAGCACATCGGGCGAACGTGTCAACTGAAAAAACCGCAATCGAGGTGAGTTAACCAATTTATTCGTGGACACTTATGGTGCATTTGCACTATAATGTTATCGGATGGAAGGAGATCGTCGTACGCTGGAAATGGTGGACGGTGCGAGCTGCTGCGGAGCTGAGTTCGGCCGTACTGGTCGTTCACGTACCGGATGGTATATCTAACCGTCGGAATCAGAGGTACCTCCATAGCCGAATGGCGATGCTCGGAGACCATGGACCATGGCACACACGTATGAGAAACTGATGGAACGAGTCCGGGACATCGGACGACTCGGCGCGATCGAACAACTGCTGGATTGGGACCAGGAAGTGTACATGCCGGCGCAGGGCGTGACGGCGCGGGCCGAGCAGATGGCGCTCGTCGCCGGGTTGTGCCACGATTGGCTGGCCGCGGAGGAAACGGGCCGCCTGCTCGCCGAAGCGGCGACTGACGATGATTGCGCCGCTACCAACGTTCGCGAAACGAAGCGAGCGTTCGATCGGGCCGTCACAATACCCACCACACTTGTCAAAGAGATCGCTCGGGAGTCGTCGCTGGCCAAGAGCGCATGGACCAAGGCCCGAGAGACCAACACTTTCGCCACGTTCGCGCCGCACCTGGGCCGACTGATTGAACTGAAGAAGCAGGTGGCCGAGTGCATCGGTTACAAGACCGAACCCTACGATGCGCTGATGGATGAGTTCGAACCCGGAGCCACCGCCGTCGAAGTGGAGGCTTTGTTCGCATCCTTTCGTGAGTTCACTGTGGGGCTGATCCAGCGGCTGAAGGATGCCACGCGACAGCCCGATGCCTCCATCCTGAAACGACATTTCCCAAGGGACACGCAGGAAAAACTTTGTAGGAAGTTTGCTGAGTCGATCGGATTCGACTTTGCGGCCGGTCGGTCCGACGTATCGGTTCATCCGTTTTGCACGACCATCGGCGGTGCGGGTGATGTTCGGATCACGACACGGTACTGGGAGCATTTCCTACCGGCCGCCCTGTTCGGCACGCTCCACGAAGCCGGGCACGGCCTCTATGAGCAGGGGCTGCCGGCGGCGCACGTGTTCACGCCGCTGGGGGAGGCCATATCCCTCGGCATCCATGAGTCGCAGTCACGCCTCTGGGAGAATCTGGTCGGGCGGAGCCGGCCGTTTTGGAAATGTCACTACGCGGAGGTGCAGCAGGCGTTCCCCGAGGCGCTGGGCGATGTCTCGCTCGACGCGTTTTACGGATCGATCAATACCGTGACGCCATCGATGATCCGGGTTGAGGCCGACGAGGTGACGTACAACCTGCATATCATCCTGCGGTTCGAGATTGAGCGAGCGCTGTTTACGGGCTCTTTGGATGTCTCGGATGTGCCGACCGCCTGGAACGACAAGATGAACTCGATTTTGGGTATCACTCCGGAGAACGATAGCGAGGGGTGCCTGCAGGATATCCACTGGTCGATGGGGGCGTTTGGTTATTTCCCGACGTACGCACTGGGGAATCTCTACGCGGCCCAGTTCTTCGAGCAGGCTCGGTTGGACATCCCCGACCTGGATGACCGCATCGCCACCGGGGATCATCAGCCGCTGCTCAGCTGGCTTCGTGAGAACATTCATCGACATGGCAAGCAGTATAGGGCCGGTGAGCTTGTCGAGCGCGTCACGGGCAAGCCGCTCTCAATCGAGCCGTTCAAGGCGTACATCAGCGGGAAAATGGCGGCGGTGTACGGCCTGTGACGGTCTGTCGGTTCTTGACGTTCTTCGTGGGGTGTGCATATTGCCCAATCATACAGGAAGCGGAGGGTGTAGCTCAGTTGGTAGAGCACCGGCCTTTTAAGCCGTAGGTCCTGGGTTCGAGTCCCAGCACCCTCAGTTCTTTTTCTTGCACGTCAGTGCGCGACTTTACCCCTATTTTCATAGCGTTTTCTTCGGTGTCACATAATGGCATTTTAGGCTTATCATCGCGCACGGTGTCGCACCGAATAGCCTGTGAATGAATGCTTTTTGGTGCGCCTTCTGGTGCGCTTTTTTTTGTGGTGTTTTCGGCCGTCCTGCCGTCCGTTCCGGTGGCCCGTACAGATTCACTCGGCCGCTTGCTCAGGTTCGGCAGTCGGGCCGCAGCGTCTCCCATCGGGCCGCGCAGGGCATGGGGCGTTCTGGGGGCGGAATACGCCGGTCTGAGCCGAAGAATCAATCGGGTAAGCTTCGGCACGCCGTAAACACTCCCCTGATTCACTTCGACGGCATCCCTCGGAATGAACTACAGGGGATCACCCAGTAGGTTTGCTCTCCGCTGAACGCACGAGAATGCGAGAAAAACGGCTGTGCCGGGTCAACACCATCGAACAGATCAGCCAAGACCGCTGCCACCGCGTCGGTCGGCGCATCCGTGATGTACATGGCATCACGACCGACGAAATCTTGTAAGTCCCGCCAATAACCAAAGGCCAGCCCGCTACCAGACGCGACCGCCATGGGAACCACGTCCTGCCAGTCGCTGTCCTCCGGGTGTTCCTCTTCTCGCATGTAGAAACCCAGTTCGCTGGCGAGCCGGTATTTCGTCGTCCCTGAAAGACGGTTATCGCGTGCAGATCGCCGTATTTTCGTCATTTTCGTGGCTTGGAAATTGCAGGGTTTTGTATCGATTGATGGTGAAACCTTGCAATTTTCGTAC
>JAJRSP010000174.1 GCA_024278775.1 Planctomycetota bacterium
CCTACGTGGACGTTTTTTTCTGCGTTGGCTACAATGATGGAGGCAGCGGGGGGCTGCAAGGGGCGACGTGGGGCAGTGCGGGACGAACGGGATTTGTCCGTTCATCCGGCCGAAAGAGACAGAGGTGGGAGAGGAATTCCCCGGAGTACATTACCATGAGTCATGATTCATGTGGCATCCGTCACCGAGCCACCCTGGGCCTACTCCGCGCGGGTTTGGCCACCGTCCTTTGTGCCTCAGCGGGCTTTGGGCAAGACCTGGCACCCGGTGACGACAAACCCCCGTTCCGAGGGTGCGGCAAGGCATGGGCGGCGTCCAGAATGTTTCATACCGAACCCGCACCACCGCTGAGTGCGGCTCGGCTTGAAGCCATGGCCGAAACCGACGTGCTCCATAATGCGTTGGACATCGAGATCACGAATCTGAATCCCGCCGGCAACACCTGTACGATCACCGGGTCCAATGTGATCACGATCCAGAGCAAGTCGTCCGCACTCACGGAGTTCACGTTTCGTTTGCGTTCGCAGTTTAATGTGACCGGGGTATTCGTGAACGGCACGACGCCGGTTGTGGTGGCCACGCCGAGCACGTCCACGCGCGTTGTCACGCTCGATCGCGCCTACGGCATGGACGAGATTTTTGATCTGACGATCGAGTATACGGGTAGTACGGTTTCATCCGCCTTCGGGTCCATTGAGGTCACCACACACTCCGGTGGGATTCCCATCGTGGCCTCGCTCAGCGAACCCTACTACGCCTACACATGGTGGCCCGCGAAGGACGGCGACGTGTTCCTGCCCGGGGATAATTCCGACATGGCCACGCTCGAGTTGGCGGTCACCGTACCGGACACGTTTACGGTCACGTCGAACGGCGTGTTGCAAGGGACCGATGTGCTCCCCGGCGCACGCAAACGCTTCCGCTGGGCAAGCAACTATCCGATCGCGACGTATCTCGTTAGCTTTTCAGCTACCGAGTATCACACCTGGTCCGTAAACTATACTTATCCCGGCGGCTCCATGCCGGTGGAGTTCTTCGTGTACCCCTCGCAAGATTCACCCAGCAACCGCAGCGCCTGGAACAAGGTCATCGACATGCTGCCGGTTTTCGGCTCATTGTTTGGTGAGTACCCCTTTATCAACGAAAAATACGGCATGTACAATTTTCCGTTTGGCGGCGGCATGGAGCATCAAACCATTACCGGGCAAAGCGGTTTTTGGGAGTCCGTCACAGCGCATGAGTTGGCCCACCAGTGGTGGGGTGATCTCGTGACCTGCAAAACTTGGAATCACATCTGGCTCAACGAAGGATTTGCGAGTTATGCCGAGGCGTTATGGGCAGAAAACAAGCCGGGCAGCACCGGTCTGCCCGCGCTGAAGAGCTACCTGGCCGGTCAGAGATACACCGGCTCCGGGAGCGTGTACGTCTACAATAACGAGGTCGATCAACTGTGGGAAATTTTCAACAGTGCCACCACATACGCCAAAGGGTCATGGGTGTTGCACATGTTGCGGCACGTGCTGGGTGACGACAACTTTTTCAATGCGCTGGCGGCGTATCGAGCCGCGTTTCAACACAGAGCGGCCACCACGGAAGATCTGCAGGCCGTCTGCGAAACGTTTTACGGAGGCAACAGTTTGAGCTGGTTCTTCCAGGAATGGGTCTACGGTGAGTATGCCCCGAGCTATGACTGGGGGTGGGATTCCATCTTGCTCGAAGGGAACCGTTACCTGCTGCTCAGTATCGACCAGACCCAGACGTTCCCTCTGCAACGTTTCACCATGCCGATCGACATTGTGGTGGATGGCGCGACGCACGTCGTCTTCAACGATGCCGATACGCAGAACTTCCTGATTCCGATCGCCGCGACTCCTTCCACGGTACAATTTGATCCCGACGATTGGATCCTGCGGGATGGGGATTCCGAGGTGAGCTATGTGCCCGGTCCGCCCAAGATCGTTCGGACCAATCCCGCACCGGGTGAAACCGTCGGTTTTTCGAGCAGTATGACGACGATGACCGTGGTGTTTCACACTGATGTGGATGCCTCGAGCGCCGATTTCTCTCTCGTGGGGGCAACCACCGGGCCGCACGCGCTCGCGCTGGCTTCCGGATCAAGCACGAATCCGATAAAGCTGCAATCGGTAGGACCATTGCTACCCGACACCTACACGCTGACCGTGTTCCCCGGCGTGACGGCTCTGGATAGTTTGATGGCGTTGGATGGTGAGGTCGCCAACCCGGTTGATCCCGCCTCGCTTCCCTCGGGAGACGGTCAACCCGGCGGCATCGCCGTCATTCAGTTCACCGTGGCCGGATTCGGCGACATCCCCGCCGTATCTGACTGGGGTCTCGTCGCCATGACCCTGCTGATCCTCACGGCCGGCACGCTTGTTTTTGTCCGACGCCGATCGGCGCACTAACAGACTTCGGGGTCCGGGAGCCGGGTATGACCGGCGTTGGTGCCGCGATATCCTGTTCGGCTCACGGTAAATCGAAAAACTGACGAAAATTGCATATCGGGTGTA
>JAJRSP010000175.1 GCA_024278775.1 Planctomycetota bacterium
AACCGCGTGTACGCAGATCACGACGCCCTGTACGATGCCGGCATCGCAGCCTGGAATCAATTCGCCAACGATCCGGAACTGGTCAGCTCACTGTGCCATGCCACATGGGCGGAATCGGCACAGTTTAACTGAAACTAGTATGACAGGGTTTTCAGACAGGGCCTAGGCGTTTAGCTCTCCGACGAGCTCGCGGAGGAGATCGGTGAAGGTGACGATGCCGACCATGCGTCCCGCGCTGTCATCGACGACGGCCAGCTCGGCATCGGATCGTTGTAGCTGGGTGAGCGCGGAGGCGACGGTGTCATGCGGGCTAAGCTCCGGGGCCCGCTGCAATTTTTCATGGACATGGGTCCAGGTTGAGTCTCGGAGAAGTTCGTCGATATCAATGACGCCGACGATGTGGCGTTGCCGTCCCTCGTAGACACAGACACGGGTGTGGCTCGTTTTTCTTGCGACGCGATGTAGTTCGCGGCGGTCGGCTTGTGCGGAAATGACGCGCACGCGGTTACGCGGCACCATGACGGCGTGTATCGGTGTTTCCGATAGACCGCACACGCGCCGGATCAGATCGAGTCGATCGTCGGCGACCTCATCACCCGCCAGCGCCTCGCGCAATAGGTGGGCGACGCGCCACTTCGGTGCCAGACGTGTGTCCGTGCCACCTTCGCCGTTGATGATTCGGTTGACGGCGGTGGCCAGTTGTTTTAGTAGCCAGATGAGACCGGTCAGGCGGAAGGCTCGATCGGTTATGCTGAGCAGAAGACTGCCGCGTTGCAGCAGTTGATCGGCGTAACGTTGAAAGAGGTTTTTCGGTACCACCTCACCGAACACGAAGACGACCGGCGTGAGCGCAAGGACGGTGTAAACCTCCGTTGTTGTTTCGCCAAGGCCTAAGACGTCAGCGAGTAGGAATGCCACGGCGGTCGTGGTGGCATAGTTCATCAGGTTGGTGCCGATGAGTGTGGTGGACAGTGACCCGTGTTCGTCGGCCAGCAGTTGCGCGATACGAATCGCTTGAGGATCCCCGCGCTGCGCGCCGAGTTCCACGCGCAGCCGATTGACGCAGTATAAGCCGGTCTCTGCACCGGAGAAAAAGCCCGACAGAAACAGGCCCACCACGACCAAACCCACCAGCGACCAGATCATTCGTGCGCCTCTCCTGTTTCGAGCGTGCTGTCGCGGGTGAGCAACAGTTTGTGAATGCGTCGCCCTCGCATGGACTCTACGGTAAGCGTGAGGTTACGCACGCGCACGCGCTCCCCACCGCGGGGCACCCGGCCAAGTCGAGACAGCACCAGCCCGCCCACCGTGCTGATGTTGCGATCAATCTCTTGTATTCCGAAACGCTCGGCCCACACGCGCGCACTCAGGTCGGCCGAGAGACGATAGGTGTTTTCATCGATTCGCTGCGTCGTGGTCTTGTCGGATTCGCCGGGGGCTTCGGGAGTTTCACCCACGATCCAGCGGATCACGCCGCGCAGCGTCACCAAGCCAGCCGTGCCCCCAAATTCATCTACCACGACCGCCAATCGTCCCGGGGCACCGCGTAGCTCTCGTAGGAGTTGCAGCAGGTTGACCTGTTCGGGAACGAATTTGACCGGGCTGGCGAGTGTGAGCCATTCGCGCCTCGGGTCCAGGTAGAAGTGGCGCGAATCGAGGACACCTCGTATATCGTCCTGATCCCGGCCGCGGATCACGATGCGTTGCAAGTGATGCTTGGCGAACAGATCGGCCACCTCTTCTCGTGATTGATCGGCCGCGCAAAACAGCATGTCCACGCGCGGCGTCATGATGTCACGCACGCTGACATCATCGAGTGCGACGACCGATTGAAGAAGTTCGTTTTCGGTGGAGTTGATGTGTCCGTCGCGGGCGGAGTGCTCCACGAGCAGTTGTAGCTCGTCCGTCGTGACTTCGTCGGGGAGGCGTTGCGATGGTGATAGCAGTCGCGTGACCGGCTCCACGATCAACCAGCCCAGCGTGAGTCGAAGCGGCGCGAGGATCGCATGCATGGTGGAGATAAAAGCGCCGGCGGCCGGGGCAACACGCTTGGCGTTGCTTAACGCAATTGCCTTCGGCAGCATTTCGCCGGACACGATCACGGCCAGTAGCGTACCGACGCCGACCAACGCGGCGTAGGCCGGGTGTCGGTCGCTCAGCGTGCGCGAGGCCAGAAAAGAAATCGAAAAAATGGCGACGTTGATCCCCGTGTTACAGATGAGGACGCTCATGAGTACACCCCGGGGAGCGCGCATGAGCCTGGCCGCACGGCGGTGGATCACGTTTCGAGATTGATGGAACTCTGAAAGTGCCTGGCGCGATAGGGAAAACAGCGCGGTCTCCGAGGCGGATACGCACCCCGAACAAACCACAAGCACAAACAGAACGAGCCAGATCATCGGCGTTTGGTTTAACTCCGTGGTGGCTGAGCGCCTCGCAGAAGATAGAGATAGAGCCCGTTGTCCGTCATGGCGTTCGATCGCGCGCCTCGACGCGCGCCAACGCCGCCGTCGCGTCCGACGCCAACGGCGCTTTGCTTTGCCGCTGCGCCAGATCGAGAGCACCCTGCAGCGTATCCCTGGCCTCGGTGAACTGCCCGTCGCGACGATACGCCTCTCCCAAGTGATATTGGGTCAAGGCACCATCCGGATCGAAACGTAGGGAACGGCTTAGCTCGGCGATTGCGTCGGCGTATCGTCCGAGACCGACATAAATCCACCCCAAAGTGTCCAGCACATTGGCGTCATCCGTGAGGGCGGCCGCCCGCTTGGCATAGGGAAGCGCCGCTGTGTTCTCATGGAGCGAGTCGGACAGCACGTATGCCAGATTGTTGAGCGTGGCCCAGCTTTCGCCATACTTCAGCGCGTCTTCGTAGGCCTTTCGTGCTTCTTCCGCACGCCCGATCGCCTGTAGCACCTCCCCCTTGTCGTGAAGCACCAGCGCGCGATTGGCGTCGTCGTTGGCGTAGGCGAACAATTCATCGAGTTCCGTGACCGCGAGTTCCAGACGGGCTTGTCTTCGGCTCTCGTTCAGGTGCGCAGCCAGACGGTACAGGCGCGTGCGTATCCTGGCGTCGGCCCACCCCGTGTCGCCCTGGCGTGCTTGGCCGGAGAATAGCTGGATAGCATCCTCCATGGCCGCCTCATCCGGGTAGGCACGTTGCAGGGCCACGGTGATATCCACCATGCCGGCGGCTGGTGTTTTCGTAGCAAGAATCATCGCCTGGCGAAACTGGTCGACACCGGCCTGGGTGTGGCCGGCCCGTGCGCGCAACGCGGCACCACGCACCATGATCGGCAGGCTTTCTCGAAGGGACGTCGGGCATCGGCGGTAGTATTCCGTGCCTTCGTTGTATTCTTTTGCGAACAAAAACGTGTCAAGGATAATAGCCAGGTCGGCGGTGTTTAATCCTTCCGCTTCGGTGCCCCTCCGGAAATCGGCGAGTGCTTTGTCGTATTCGCCCAGCGCCTGCGAAATCCGTCCTCGCAACATGAACCATCGGGGGTCCGGCGCGTCCCCTCCACGATTGATCTGTGCGGTGACAAGTTGGTCGGCGTCGGCGGCACGACCGGCACGAATGTAGCCGTCGACCAGCGCCTGCATGGCCAAGGCCGACTCCGGAGCATCTTTGGCGAGCGATTCCAGTTCGCGCAAACTATCCTCGTTTCGGTCGACACGGCGCAGCAGGTTGGCAAGGAGCAGCCGGGGTTTCAGATCGAGCGCGAGCGGTCCAAGCTGTTTGATGGTCTGAAGATCCGTGATGGCGTGGACGATGCGTCCCTGAGCCAGTTGGTGTCGCGCTCTGCGGAATAGCGCCTCCACGTGATTTGGGCGCTCCGTGAGATAGTCCGTTAACGACTTGACAGCTTCGGTGAGGCGACCGGACTGAGCGTATACTTCACTTTGCCAGAGAAGTCGGGCCGCGTCGTTGGGATACCGGGATTGCAGCAGATCCACATCTTTCTGCGCGCCGGCAATGTCGTTTATGCTGCGGCTGAGTTTGCATTGGATTCGCGCCTGCAGCATGCGAGGTAGTTTGGCGGAAGACGATGCCAAACCCTGATCGACGGCCTTGTTCAACCACGGTAGGGCTTTCTCCGGCTCGATCGTGGTTTGCATATAATAATCCGCCAGCGCCAATATGACGTCCAGCGTTTCCGCCTCGGTTGCCGCTTTGAGCATCGACCGTTCCGCGCGGTCGAGTTCACCGAGACTCATGTGGTGGGCCGCCACGCGCAGCAGTGCCTCCGCCCTGGCTTCACCCGATGGCCGCGTGTCGGCAAACGTGCGCAGCGTTTGGAGTGCGCGTGCCGGTCGGTGGGTCCGACGAAAGTAGGCGGCCGCCACCGTGGCCACGATAGGGTCATCCGGTGCGAGCCGAAGAAGTCGTTCGTAGTAACGGTCAGCTCGGTCGTTATCGTTGGTGCTTTCACTGAGGTGCGCGAGCCGTTTGAGGTTATCCACGTCATCCGGGTGTGTTGAGAGGGTCGCCTCCCGCCGCTCGATGGCGGCGATCGGATCGGCTTGCTCCTGACGATCCGTGGTGACCGATCGCACCCAACTGTCCGTCGGGATCAGACGCTGGCACGAGCGGAAGTGATTCTCGAACGCCTCGTCATCGCCTTGGTCGCGGGCAATGATCGCCAGTCCTTTATACGCCAGACCGTTTTTGATGCTGATTCGTGTCGCATTTTCAAAGGCCGATTTGGCTTCCTCCGAACGTCCCACCTGGTACAGGCATTGTCCCAGCAGCGTGAACGACCAGGCATCGGAGGGCTGCCGTGCCACGGTGCCGCGGAACGCCCGAATGGCCAGGTCATATTCTTTGTGGATCATGTGATAGAGGCCCAACAGCGACTTACCACCGGCACCGTCGACGTTGTGCTTCGTGGCGGCGTCGCGGGCGGCCCTCAAAGCCGCCTGGTCGTCCAGTTGCCCCGCGAGACGCATCTTCAACCGCAACATGGCCCTGTACTGTCCCACGGTGGCCTTTCGGGCGGCCGGCGTATCCTTCTCGAGGTAGTGTTGTTCCGCCTTGTTGATTGCGTCGAGCGAGTCTCTTAGTTTGTCACGCTGCAGATAGAATGCGGCGAGATCCAGATGGCTACGAAAACCATCCGCCTCGGATTCAAGCTGTTGCTTCAGCGCGCGGTCCCGGTCTTCTTTGGAGAGTCCCGGTGCCACGTAGATCGCCATTCTTTTCAGGTCGTTATCGAAGGGGTCGGCGGCGATCGCGCGATCCACGATGATCTTGGCTTCATCCGTTCGTTCACGATTGATCAGTTCCGTCACCACGGCCGACACCAATGGCACGTTGCCGGGATCATCTTCCAGTGCGCGTTCCAAACGCTTGATCGCGCCGTCGATATCGCCCTCCATCGCCTGCTTGCGGGCTTCGAGGATCGTCTGGAGGGCGGCGTCACCCGTGGCCCGTGCAACCATGGCACCGGCGGCGGCCGGTTTGTTTTGCCGCTCGAGCACAGCAGCCATCACTTGTTGAGCTTGTTTATGATCCGGGTTACTTCGCAGAATACTCTCCGTAAGAGAACGCGCTCGTTCGAGCTCATTGGTTTCGATCAACGCCTGGGCATAGAGAAGCCAGAACGCCGCGTCGCGAGACCGCGAGACGCGTGCCTCCGGTAGCACGTCTTCGATGACGCGGCGCGCGGAACCGGCTTCACCCAGGCGAAGATGAACGCGGGCGAGAAGCAGCTTGTTGGACCAGTCCGTAATGCTGAAGCTCCGGTAGGCTTCGTCGGCCGCACGGAGATCTTCCAGCGCGGCCCGATACTCGCCGCGCGCCACTTTGATTTGTCCGGCCTGGGCCCGCACCCGAGGATGATCGGCGGATTCACCCCGGGCATCCGCCAGGAACTGTTCCGCACGTTTCAGCCACTTCTCGCGATCTTCGATCCGATCTTCCTTCTGCGCATTGATCGACTCTGCCACGCAGTTCTCTGACGCCAGGATCATCAGGATAAACGTATGGTGGCGATGACGACTGGCCTGCACGCCGCGCCGCGACAGGCCTCGGTCGAGCCGCTGCTCACAAACGTCTACGGCGTCGGCATACCGTTGATCCGTTTTGTAGAGCGTGGCTAGTTGAAGATAAGGTTCATATCGGTCGGGGTTCCGGGCGATCGTATGGCGCAGCAGAGCCTCGGCTTGTTGGAATCTCTCCTGGATCACGTCATCGCCCGCGTCGGTGCGTCGAGCCATGGCCCACTGGTCGATCAGAAACGCACTGTAGGCTAACTCGGCTTCGAACAACGCCTCCGGTGCGTCTTTCGCAAACGTAAGGGATTTCTTGAAAGAGGCACGCGCGGACTCCACTTCGCCCTGGTTCGCCTGAAACATGGCATAAGACGCGAGTACGCGCGAACCGGCGTCGCCCGGGTTGTCAGGTTGCGAAAGAAGCTGATCGAGCAGCGCCTTGGCATCACCGTGCCGGTTACGCCCCACGTATTGCTCGACAAGGTCAATAGCGTAGCTGACCTTTGTTGGATCAAGGGCTACGGCTTGTTCCATGGCCGCAAAACCCTGTGGGATAAGAGCGGGGTCGACACTCGATGTGTGGAGCAACGACAGCCCCTTGGCGTACAACGCGTAGGCTCGGTCTGCGGCGGCCTCTTCGCCCGAGAGTTCCAACATAGATTCGGCGGCCTCACGTACAAGCTGCCACTGCGCTTCTTGTCGGTTCAGCTCGGCCAGCTCCAAAAGCAGCCCTAGCTGGGCACGGTGGGCGACGAGAAGGTCGGGTTGAGCCACCAGCGCCTGCCGCCATGCGGCGAGTGTCTGCTGCACATCACCCAACTCCAACAGGGCATCGCCCAGTCGCACGAGATGAGCAGCGTCGTGGCTTCGCTGCCAAGCCTCTTTATAGAACAGCGCCGCCTGTTCCCAGTGTTTTCCCTCTACGGCTTGCTCGGCCAGATCCACAAAGTACTTCGGGTCGCGTTTCCGGAGTTGGCTGAGCATGATGATCGACAATACGATCATCACCATGAATCCGAACAACGTGAGACCGACGACCATGTTTTTGTTTAAGCGTTTTTTGGCCATGAGGGTTGTTCCATTCCAGCCTTGTGCAACCGGCTAGGTTGTCGTCGTGCGTCCTGGTGTTTCGTTTCTAGCTTTTCGGGGTAGCTTCAGCCGCTTGGAAATCCGGAAAATGATCCCGGATGAGGATCGGAAGTACCTTATCAAATATCCGCCGGGCCCCTTTGATCGAGGTCGAACGATCCGCCCCCGGAAAGCTTACCTCAATTTTGGAGAAGTACGCATGTTTGGCAGCGGGATCATTGATCAAGAGGCGTACTCCGGTTCGTGTGCTCACGAAATGCCCGTTGCAATAGAACGTATACACCACCGTGGTTTCATGACTGTTGAAGATCGCCGTCTTGACGAAGGAACAAACACGAACCGGTACCTCCGGCGTCTGTGCGCCCAGCGACGGCAGTGCCATCTCCATGTTCTCGTGCGCCTGGGACGGATTATAGCCGTTACCCAGATAGCACACATCCGGGGTGTGCGGCACCAAATTGACCCCGCCGGAGTAGTAGGTCACAAACAGGTTCACAAACCGTAGCGGATCATGGGGGGCGGCGCTGGTGTCTTCGAGTTTCCACTGGATGTATTCCTCCGTACCCAACGCCTCGACGAAGCTTGGCTCAAGATATTTTTTCTCCTTGAGCACGTACGGGTACAGAGCGTCCACATCCAGTTCCGTCAACCGGGCTGTTAGCGGGAGCGGTTCTTTGGCCCGCCGAAAATCCAAACGCGAAGCAACCGGACCGGCCAGTATCGCCGCCGAACCCAGCAGTACGACGGCCACGACGAACGGTGCCGTGACTAGCTTCGCCTGCGATGATTCGCGGACTCGATTCTCTTCTAAGATCATGTGAAATAAGTTCTTATGGGTTTCCCTTGCCGAAAACATACTGTTATAAGGCTGGGTCCGTGTCCTTCCCTATCTCAATCGGCATGTCCAACCGCCTCACTTTGCAGGTGTTGGTCGCAATCCCCGCGGCGCGCTGAAAATGCGGTGAGCGGTTTTTGTCCAGCCGATGACCCTATTGTCCGATAAAGCGCCTGAGCTGCCGCTATAACCACAGGAGCCGGACACCCCATGACATATCATTCAAAGCGATCCCAAGCGAGCCGCTGTATCATAGCCGGTTGTGGCGGCCACGGTCGTGTGGTCCTGGATATTCTTCGAAATGCTGGCGGCTGCCAGGTGGTGGGGTTTGTGGACTCAGACCGATCTCTCGTCGGGCGTCACATCGACGGGGTCAAGGTGTTGGGGCATCCCGATGACCTCTCGGCACTGCGATCGGCGTTCGATATCGAGTCCGGGATTGTCGCCGTCGGTCACAACGGTGCCCGTGGCACACTAGCCGGTGATCTGGAGCAGGCCGGTTTACGTCTGGTCAACGCCGTTCATCCTTCTGCCAATCTGGCTCAAAACGTGGTGCTCGGTCGGAACATCGTGATTGCGGCCGGATCGCTCGTGTGTGCCCATTGCCAAATCGGAGACTCGGTGATTTTGAACACCGGAAGCATCGTGGATCACGAATCGATCATAGGGGAAGCCACGCACATCTGCCCCGGTGCTCGCCTGGCCGGTCGGGTCACGGTGGAACCCGGCGCGTTTGTCGGTATTGGTGCGACAGTCACTCAGAGTCTTCGTATCGGCCGCGAGTCCATCATCGGTGCCGGAGCGGTCGTGATTCGAGATGTGGCACCTAAGACCACGGTCGTGGGCGTCCCCGCGCGCGAGCTCGGTGCGGT
>JAJRSP010000176.1 GCA_024278775.1 Planctomycetota bacterium
CAGAACCCGTTGACATCACACGTGGCGATACCGTTACACACGTTGTTGTCCTCGCAGTCCGCGTCAACGAGACACTCCACGCACAGATCGAGCGTTTCATTGCAGAGCAGCGGAACAGGACAGGGATCCCCCGGAGACGGGTTGCAGCCGGTGATCGGATCACACGTCTCGACCCCCGTACAGAAGAAGCCGTCGTCGCAATTCATGGGCGTTCCGGACTGACATCCAAGGACCGGATCACACGATTCCAAACCGTCGCAGACATTCCCGTTGTCGCAATTAAGAGGCGTACCCGGCAGGCAGCCGGCGGCGGGATCACAGGTTTCAGCACCGGTACACACGTTACCATCATCGCACGCAAGGGGTGTGCCCGGCTGACAACCGCCAACCGGATCGCAGGTTTCGATGCCGTCACACACGTTGCCGTTGTCACAAATCAACGGGACGCCCGGCTGACAACCCCACGTTGGATCGCAGCTCTCCAGGCCGTCGCACACATCCGCGTTGTCACAGGAAAGAGGGGTTCCAGGCTGACACCCGTTGACCGGGTCGCAACTTTCCGTGCCGTTGCACACGTTCCCGTCATCACATACGATCGGTGTGCCACTCTGACAACCGCTAACCGGATCGCAACTTTCCAGTCCCGTACATACGTCGTTGTCGTCGCAGGAAAGCGGCGTACCCGACTGGCAACCCTGAAGTGGATCACACGTTTCGATGCCGGTGCAAACGTTTTGGTCGTCACAGACCAACGGTGTCCCGGCATGGCATCCCGTAAGCGGGTCGCAGGTTTCAACACCGTTGCACGCATTGTTGTCGTCACACGCCAACGGCGTCCCCGCCACACAACCAACACCGAGCGTGCAGGTCTCGCTGCCGTTGCACACATTTCCGTCATCACACACCAGCGGGGTACCCGGCACGCAACCCGAATCCGGATCACACGTCTCGACACCGTTGCAGGGATCGCCATCGTCACACGCCAGCGCCGAACCACCCACGCAACCAATCACCGGATCGCAAGTCTCGGTACCATTGCACACGTTGCCGTCATTACAATTGAGAGGTGTTCCCGGCTGGCAGCCGAGTATCACATCGCAGGTTTCGGTACCGTTGCAGGGGTTACCATCATCACAAACCAACGGCGAGCCACTTTGGCAACCAAGCACCGGGTCACATGTTTCGAGGCCGTTGCAGGGATTACCGTCGTCGCAACTCAATGATGTACCGGATACACAACCGCTGCTTGGATCGCACGTCTCCAATCCGGTACACACGCTGCCGTCATCGCAGCTCAGCGGAGTACCGGGGACACATCCGCTACTCGGATCACACGTCTCCAAGCCGTTACACGCATTGCCGTCATCACAGCCCAGCGCCGCACCGCTCTGGCACCCGTTGGTGGGATCGCACGTCTCCAAGCCGTTGCAGGCATTGCCGTCGTCGCACGCCAGTGGCGTACCCGACTGGCAACCCAGCACGGGATCACACGTTTCCAATCCGTTGCACACGTTCCCGTCATCACAACTCACCGGCGTGCCCGACTGGCAGCCCAACGTGGGATCGCATGTCTCCGCCCCGTTGCACACATTGCCGTCACTACAAACGAGAGGACTACCGGGTACACAACCGGCCGCCGGATCACACGTTTCGATACCATTGCAGAGGTTCCCATCGCTGCAGTCGACAGGACTGCCGACACAAACCCCCGAGGCATCGCACTGATCGGTCGCCGTGCAGAGCAACCCGTCGTCGCAAACCGCCCCCGGCGTGGCAATCGCTTCGCAAAGCCCGTTCGTCGAATTACACACGCCCACGTGGCAAGCATCATCCAACGAGGAGCAGTCTACCGGGGTCCCCAAGCACACTTCGTTCGTGCAGGTGTCCGACACCGTACAGGGATCGCCATCGTCGCACGAACTCACGGTCAAGCAGGCGCTCATCACAACCGAAGCAATCGCATCGGCCAGGTCCGAACTCGGATTGGCGGACTGGAACGTAGAACCGCCGGTTCCGTCAGCCAACGCGTGCGCTAAACCAAGGACACATGAGCTTGAGTCATCTCCCGTCAACGGAAATACCAACACATTGTCGGCCGAGGCGATGGCGATGGCGTTGTCAACGGAATCCCGGTCACTACCGGGGTCGTCACAGCCGTCACCCAGACACGCGCCCTCGTCGCTGATCGGGACGATCACACGAATCGCTCCCGGAAGCCAGGGATACCCGTCAGCCAGAATCGCAGTGGCCGGCCCCCAGTTCTCGTCGTCCTCGGTACTGCCGCTCCCGCTCAGATCGCCCGAACAACCATCCGGCTCACCCACCACAATATCGCCGAACAAATCGTGAACCGTCTCACCGGCAGACTGGCAGGAGAAGAGATCATCATCGTGATCGGGATGGATCGCGAGAACGTGATGAGTAACGGAGATTCCCACCGAAAGCAATTCGGCAACGACGCCTTCGATGGTGTTGCAGATGTCCTCGCCCTCATCTTGCATGGACTCCGAGGTGTCCACAATAAACACCACTTCGACCGGTGGACAAACCAACGTCGTACCCGGCTGACAACCGAGGGTCGGATCGCAGGACTCTATGCCGTTACACGGGTTGCCGTCATCGCAGACGAGCGGCGTTCCCGCCACACAGTTCTCATTGGTGTCACATGTTTCGTCACCGTTGCAGATATCGCCATCGGCGCATGATGTGCCCGGAGACGCGGGAACTCCCGCGAGGCAGCCCAGCGTTGCATCACATGTCTCGGTGCCGTTGCAGGGGTTGCCGTCATCGCACACAAGCGGTGTACCCGCCTGGCACCCGCAAACGACGTCACACGTTTCGATACCGTTGCAGGCGTCGCCATCGTCGCAATCGGAATTGACGGCACACGAACAACTAAAGCTGACTTTGTTGACGTAGATCTTGCCTTGGGTTTCACGAACCTTGAAACCATCGACGAGCGTATCTGCGGGGAGAACGGACCCGAGTGAGATCGACCCACTCTTTGATCCGTCCGGTACGAACACGGCCGTGAGCTGTGCCGTCGTAATCACGATATCATAGCCCGACGACGCGACCGTCGAAACGAAAATCACCGGAGCGTCTTGGCTCGACTCGGACGATACCGACACGGTGGACGATGACACGGCCTGCCCATCTTCCACGGTGACGCGAAAAACCAGCTCTGTTTCGCGGAGAACGTTCGGTGCGATGAAACGCGGTCGAGCCGTCGCAGCGTCAAGGAGAACCACCGGCGGACCCTGCACCTGGGTCCACTGGTAGCTCAACGTATCGTTGTCCGGATCCGTTGAGCCAAGAGCATCCAACATGACCGGTGTCAGGCTCGTCACGATCTGTGTCGTGCCGGCGTTGGCCATGGGCATCGAATTGTTCGGCGCTGGGGGATTGACCACCACCTGCACGGTATCGGTGGCGGACGTGGTGCCCGAGGTCACCAACACCTCGAACTCCAGCACAGTCGGCACCGCCACCACCGGTGCTTCAAAGACAGGCGTGCTCGCATGAACATCGGTAAAGGTAACCGTCGGACCGGAAAGCTGCGACCAGGTATATGTGATCGTCTGGCCCGGAATCGGCTCGCTCTGCGTCGCGTTTAGCGCAACCAGAGCCAAAGGCATCACGGTCTGATCCTGACCTGCCTCCGCAACGGCGGTCAGACTGATCTGCGAGCCGCCACCGTTGGAGGACAGCTCTATTTTGTTTAGACCAATCTCCACGCACCCGGCTTTGACGGAGCTATCAAAGGTGAAGACCAATTCTTCGTCCTTATCGCCACCGGTACCGGCCAGTTCCTTGTTGCCATGACAGGCGCTGTTCTTGACGCCCGCGCCGTCCTTGTGGACGAACACTTTTCCGATCGTAGCGGCAGCAGCCGGATTGGTCGGGTCAGACGGAGAAATGTTGGCCTGCGCAGTCACCACAAAGGGAGCCGGTGACCCACCGGTCGTGATCGGTCTCAGGCTGGAGACACAAACATCATCCGAATAGCCCTGCCCCGACTTTGTAAGAAGGGTCGGCATCGCGAACGATCCGCTGTCGCCACAAATGGGGATACAAAACCCACCGTTTCTCGAAGCGAAGTTCTCGATCGTGAAAGGCCCAAAAACCAGCCCAACCCCAATCGGCTGCGAGCACGACACATGCAAGTTCGTGTCGACGCCGTTGACGGTCAGCACCAGGTTGTTGCTGCGGAATTTCCCATTGGAGCTGCTCCCGAACAAGGGGAAGACATCACCATCATTGAGCACCGAATTGAAGATCACGCCCCCGCCGTCGTCAATGGAGACCGTCGCACCGTTGTACCCATTGTAACGTAACTCCAAAAAGGTAACGCCGCCGTCGCATGAACAGGACGCGCGGACCGAAGTCTGAGCCGCACCGCACCAGACCACGGCCAACAATACCGCCACCTTGTTCCATTTCCCTATAGTCAACTTCATTAGTCGCTCACTTCCCGCTCACCGATGCAGGCCCACCTCGCCACCTGCACCGCAGCACCAACATGCTTCCCATGAACCCGACGCACCACCGGACCGAATGAGGGAGATGAGGGAATGATACGGCACCCGGCACGCGCCCCACGGAAGTGCCACAATGTGACACCAGCGGAGCTCAACCCGACGCCATCGTGTCGACCAGCTCGGAGCAAAGCTCGCACGGTCAGCCTACCTTCCCCATTCTCCACCGCACGGCCCCAACAAGCGTCTCCCACTTCTCAGCGCCGCAGATCCACCTTGGCGAACCATCCTTCACGCAAAGGCATACACCGCGCACGCCCAGAGGCTCGACCAAGCAAGCTCTCGGGTCACGATGGACGCCTACACCCCCGCCAATATAGCCGATTACCGCTTCCCAGCCTAACAAAAAATGGGATAATTACTAATAACTCTCCGGAAAACAACGCAATTGCGCCGTGGGTTCTATTATCAACCCTACAATGTAATCATGGCGTTTGGTGCGGATCAGGTTCCAGCTACTCACTCTGGCGAAAGGCGTAACCAGTTACGCCTACGTCAGTTGCATCAGACGCATCAGGCGTCCCACCCTACACCAAAGACGCGGCAGGGACCTCTGCTCAGCCATCCTTCTGCCAATCTCCACCCGTCGCCAGGAACGTATCGTTTCAATGTCCCAATCGTTCGGCACGTTATCGGACAATAGTCACCGCCATTACCTCGGACGGATGTCGGGCGAGCAACCGTCGGTCCGAAAATCAGAGCCTTCTGAATCATGTGGAATTGAACTGGTATTCGTGTTGAACCGGGCTGATTGCGTTGCTAGAGTGTCGTGGGGACGTTTTCGACGGAAGGGTTTGCCTTGCTGCCCGCAATAGCGTCACCCTTGTAGGGCATGGAAGCCTGCAGCGAAGAGCGTCGGCGATGCTTGCGCACGCCGCATGGGGGAGCTGAAAGTGGGTAAGAAGCAAAAGCCTTACGTAACGGAACGAGATCGCACGACCCGGTTGCTGGTCTATGCACTGACGGCGGCCTGTGCCATCGGTTCCACGGCCCACGCGGCCGATGTGCGCCAATGGCGCGTCCGCCAAGGAACCGCAACCCTCCAATTACGTGCTTCGGCCATCGCGGGTGCAGGTGTCGCGTTGCGGTCCAGTTCGGAATCATCCTCGCCGTGGAGTATTGTGCACCCTGTCACGCCGGGGTCAGCGCTCACGGTAGATGTCACCGGCGGCAACGCAGCACTCGTGTCGGCAGACCTCGATGTTACTGAAGGATTTATCCTCAGCGGTAACCTCCGCTCGGTAGAGACGCGCGACATGCGCATCCAGATGCCGCTTGGTTCCTACGCGCAGCAACTTACCATTTCGGGCACGACGACAGACCAGCAATTCCGCTTCGGAGCATCCGGGCTGATTGCCCTGGATGTCGATGTGCGACTGGATTATCAAGCCGGCTTGGTTGTCTTGACGTCGGAGTGGGTGACTTTGTCCTCATCCTGGGCCAAGGCGTTAGGCGTGGAGGATTATCTGGAGGCACCGCTTGCGGAATTGGTGATCGAACTGTCGGTCGAGTCGCTCGACCCGGCGGCTCCGGCGTTTCCCCCGGCGTATGCACCTGCCGATTACACGGATACTATGGGTGGCGTGGCCGCCGTGGTGATTGGTCCGGACGTCACAGTAACCGCACTATCAGGAACGACGAGCTACGGGAGCGAGAATGTGAGTCTCAACGGAGATCCCGCACGCTGGGTGTCGGCGTTCTCCCTCGGCGCAATCTCATGCAACATCGGCGACGAGAACTTGTCCTGGGTTTTTGACAACAGTAACCAGCATCCGGTCATCTCCCAAAACCTGTACCGACTGAAACAGAGTCGATTTGAGCAGATCGGGCTATCGTGGCTGAAGCATGGTTTTTTCGCGACCGACGGCAACCAGTGCGGCACCTGTAGTGACACCGATGGCTCGGTCCCCGGCACAGTCGCTCTGGCACCGGGATGTTCGGACCTGTACAGCTCCTCCTTGAACGGCAACTGGCGCTATCTTGGACCGCGATCCGAGGTGAACGCCCACACCGGGTTTTTCCCCGGTCCGCCACCCTACGGAACAAGAGATCCCTCCGACATCATCGGACGACGGCTGCAGGTGGATAACGACGACCTGAGGCCGGCATCCAATATCGGCGCGGAGTACTTCACCGAGGTTCAGTACATCACTCCGGACGACGCCGCAGCAGAAAACGACAACAACAACGCGTCCTATAAGCCGATCAACGTGCTCCACCTCGGAGGCGAAGAATTCGCGTTGGCTGACGCATTGGGTCCCACCATGACGGAACGAGCGGCCATCTATGCCTGGGCGGCGGCCGACCCCACGGTAGTGATTACCGAAGCGCAGGTACCGGGCGAAGGGCTGTTCATTCTCGGAGCGAAAGCCACGGACCTGAACAACGGTTTTTTCCACTATGAGTATGCGGTTTTTAACATGAACTCCGATCGGTCAGGCGGGTCATTCAGCGTACCGCTTCCGGATGGAGCGTCCATTCTCAATATCGGCTTCCATGATGTGTTTTATCACAGCGGGGAACTCATCGACGGCACCGACTGGACGGCCACATTAGCACCCGGTTCGATTACATGGGCGACCACACCATTTGCTACGGACGAAAACGCCAACGCGTTACGATGGGGCACGCTGTACAACTTCCGTTTCGATGCAAGTGTCGTCCCGCAAGAAAGCACGGTCACCTTGGGGCTGTTCAAACCGGGTACGCCTGAATCCGTAGGCATCGTAACGGTCGGTCCGGCCATCGGTCTGGTGGACTGCAACGGCAACGGGATTTCTGATTTGTGTGATGTGGACTGCACGCGACTGGGGTGTAGCCTTCCGAACTGCGAAACCAGCATTGATTGCAACGGGAACGGTATACCCGATGAGTGCGAACCGGATTGCAACACGAACCACATTCCGGACACCTGTGATCTGGATTGGGAAACAGGCGCGACGTGTGTTGGGTGCCAGGGGGTGACAGGCACGGCCGTCGATTGCGACGGCAACTTGATTCCGGACGTATGCGACCCTGATTGTAACGGTAACGGCACCCCGGATGCCTGCGAAGCCGTGCTGGATACGGATGGCGACAACGTGGAGGACTGCGACGACCTCTGTCCGTTCTCGACGCCACCGGGGTTGTGTGATTGCTTACCAACCTGTTGCTGTGACAACGGCATCTGCTTCGGCGGCCTGCCACCGGAAACCTGCCTGGCGATGCCGGGTTGTTTTCTACAGTGCCAGGTCCCCAAATGTCGGCTCGGGTGCCTGCTTGGAGACTCCGACGACGATGGTGATGTTGACCTCCGAGATACGGCGAGGATGTTGTCCTGTTTCAGCGGAAATTCCGCAGACCCGCTTTTTGTGTCGCCTGGGGCCGATTGTCTCAGGTGGTTTGATTTCGATGAGGACGGCGACGTGGATGGAGACGACTATTACCAGAACATCGTCGGTGAACGGTATTTATTTTTCGACGCTTTTTCCGGACCCTAGCGACTTTTGAGGACGTTTCGGTTATAGTGGCGTCGTGGGGTTGCGGGTGACTGTATAAAAAGAGGGTTGCATCCAGGCACTGCCGTGCTTGTGTTGACACCATTCTTTGTTGTTGGGAATCCGCGATGAGGGAAAAGAGGGCGCATGTCTTGCGCTGAGTAAACGGCTTGAGAGGCCTGAATCTATGTGCAAGGGAAGGAAGACTATGGTCCGCGCTGGTTGTGTGATCGCATTGGCAACGGGTGCGCTGCTGCTACCGCTTAGCACCGTTTCGTACGGCGTCATGCCAAGCGTGGCTACCGGGGGCTGCACCGATAACAGCAACTGCGACGATGGTTTGGCCTGTACGAATGACATCTGCGCCTTCAACACGTGCACCCACGTCCCCATACCTGGTTGTGTGGCGTGTGAACCCACCTTCGATTGTGTGCCGGTAGACCTCGTATTCATCATGGATACGTCTGGATCGATGCGCGACGAGGCCATCGCCCTGTGCGGGCAGATCGCCGATGTCATCGCTCAGCTTGAAGCCATCGGCGCAACCGTCACACCAACGATTCTCGGTATCACGAACTCGGGTGACATTTCTTTCACCTGTTTGGAAAATGATGTCGTGTCACTGCTCGGCACCAGCGTACCCGGAGCCTTGGATACCTGCGCGTTTCCCAACGGTGCGTCATCGTTCGAATCATGGGGACCGGCAACCGCCATGGTGGCTGCCCGCTTCCCTTGGACACCGGGCTCGACCAAGCTCATAGTCCCGCTGGCCGACGAAGGCCCCTGCAACGGCAGTCGTCCCGATGGTTGTAATGACCCTGGTGATGATCGCGACAGCATAACGAACGCGGGCGTCGTCGCGGCCGCCAACGGCGCGATCGTTTCTCCCGTTACCGGTACGGGTTCGGATTTATGTGTCACGACTCTTGCAGATGCGTTAGCGGCCGCGACGGGCGGCACCGCCGTTCGAACCAGTGATGCGGCCTTGGATATGGCCGCGGCGATCTCCCAGATTGTGTTGGCCACCTGCGTACCGAACCCGAGTTGCGACGACGGAAGCGTGTGTACCGATCAGGACACCTGCATCGACGGCGTATGCACGGGCACGCCGAATTATGACCCGGTCACGTCCTGCTGCGATCCACTGCTTGGGAATGTGGTATCAATTGACGATGGGAATGCCTGCACCGATGACCTGTGCGACGTCGAAACGGGCACGGTCACTCACTCCCCCTCTGACACCAGCGTCACCTGCCACGACGGCCAGATTTGTACGGCCAACGACACCTGTGATGGCGCAGGGGGGTGTGTGGGCATCGACATCAACACCATCTCGTGCAACTCCGCCGCGGACTGTTTCGGTGCCTCATGCGACACGAATGCGGGACATTGCGTCTGTGCGGCCATTCCCACGCTGTGTCTCAACGCCCTGATGCCCTCGCCCACCCAATCGTGCTTTACCTCGGGTGACACGGTAACCTTTGACATCGAACTCGGATTCAGCACCAACGTCATCGCCGGTACGGACCTGTTCTTTCACTATGATCCAACGGTTCTGGCCTTTCAGTCAATCATCCCCGGCAGTTATGTAGACCCGACATCGCCGTACGAACTGGAACTGTTTCGGGAAATCAACGAAACCGCCGGCACCGTGTTCTACTCCGTCGGCATCAACCTGGGTGGCTCCGGAAGTCAGGGTCCCACGACGCTGGCCCGCGTCCAGTTTACAGCCCTGGGGGCGTGCCAATCCGACCAGCTCTGTTGGCTTGACGGTAATCCGAAGCGTACCACCCTCTCGGATATGTCGGGGCAAGTCGTGCCGTTTGAGCCATGCTGTTCGGTTGAGTTTTTCATCAACTCCTCCGCATCAACGATCTCGTGCCCCAACAGCGCGCTGCTCATGGCCGACCCGGGTTCCTCCGGCCCCACGCTAACCTGGAACGCCCCCACCGCCTCCAGTGATTGCCAGGGGGCGATCGACGTGAGTTGTACGGCGACCCACTCCGCGGGAGTGGACATCAACCATTTGATCAATGGGGGTGGCCTTTTTCCGGTCGGCACTTCGGAGTTCTCTTGTACGTCTGTGGACGCCTGCGGTACCTCGAATAGCTGCTCGTGGACGATTGATGTGGAAGAGACAACACTCGTCGAAGTGGATCTCGAATTGTCACCGGCGATGAACTCCGGACAGGATGGAACGACGCTTGATCGCTGTATCGAATTTGAACTATACTCCAACTGCTTGGAGGCTCCGTTCGTAGTCTCTCAAACGGTCCATTTTGGCCCGCCGTTCAACCTACAGGGACACGCCGATGGGGTACTGTTTGAGGTTCCACCAGGCGATTATCAGTGCATCTCGGCACGTGACCCGCTGCACACCGTCAAGTCGGTATCGTCGTTGTCGATTGTAAACGGTCGATACTATGCATCGTTTAGTGGTGATCCGTTTTTTGGTGGCAATTGGCTTGTGAGCGGCAACCTGGATGGTAACAACACAATCGATGTACTTGATTTCGGGGTCTTCGTGGATTATTACTTCTCCGCACAGGACGCGGACACGCCCTGCGGTACGACAGGTGTGAACGCTGACTTCAACGGCGATGCGTTTGTCGATGCGCGAGACTGGCAGTTTATTTCCGATCATCTCGAAACCACGGATATGGTGTCATGCTGTGGCACCACGGCGGGTGGCACAACGCCGAGCGTGCTCCACATTAGCGTCGATGAGTTATCCACTCTGGGCATGGCCAGACTGCGTATCGCCGACCTCAATCAGGATGGATGGCTCGACCAGGCGGACATCGAGTGGTTCCGCACCAAAGGCTTCTCCCGCAAGGCTGCAGGCAAAAGACCGCGCGGCATCCGCGGACGTTAACCCGACGGCTGCACCACGAAAGATATCGGAGGGGAGCGCGCGGGGTCGATGTCCCTACTCCCGACGCCAGAGCGTGCCGTCGGGGCGGTCCTCCAGCGTAATTTTCTGCTCTTGGAGTAGGTCGCGGATCATGTCGGCCGTCGCAAAGTCCTTCTGACTACGTACGTGCTGGCGGACTTTGATCAATACCTGCATCACGGTATCCGCCAGGCCATCGTCATCCCCCCCCCTTCGTTTCGGCGGAGCCAGGAAAATGCCGGTTAGACGACCCAACGCCACCAGGCGATGAGCGGCGGCGAGTAATTCGACTTTAAGATCGCTTGAGGAGGTATCCACAGACTCCAGCTTTTCGGATTCAATGAAACGGTTGATGGCCGTGGCACATTCAAAGAGGGCCGCGATCGCAGCACCGGTGTTGAAATCGTCGTCCATCGCCGTAATGAAGCGGTCCGTCGTCTCAGCGTAGACCCCACTCAACGCCCCTTCGGGCACGGGAGAGGAACCGCTGTCCGTGGTCGACTCCGGCCGGGTGACGAGCGGCTCAACGGGGATCACCGGCACATTCTCATAGGGAGAGAAGCTCGTGATCCGCTCGACTCGTTCGAAGAGACGATGAAAGGTATCCAGGGCTTTTCGTTTGGCGTCCAAGGCCGACTCGGAATACTCGATCGGCGAACGGTAGTGGGTGGACAGCACCAGGAAACGGAGCAACTCAGCGGGCACCTCATCGAGCAGGACGTTCAGCGTCATCTTCGCAAGAATGGCTTGCATCTCCGGGTCGGACTTGGATATTTTTTTTGTGTTGAACCGGGTCAATCCATTATGCATCCAGATGTTCGCGAAGGGCTTACCGGAGGCGGCCTCCGATTGAGCGATCTCGTTTTCGTGGTGTGGGAAAATCAGATCCATACCCCCGCCGTGGATATCGAACGTGTCGCCGAGGTAGCGCATGGCCATCACCGAACACTCGATGTGCCAGCCGGGCCGTCCCCGTCCCCACGGCGCGTCAAACTTCACGCTCTCCGGCTCGTCATCCTTGGCAGCTTTCCATAGGGCAAAGTCGCCGGGGTTGTGTTTCAGGGAAGATTGAAGATCCCGCTGCCCTTCCTGGTCGGCGACGTCTCGGTTGGAGAGTTTCCCGTAGCCGTCGTGCTTGGTGACGTCAAAGTAGACGTCGCCGTCTGAGGCATAGGCGACGCCCTTATTAATGAGCGTCTGAATCATATCGACGATGTCCTTGATGTGCTCCGACACCTTGGGCATTTGGTCGATCCCGACGACATCAAGCCTGGCCAGGCTATCGACATAATCCTTGGTGACACGCTCCGCCAACTCGGGGACCGTGGTGTGTTGGGCGACGGCTTCGGCGATCAACTTGTCATCTACGTCGGTGATGTTCACCACCCAGTTCACATCGTAGCCGCGAAAGGTGAGGTAGCGTTTGACGGCGTCAAAAATGATCGGTCCGACGGCGTGGCCGAGGTGGCTCGGCTTGTAGACGGTCGGCCCGCAGAGGTAGATGCCGATCTTACCCGGCGTGACCGGATTGAATTCTTCTTTTTTCTTCGTCAGTGTGTTGTAAATCACCAATGCCATCAGAGTGTCACCTACGAGTTCTCTGAGAATCCGATCGCGGATTCTGTCCCATACGTTTTGTCGCTACCAGCGCCGCGTAGAACAACGCCTACGGAATGACCGGACTGCCACTACCGGTCAGGGAGTCGCCAACTCACGCTAACGCTGTGTCACAGCTTAATTAATGGGTGCGGTTCGATCGAGGGTGACACGCCCGAGCCGCAGATGCCGGCATGAATCCTCAACAAACCGAAGACATGGCCGCGTTTCGCTTGGCCATGCCACCCGGTAACCTACTCACGAGCCACCCGGCCCCCTCAGGTCAGTCCGTCGCCCGGCTTTTCAACAGGGCGACGGCGGAGCAGGCGATGGCGTCGGCCACTCCCAGCGGACCCAGGCCCTCATTCGTCTTGGCCTTGACGCTAACACCGTCCGAAGAAAGCCCCACCAATGCGGCGATGCTCTCCCCCATCCGCCTTTTGTAAGGCGTCAGCTTCGGTCGCTCCGCGTGAACAATCAAGTCCACGTTCACCGGCTCGAAACCGGCCACGCGAATTCGGCTCATCGCATCTTTCAATAGCAGGCGGCTGTCGGCATCCTTATATTTTGGGTCGGTGTCCGGAAAAAGATCGCCGAGGTCCGGCAGACCGGCCGCCCCGAGCAACGCATCGGTCACGGCGTGCAAGACGACGTCCGCATCGCTATGACCCAATAGCCCCTTGGGGTGGTCGATCTCGATGCCACCAACGACCAGCCGACGCCCTTCCACGAGACGGTGAATGTCGTACCCGATGCCAACTCTTGAGATTTCGGCCACGGTGTCATCCTTTCAATGGCTCGCCCATGTCCCCGGGCTCTGAACTCCCCGGCTTACCGGACCATCCCACAGTCCGATAGTTGGAAACCTGAGAGGTTATGGGGAGCGAGGCGGAGTGGCAAGGCAACGGAATCGCTCGGGTCCGCAAAGATTACCGGGCGGAGAGCGGATTTCAGGGCCCTCCAAGGAGAATTCGCTCTTGCCATGACACTCATTCCGGGCCTACAGTAAGTACGTGTTGACGTGCCGGTTCCGCGGCACGCGCGTCGGGGTGTATGCCATTGGGGGGCTCCCGAATCAAAATGCTCGGAGGAGGCAACAACGTGAAGCAGCGAGCTTTTAGTCGTATGGAATGGATGGGACTCGTGGCCGGTGTCATCACCACGGTCGTGATGGTAGCGGGGTGTCCGAGTACGACCCCGCCGGTAACCGATCCGGATCCGGGCCAGACAACGCCTTCGGATGCTGATGGCGACGGCGTCGCCGACGCGGATGACTTGTGCGCGAACACGCCGCCAAGGACCGTGGTGGATGCGACGGGGTGTCCCAGGACAACCCCACCGGGAAATGACCCGGGTGCGAATCAGCCGGCACCCGACGCAGATGCTGATGGCGACGGCGTCCCTAACGCGGACGACTTGTGTACGAATACGCCAAGCGGCACCGAAGTGGACGGTACCGGCTGCCCCACCAACGACGGCGGAACGACCAATCCAGACTGCGGCAATGGCACCGTCGAGGGCGTCGAAACTTGCGATACCGGCGGGGAGTCGGCTACGTGCGACGGCGACTGCACCGCAGTCGTTTGCGGCGATGGCAGAATCAACAGAACAGCCGGGGAGGCATGCGACCCCCCTGCAGCAGGCTCATGCAGCGACTCTTGTCAGCTCATCACGAACGGAGGCGGTGGTGGCGGTGGCGGAGGCGGCGGTTCCACGGATCCAGTTTGTGGCAATGGCACCGTGGAGGGTACCGAAACCTGCGATACCGGCGGAGAGTCGGCCACCTGTGACGGCGACTGCACCACAGTCGAGTGCGGTGATGGCACGATCAACACGGCGGCGGGCGAAGCGTGCGAACCGCCAAACACCGACACGTGCAATGCGACCTGTCAGGTCGTCTCTGCCGGCAGCTTTAACGCGGATGCCTGCGAAAACGCCTCTGTCCTGACAGGTGAGGGGGCGTTTACGTTTGACACCACTTCCGCCACTCAGGACGGCCCCGGTCATCGCGAGTGCGTCAACGCCGGCGAAGACAACTTCGACGGGGATGTGTGGGCGTGTTGGACGGCACCGTGTACCTCGACGGTGTTTGTGCAGACGTGTGGCCTGACGACGGTGGATACCAAACTCGCCGTATACACGGGCTGCGATTGTCCGGTTTCTGACGCGACACTGCTTTCATGCAACGATGACCGCTGCGACGTACAGTCGATCGCGACGTTTGAGGCACAGGCCGGCCAGCAATACCTCGTTCGCGTGGGCAGTTTCCCGGGTACGAGCTTGGGCACGGGGGCCGTGTCCATCAGTTGCGGACTCAACACCTGTACGCCGACGGCCGGAGACTGCACGGCCGCCAACGGCTCAGCCGGTTGCAGCGACGTGAGCTGTTGCGAGTCGGTGTGTGCGATAGACCCGTTCTGCTGCGATACGAACTGGGACAACGTCTGCGTGGATGAGGCGGCCGGTATCTGCTCCGGTTCCTTCTCTGCCTGTGCTCGCGGTGCGGGAGCCTGCACCGACGGAACCGCAACCAATGGCACACCGGGATGTAGTGATATCGATTGCTGTAACACCATTTGCGCTTCGGACCCGTTCTGCTGTTTGACCGAGTGGGATAGCGTTTGCGCCGAGCAGGAGGCACAGTTCTGCCACAGCACCTGCGGACCCGGCGCGGGCGACTGCTTCGCGGCTGGGGGCAACGGGTCACCCGGATGTGAGAAGACGGATTGCTGCGCAGAAGTTTGTGTACGAGATCCCCTGTGCTGTAGCAGCGCGTGGGATGCCGTTTGTGCGGAAGCCGCAGCGTTGCTCTGCACGCCGTAAGAACTCCGCACCGTGTGCGGATTGGGGGATGGCAGTCAAAAACGATTGCCAGATAAAACCGCGGGGGCGTGGCGCGGCCCCTTCTGGTGCCAGTCTATTGGCACTAGAGGGGTTCGTGTCTATATCGTCGAGGTGACGATCGAAATCGGATCGATTCGCCTCGCTGGCAGGAAAGGACCAAGATAATCGCCGGCCGTATGTCGACACCCGCAACAACCCATGGTGGCCGAAACGAGATATCGGACACTGGTGGGTCGAGGACGTGTGAAAATGACCTCAGCCACCGATGGCACCACTTGCTTTCGGAGTGGAGACCCGCGATAATGAAGTCTTGCGCTTGGGTTCACCATCGAGTCGTTACAACGGCTCGATTACCGTAAGTTTTCCTGATGGAGAGAACAGATGCGAAGGCGAGGCATTGACCTTCTTGTGCGACTTTCGTCGCTCGCCGCTAGCGTGACGCTGGTTGTGTTCCTGATTGTTTTTCTGGCCGGGTGCCCCACGGGACCGGCTACCGACACCCAGGGTTCCGCCGACCAGGGGGCGGGCAACGGCAATCCGCTACCGGATCAGGCCGATCCACAGCAGGGACAAACCACACCCACGCCCACGCCGGATGTCACGGTAGAGGTCACCATTCAGGGTCAAGGCAATGTCACGCAAGATGCGACGGGATCTAGGGTCACCCTGACTGCCGTTCCGGCAGATGGCTGGGTGTTCGATCGTTGGTCGGGAACATCCGACTCCTCCGTGAATCCGCTCACCGTACTGGCGATTCCCGGCGTCACACAGATCGTAGCTAATTTTGTCCTGGCACCCGCCGTAGACACCGACTTGGATGGTGTCCCCGATGCAGTGGACAAATGTCCGGACTTCGACGATCGAAATGACCGTGACGCCGATGGGACTCCGGATGACTGTGATCGCTGCCCGGATGACGCAGACAACGATTCGGACGGTGACGGCGTCTGCGGCGACGTGGACAACTGCCCGACGACCGCCAACGCGAACCAGGCCGACTTCGATGGCGACGGTGTGGGCGATCTGTGCGACGCCTGCGAAAAGGACAACCCCGACGACACCGATCAAGATGGCGTCTGTGACAGCGATGATATCTGCCCGGATTCTGATGACAAGGTCGATACCGATGGTGACGGCGTTCCCGACGGATGCGACACGTGCGCAGATACGCCAGCCAACACTACCGTCGACAGCAATGGTTGCGAGGTCACCACGGGCGGAGGTAGTAACGGCGGCATAGTGGACGCAGACGGTGACGGCGTAGCCGACGTCGCCGACAACTGCGTGGACAAATCCAATGCCGACCAGCAAGATTCCGACGGAGATGGCGTGGGCGATGTCTGTGACAATTGCCGCGTCAGGGCGAACTCAGGCCAAGGCGACGAGGATGGTGACGGTGTCGGTGACGTGTGCGACGACTGCCTCGGAACGGAACCCGGCACCACGGTGAACGGACGTGGGTGCGATGAGGTAACAGACAACGACAACGATGGCATCCTCAACGACGTGGATAACTGCCCGGATGAGACCAATGCGGATCAAGCGGACTTAGACGGAGACGGCGTGGGCGACGCATGCGACGCCTGCCCGGAAGACCCCGACAACGACGCCGACGGAGACGGATTGTGCGTAGGGGTGTGCGATCTGGGCGACTGCCGACTGTGTCAAAACCCCAACAATCCTCGGGGCTGGGAATTCGATTGCTGCCCGAACGACCCGGACAACGACGCAGATTTCGATGGCATCTGCGGTGATATCGACCCTTGCCCGAATGATCCCCGGCCCGACGAAGATCAGGATGGGCTTTGTGGTGATGTGGATCTCTGCCCGAATGACGCGAACAACGATATCGATGGTGACGGCATCTGCGGAGACGTGGACGTGTGCCCCAACGATCCCGACGACGACGCAGACGGTGACGGGATCTGCGGCGACATCGATCCTTGCCCGCTCGACCCGCTCAACGACGTTGACTCCGATACCATCTGTGGCGATATCGACAACTGTACGACGGTGGCTAACCAGGATCAGCTCAACTCGGACGGCGACACCCTTGGGGATGCATGCGACAACTGCCCGACGAGTGACAACGAAAGCCAGACCGACACAGACGGTGACGGCCTCGGCGACGCGTGTGATACTTGCGAGCTTGACCCCGACAACGACGTTGACGGTGATACGATCTGCGGAGATGTGGATGCGTGCCCGCTCGATCCGAACAATGACGCAGACGGCGACGGCCTTTGCGGCGATGTGGACATTTGTCCCAACGATCCGTTTAACGATGCCGACATGGACGGGGTCTGCGGCGACGTGGACCTTTGCCTGAGCACGCCGGTGGCGGAGCGCGACGCCGTGAATGCTGATGGCTGCGGTCCGAGTGAACGCGACACCGATGGAGACGGCGTGAACGACAATCTGGATCTCTGCCCGGGCACCGCTCCGGGCACGCCGGTGGACACCGACGGCTGTCCGCCGCAATCTACGATCGCCGTGACGCTCCCCGTAGCGAACAACATGATCCTGCTTGCGGGAGAGTCCATCGATATCGACTATGAGGCACAGGTTTTCGCGCCGACGGCCGTACCAGCCACGGTCACGCTCTTCTACGACGACGACTTAAATCCCGAAAACGGCTTCACCGTCATCGCCACCCAAGTGGATGCGGTGGGTCTCGCCCTCGAAATATTCACGACGGCCTTCCCGACGGATTTGCCCAGCGGTATCTACTTCGTAGGTGCATCGGTGGATGACCAGTTGAGCGCTCCGGTTAGTGCCTATGCCGCCGGGTCCGTCTCGGTCATCAACCCGGTCACACTATCCATTACCAGCCAGAACGCCCCGGTCACGGTGATTGCACCGGCTGACATAGACATCACCTGGGACACGAACCTGATCGACGGGCCGAGCGCTCCGTTTGTGGATCCGATAGCCACCATTGACGTCTTCGCCCAGCTTGTGAGTGGCGGAGCCATCACACCGATTATCACGGGCGGCAGCTTGAGTCTAACTTCCGCCACTTTCCACGCCGACACGGCCGGGCTGTATGATATCACGGTTCGCGCGAACCTCCGAAACGGAGACCGTATAGAAGATTCCCGGTCATCGAGCGTTACGGTAGTCCAACTGTTCCCGGCCACCTGGTCATCAACGCACACGTTCTCGAATTTTTACCGTCCGCCAACTCTGTTGGACCTGGACACGAGCGGCGCGCTGACATCCGCCACAGTGGATGTGGACGTGGCCAAAATCAACAACGATCTGTTTGTCACCACGACCGTCGACTCGTCGGTCGTGCCGCCTGGTGTGAAGACGCAGATGTGGACCGGCGACGCTGGATTCGGACTAATCACTGGCTCGATCCTGATCGATGCGATGTCATTGACCATCAACGGCTCGACTGCCACTTGGACGTTCCGCTACACTGTCACGGTCGATAACACCGGATTCTTCGGTACGTTAGATGACACGATTTTTGACGGCGTTGCGACGGGCACGGTGGCTGAGAATGGAATGACCATAACCTTCGATAGCGTCACGGGCACCTTCCGGACCTGCACCAATTCCGCGTGCGGGGACACCCAGGACATCAACACGCACCCATCGTTTTCTACTAATGAGGTCTGGACTTTGGTGCCGTAGTGTTGGCCGGTGCCGCTCTTCGGCAGGCCGACGCAGGCCACGCACCGTACATCACCATCATAACCGCCCGGGACGTGTCACGTGCCGGGCGGTTTTCGTGATACGGCTGCAGAAACATGCCGCACGACGGGGCAAGACCGTTTCGGCGCGTGACATGGGCCCGCGCTCCCCGTAGCATGCTTCGACACCAACGCGTAAGGATGGCACCATGAAACGAACGATCCTGTTCCTCTGCACGGGAAACTCATGCCGGTCTCAGATGGCCGAGGCGATATTACACCATACGGGTGGCGACCGTTTCCGCGCCATCAGCGCAGGTTCGCAACCGGCCGGATATGTCCACGATCTGGCCGTTGAGGCGCTGCGACAATTGAACATCCCATTAGGCACTCCCGTATCGAAAAGCTGGAACGAGTTTACGGATACGCCGATCGACGTGGTGATCACACTATGTGACGAAGCGGCCGGCGAGACTTGCCCCGTGTGGAACGGCACGCCGGTATGTGCGCATTGGTCATTGCCGGACCCGGCGTATCACCTGGGCGACGAGGAAGAACGGATCGAATTCGCCGTACGCGTAGCGAAACGGCTGCGGCTCAAAATCGAAGGCCTGATGAGCATCAATTTTGACGGCGGACCGGAATCCGTATCGCAGCGACTACAACAACTGGGCGACATCTAGTGAGTGTCAACAAATCTTCAGGACCAAACCACACTGACCAGCGTTTCATGCAGGCGGCTTTGCAGGAAGCGCTGTCGGCGTATGATGCCGGCGAAGTTCCGGTGGGCGCGGTCGTGGTTCGTGACGGCACCATAATCGGCCGGGGGTTCAATCAGCGGGAAACGCTCGCCGACCCCACGGCGCACGCAGAAATGATCGCGATCACAGCAGCCGCAGCAGCGGTTGGAGATTGGCGGCTTTCGGAATGTTCGCTATTCGTCACACTGGAGCCCTGCACGATGTGTGCAGGCGCCATCGTACTGGCACGATTGAGCCGTCTGGTGTACGGCGCGATTGACCCCAAAGCCGGCGCCTGTGATACGCTGTACACCATCCCCACGGATACACGACTCAACCACCATGTCGAAGTCACCGGCGACGTACTGAACGACGAGTGCGGCCGGCTGCTTTCGCAATTCTTCGCCGAACAGCGTGCGAAAGGGAAAAAGTAGCCGCAGATTCCGACGGCTCCGCCTGCCAAACAAAGCCGGGTGCCGCCGCCGGGGAACGACGACAGCACCCGGTTGTCAGACTTTTCGGGTCACGCGCGTTTTAGAACAAGCCTTGACTACCCGCCGAGGAGCGTGAGCACGTTTTGCGATTGCGCGTTAGCGATCGCGAGGACACTGTTGCCCGCTTGAACAAGAATCTGAGCTCTCGTAAGTTCCGAAGTTTCTGTGGCGAAGTCCGTGTCGCGGATCACCGCCTCGGAAGCCGTCAGGTTCTCGGCCGTAATCTGCAACTGGTTGATGTTGGTTTGTAGCGTATTACGCTCAAACGCTCCGAGTCGCCCACGCAACACGGCCACCTGAGTGATCGCCGCCTCAATGATCTTGGAGGACTCCTGAAACGTTTTCGTATTGAGCGCGTGTTTCTGTCCACTCTTGAGCTCGGACAAAAACCCAACAATGGCGTTTCCAAGCTTGTTGGCTTGAATGTTTTTGATACCAATGTTTTCTTGCAGGTTGGTGTTGACTTGCGGACCAAGCTGGAAGAGCGCACCACCATCGGTGATGGCGAACGTCGACTGCCCCAACCCGGTGGACCCGCCGCCGAAGGCCTCCGAAAGATTGAGTTCCACCTTGAGGGTATTCGTGCTGAAATTCAGCTTGAGGCCTTGCGCAGTAGCCGCGACACCGTTGACGGTGGCCGACGCATCCTGTCCCACATCTCGACGAACGTTGGAGCCGGCCGCGTTGGTGACGACGAACGCGTTGTTGTCCGGTATTTCATCGACCGTGACGAACGCCTTGCTACCATATTCCACGCTGCGCAAACTCATCCCCGACACGCCGCTCGTACCGATGAGACTGGCGGTGAGACCGGTGGCATCACGCTGGGCGTTGATCGCCGTTACCATCTCCGGAGTGGTGGCACTGGCCGGGAAGGTGAGCGTGATGATTCCGTCGGGTCCCCCCAGATCAATCGTGGCGTTTGCGGTCATGGCCGACAGGCTGAACACCAGCTCGGCGCGCTGAGCCGACTGGGCCACATCCACCGTCACGGGGATATAGGACTGCGTGCCGAACGCAGCCCCCAGCACGGATACATCTGTCAACTGAGAAGTACTGACCCCGCTGGTGACGTAATCCAACTCTCCGTTGAGTAGTTTTCGCCCGGCGAAGGTGGTCGTGTTGGCAATCCGGGTGATGGAGTCGATCGCGTTGTCAATCTGAAGCTGGTTGGCGGCAATCTCCTCGTCCGAGAAAGCCCCCCGGTTCGCCGCCTCGACAAGCAACGCCTGAATGTCCGTCAGCAGGGCTTGAGACTCATTGAGCGCGCCCTCCGTGGTGGCGATGACGTTGATCGCTCTGGCGGAGTTGTCGATCGCTTGTTTGACGGCCGACACCTCTGAACGCAATCGCTCGGACACGATCAGCCCGGCCGGGTCATCCTTACCCCGGTTGATCTTGACGCCACTCGATAGCCGTTCGAGCGATTGACCCAGCGACCGCTGCGCCCCGATGAGGTGTCGCTGCGCGATAAGCGATGGCACGTTACTATTGATGCGTGACATGAGGAATCCTCCTTGATTACTCCCGACGGTTCCCTATGAACGTCGAGACATGCCGTACTCTCAGTTTCTTCAACACCCACCCGTATGAGACACGCGCTCTTGCGAGTGGACGCTGTATCAGCTTGCGCGGCCCGAGCCCTCAGGCTCGCCGTTGCTTTTCTCATGCGTATCAGTGTCCGGCTTCACGACATCGGACATATCAGACGGCGAGAGTCCTGCCGCCTGCTCGTTTTCTCGCCTGATGGCATCGTACACTTCCTTGCGATGAACCTGAATCGAACGAGGTGCCGTGATTCCCAGTCGAACCTTATCACCTCGTATATCAACGACGGTAATTTCCACGTCGTCGCCGATCATGATTGTTTCATCGCGCTGTCTGGATAGTACCAACATACTCGGCTCCTCCGTGCCATGCCGAGGGGCGTAGCGGTCCAGCCCAAGGCTCAACCACAATACCCAACGCGCGGATGTCGGTCAGATCTTACATCGTGCGGCGGCGAGCGGCTTCGCCCGTGATCCACCACACCCATACACTTCATCGAAACCAACTACTTCCATGTCATCCGTAACACGGTCGCGTGGGTCCGGAGTGTTTCTTCACCACACACTAGGCGATCTTTTCCAAAGTAGACGTCTGCTTCACACGCATCAGCGGATGACGGGTGGAGTAGCGTTTGTCACTGAGCACCAACTGACGTGCGCGTCGGTTGGATACGTTCACGACCAGTGGACCTTGAAAATTGCCCGTCAGCAGGGTACCGACCTTGTTGACGATCACGAAGATCTGCGCATGGTCGGCAGATTCCAACTCGATGCATTTCAGGTCTTCGGCCTTGACCGGCACCTCATAGTCTGCGACGAACAAACGCGGATCGCAAACCACAAAAGCCAGGTCGGCGCAACCGACGGATTGCAACCAGTAAAAACCGCTCCCCTCTCCCGTTTGCACCAGCGCATATTCGTGCTGATCCGGAAAGCCAAGCACACCGTCATCGAACACGATGAGCCGGTCTGCATCCACATCCAGTTGTCCAAATCGCGACGTGGTAATAATCATCGCGGGTCTCCTATGACCGTCTTACTGAGGCCGGCGTTTGTCGCGGGCAACCGACCGACGGTTGCCATTCTTTTCACGCGATGATGCCTACGACACGTCCCGTGTCGTGTCCCGGTGCCTCCGCACCGATCAGCCTGTCAACTGCAGTTCGCCCTGGTCAGGGACCGAACATGCAGCGTTACTCGTTACGACCGTTCTTTTCCCTTCTCACCCGGCTACGGGGATCCCATACCCTATCTCAGAAAATCCATCAGACTGAGATTGAGTAGTTGCGAGCTCGTCTGCAAACTCGCCTGCATCTGACTCAGTGAACTCTGCAACTCGGTGACAGCGCTGGCATAGTCAATGTCCTGCACGTCGGAGAGTAAGACTTCCGTCGTGATCGAGGCATCCTCGATTTGCTGCCGCTTGGATGACATCGCCTGCGCTCGCGCGCCAATGATCCCACGAATCCTCACGACCTCCGACCCCAACTCGTCGAGCTGGGAGCTGGCGATGGAGATACCTCGCGTGTCATCGGAACGTAACGCCCGTTCCAGATCCAGCAGTGCGCTGAGGATACCGCGCGTCTTGGTCGGGTTGACATCGACACCGATGAGTGTGCTACCGTCCTCCGACAGGGTCGCTTGGGTCAAACCAAGATCGTCGGCGGCGGCCGAGGCATTGAGACTCGTGACCGTCAGGGGATCCGTACCTCCCGACCCATCCGTAATCTGTATCCCGTTCCCCACGTCTCGAAACGAAGCCGTCACCGTCACACCGGCCAACTCGGCGGCGTCGTTGATGAGGGTAATCACATCGCCCACGGTCTGCGCCGAATCGAGATCCACATCCACGACATCGCCGTTTGATGCGGTGATTCGTAAGTCCTCCACACCATCTCGACGCGTAACACCGAGACCGGAATTGAGCCGGGGCAACGGCGTCGCCGTATCGAAGGTACTAAGTCCGAGGTCCGCGGCCGTGCTCCCCCCATTTTCGCCGATGGAGAGCGACGAACCGGAAACCTGGTTGAAGACGTCAATCCCCGTACCCGCATCGTTGATTCGCGCGAGAACAAAAACCCCGGCGCTGTTGATCGCGTTCACGACGTCCTGAACGGTTTCACTGCCGCTAAGGTCGATGGTAGCCTTCAGATCACCGTTGGTGACGACGAACCCCTTTTCGATGTCGATGCCCGCGCCACCGGCCAATGCCGTGATCGGGGTCAATCTGGTAACGCGCGGCACCAGCTCCAACCCGGTAATCGTGCCGGTAGCCGGTTCGCTCACGTTGATCCCAAGGTCGGCCGCAATACCCCCTCCGGACCCGGTAATCACCACCGGCACCGACCCCGTCGTGATCTCAATACCAGTCCCCACGACACTCGCCGTCAGCCCGGACGCCGCCGACTCGGACGCCTGGTTGATCTGATCGACCACATCCCCAATGGTGTCTGCGTATGTCAAATCAACCGTGATCGGTCCCGCGCCATCGACCTCGTTAATCACGAGCGTACCGGCACGTATTTGCCGACCGGTGGCACCAATAATGTCTTCAAGTCGGACGTCCGCAGTGAGTTCCGGCGTGAGCACGGCGTTTGTGTCAATCGGATCAGATAGAGAACGGAAGAGCAGATGTCCGGGAGCGCTGACGGCGGAAAACGTACCACCACCCGATCGCGTAAAACGCTCCCCCGTATCACCAACGTAGGCAATACCGCCGGCTGCAGTGATGAAAGGTTCCGAAGTCGTGTCACGCCCCCCGAACAGGTAGCGTCCTCCGAACTGCCGGTTGCCGACGATGAGGAGTTGTTGGCGAATTCCAGCAACCAACTCAGCCTCGGCCATACGCTCGGCTGCGCTCGTCAGGTTGTTGACGTTTTGACTTGCGATCGCTGACGTTTCAATCAAGAGTGAGCTGATTTCACCGATGGCGCTATCGGCGGAGGTCAGCTCATTATCGCCAAAACGTAAGTTGTCTTGGATCTGCCGCTGGTGCGCCAGCGAATTGGTCAAATCCACCGCACGCGACGCGGCAACCGGATTCTCGCTGGGAGAAACAAACGAGCGGCCGGTGGCGATTCGAGTTTGCGCAAGGAACAAATCCCGCTGGGTGCGACGGATCGAGTTAGTGATGAAATCACTCCTCATTCCGTGGCTGACTCGCAATAGATTAATGGGGCTCACCGTCATGATTCAATGCCTACCGAAGAAGTGCGACCAACTCCCTCATCATATCATCCACCGCGCTGACAAACCGCGCCGCTCCCTGAAACGCCCGCTGATATTGCACCAGGGAGATCGCCTCCTCATCGAGGTTAACCCCGCTGACCGACTCGCGCTGCGCCTGCAATGAAAACAACACGGTTTCCGTCGCGAGCACGTCGCTGTTGCTGGAACCTCCGGAGACGGCCACCGCGTTGGCGATCGCGTCATACACATCGGGGATGGTCAATTGCCCGTCGCCGCTGACGGCCACCGTATCCAAGTCGGCAATTCGTCCTGCGACCATACCGTCGCCGTCAAAGTTCTGGGAAGCAGCAGCGAGCAACGATGGGTTTTGGACAATCGTGTCGTTGACCGCCACGTTGGTCGCGTCGGTTCCGGAGAAGAAGGTGTTGATACCCAACGCGGCGAGGACACCGGAGGTGTCGGTCCTGGCATTTTGACCATCAAATCCGAAAACAAACGACACCCCATCGTCGGCCTGTAGTGCCAAACGATTGTCACTCGTAATCGTCGCGGTCACGCCTCCAACCTGTTCGGTGATACTCGTGGCCAAGGATTCCAGCGTCGTATCCTGGTCGCCGCCGGGAAAGGCAACATTCACGCGATAGCCGACGGGCGTCTGACTCGCATCGTCCAAGACAGTGATGTAGAAACTCCCGCTGTTGACGGGAAAAGGCACACCGGAGGCCGCGGCGTTGAGCGGTTGCGTCGGATCCAGCAAATCCGCCGACCCCGTAACCGATCGAAACGACGTCAAGCCCTGTCCGTCGGCATGAATGCGATTGACCGCGTCGATCAGTGTCGCGGCGAAGTTATCGACTGAGGCGATCTGTCCATAGGCGTCCTGCTCCCGTGTCTGAATCAATCCCTCAATCCGCCCACCACCGGGCTGTACTTCCTGATTCGTATCCGCAAAACGTACCGAAGTCCGAACAAAAGTACCGTTCGACGATGCCACCGCAACCAATCCGCGCGACACATCTCCCTGAATGAGTGCCTCGCTACCGATATACACGTTGAGCGAGCCGTTCGGCTGCTCCCGAATCGTCACATCAAACAGCTCGCTAAGCCGGCGCAGGAGTGCATCCCGTTGATCACGAAGGGCCGTCGCCTGGCCGCGCTGCCCTGTTTCGGCCGCCGTGATATCCCCGTTGAGGCGAGCGATATCCTGTGCCATCGTGTCGGCCACCGTCACCGAGTCAGCAATCTGCGCATCAATGCTTTCACCAATCTGCCCCAATCCGTTGCGTAAATCGCGAAGAGATTGGGCTAACAACGCCCCGGAGTTGACCGTCAAATCACGAATGGCGGAGTCATCCGGCGTGTTTTGTAGTTCATCAAAGTTTTGGAAGAAGTCATTGAGTCTCGACCCGACACCGGAACCGCTCAGGTCATCGAATAGTCCGGCCACCTGAGAGACGGCACCCTGACGCGCCTGGGCGGTTTGCTGCGCACCAATGGCCACACGCAAACGACCCTCCAGCGCTTGATCGATGTTTCGCTGGATATCCGTCAGCACCACACCGGCACCAGGCTGAAGCCCGCGCCCGACCGTTGGCCCCTGCAGAGACGCGAGCTCCGGCGAGAGACGCGTAAAGTCCGAGTTGCCCGCGCCACTGATGTTGTTACCCACCGCATGCAGCGCACCCTGGTAACTCAGTATGGCGCTTCGCCCGATCTGTAATGCGGAGTTAAGCAGTCCCATGGCGTGCTATCCCATCGCCTCGAAAATCTTGGTCGGGGTTGGTCCCACCAACGCCCCATCACCGGCATATCCGACCGGCGCATCCGCGGCCGGTCGTACCGCTCCAAACACCCATTTCATATGGTTGACAATCTCACGACACGCAGCACCGGCCACCCGATTGCTCTGCGCAACTTTGTGCATCACGTGGAGAAGCTGATCGGCAGCCGTCCGAAGCGACCGCGCCGACGCAGCCGGAAGACGGGTTTCGAGCTGCGAGACCGTAATCAGCCGCGCCGACCGCGCCGGCAATCCCAACTCATCACCAATCAAATCCATCAGTTGCCGTCGCAGGCCCTCGCGTTCTTGAATCGTAGCCGCAAGCGCCCGTTCTCGACCTGCGGCTTCCCGCATAGCCTGCAGATCAGCCCGCCTCATCGCGGAGAGTTTTTCTCGTATCACCCCGAGTAGTTCCTCGTGTACGCCCATCAGGCTCTGTAGAAGACGGATCAACTCGCACAGGTGGCGTGGTTCCGTACGTGGGGGCTGTGGTTTTGGTGTAGCGACCATGGATTCGTTCTCTCCATTCAATCAAGTTTGCGCTGCGCGCTGTATAGTTCCTGTTGATGTTTGAGTCGTTCGTAGATCGTCGTGGCAATACCGCTTTGCATGGATGAGCCTACGTTTTCGGCGTAGATACCGTCCAACTGGGCCGCAAACGCATCTTCACCACGACCGCCGTGGCCGTACTTTCCCTTCAGGCTCGATTCACGCATCGACTTGAGCAGCGTGCCAAAGAAAACCGAGCCAATAACCTTGCCCGTCACTTCCTTGAGCTGCGCCAAGTCACGAACCACGCGTGATGGCCGAGCCTGCGTCTGAATGTCAAGCGCCGCGATTTCCACGATTATCCCTCGTACATGATTCGAGCGTGCAACTTCCCCGCTCGGTGAATCTCTTCCAAAATGGACACACGGTCTCGAAAGGGCACCTTCAACTGATTCAGCGCCTCGAGAAGGTCACGGACGTTGGGTGCTCGCTCCTTGGCGACATCCACCGCGACAAAATCCTGTTGCTGAATCGCCGGCTGCGGAATGGTCCCATCAGCGCGAGGGGCGGCGACCGTCACGGTCAGCCCGAGTTGGGATACGACCACGGGAGAAAGCCGTGTGTCGCCGGTGACCACGATCGTTCCGGACCCTCGATTGATCGTCACCCGTGCTTCGTTCGACTCCATGAGGATCGGTGTGCGTTCCACATCGCGAATCCACGAAGCCGGATCACCGCGTTGATGCTCGGGCAACAGCACGACGATGTTTTTGCTATCCACGGCCAACGCCACACGATCGACATCAGCGGAGATACTGAGCTCCTTATCCACCGCCTGCGCCACGGACGCGGCCATCGACCACCCCGCGTGCGAATCATCGAGCACGAGCGTGAGATAGGTTTTGGAACGTTCGATCCAGCGATTGGTGATGCCGGCCTCTCTGAGGTCATTTCCGGTGGCCACGACGTTGATGAACACATCCCGCTCCATGCGGGCACCGCCCCGTATCACGCCGGTCGTGAGCGTTTTCCCGTCAATCATGATCCGCCCCTGAGCAAAGGCGAACAACCCCTCGACATTTCGATCGTGATACACCAACGGCGTGGAAGTGAGCTGGCCTCCTTCCAGGCTCTTGGCCGCCAGCGCAGTCACCCGCACGTCGAAGGCATCGCCCTCCCGCGCCCCGTGATCGGGAATCACGGCTTCAATCATGACGACTGCCGTGTTTTTGCTCGCAGAAAGATCATCGATCGACTCTACGTCCGCGCCGAACTGTTGCATCGTCGCCGCGAGCGCCCTCATCGTCGGCACGAAGTTGGAGCCGTCGCCGGTACCGTCCAGCCCGGTCACAAGCCCATACCCCATGAGTTGGTTGATTCCCTGGCCCTGGAGACGCGTCACGTCACCCACGCGTGCCATCGGCGACTGCGCGAAAATCGGCGGTGCGGAGAATAATAACATCCATGTTATTGTTTGTAGGTGTCGCATCCTGCGTTTCCTAGATCGGTTTTAGTATGTCAAGTAACCTGGGTATCCAGCCGCGTGTGGCGGCCGCGCGCAGTGCGCCTTCGTTAGTTATACTCACTTCCTTGCCGCCGATTTGTGTACTCAGTATCGTGTTGTCAGCGGTAACGTCTTGTTTGCGGCAGTAACCGCTCACGGTAACCTCACTGACTTCGTCATCATGCACCAAACGAGCGCGCCCTTCGAGAACGAGAATGCCATTCGGTTTCACGTCGATAATGCTCGCTGTGATACGAGTCGTCAGACTGTCTTCCCTCGACGAATCGCCATCCGACCGCATCTGGCTCTGAAAGTCGTAGTCGATATTGGGCTTCCCACGTTTGAATGTAGACGGACCAAGACCGCCCTGTGTCAGCTTCAGGAATGCCGCTATCTCGCTGGTCAGAGTCCACTTTTTCTTGGTGTTCAGATCGGACTCAGCTTCCCAACGCTTGTTCTCACGGATGATAATTGTGAGTAGATCGCCGGGTCGATAGGTCTTCGGCGGCTTCGGTGTTCTCGTAACCCATGAATGTCGCTCATACACAGCATTGCGCGGACGCCGGGGTGCCTCGCGTGCTGCCTTGTGTACTGGCTTTTGTTGCTGCGTTTTTCTCGTCCTGGCACCAATGGACGATGTCTGCGCAGCCGCACCAACCGGTGATAGTAATGCCACCAACATAACCATAGTTCCGGTCAATCTCATGATCCCGCCTCGACCAGACGGTCCTTCCCGTGCTCCGTATTCCGGGCCGTACCGACACGGGCCCGACCGGCTCCAATCACGACCGCGTCAAACTCCACCCGCCGGTTGTCGGCCGCACGCACCTTGATGGTATCACCGAACAAACCGTCTTCAGCGGCCTTGGCGGTGGTCACGACCTGCACCCCTCCGGCGACCGACACCAACGTGATGAGCTGGCCGCGAACGATAATCGGTACGGATTCAACATCCGACAGCTCAATCATGCTGCCGCTACTAATAAAGCGTTTGGCACGCTGCCCCACGATCTGTGCGGCGTCCAACAGACCAATCTGCTCAACACGACCAAAACGGAGTTCGGTCGTTTCTATGTCGCCGATACCGATCGTCGCACCCTGGTTGATGGACCTTCGGGCCACGACCACGTCTCTCGCCATCGACACCTGAACAACGAGGGGTACCACCTGGACCACGCTTCCTTGAGAAATCACGTCCACCTCCACCGCCACAAGACCGAGCAGCGACGCCCCGCTGCGGTGGACTCGAAACGTGTACTGTGGACTGGACAGCTCGAGCATGGGACGCGCGGACCGATCGAACGTGACGTCAGCACGTCCCCGGTAACGCTGCAACTCCTTATTCATAAAGTCCACCACGGCCGCCTGCAGTGTCACCTTGGGAGTCGCCCGGTCCGCGGTATCCTGGGACATCGTGCCGGATCCGATCGGGGAACGGGAACGTAGTCCGACAGGCTTTTTAGGCTTCGGAGTCGATCCTTCCGGCACATGATGGGCCGGACGGGTCACCTCACACCGGACCGCACCGCTGACGGTCACCTGCGCCAGATTGGCTCCACCCGCTCTTAGCGCATCGCGAATGACACTTTGATGCACCTTCAAAGAAGCGCCCGGCTGGGGCGCGGGCATGACATTCGTTTGCCGTAGCGCAAGCTCCAACTCACTACCGAACCCACGTAACTCACACACATCGCTGAGGTGAATGTCGTCATTGACTACGACGGCCGTCGCCCACACACGAACGGAAGCCGCCCGCAAGTCTTGCGCTGCGGCGCTGACCATCGTTATCACGACGACCACCGCAAGCACCAAGCGTCGAGCGTGCGGTTTCGTCTCCCGCGGTGTGTGATGAGACGTAGTTATCATCATAAGCTCTTTCACGGTTTCACCGGAAGCCCTCAATGAACGCGGTAACCCGCTTGCGTCATTCGTTCTTACTCACTAGAACCTTCTCAGCGTCGAAACAATTCGAAGCGTCTCATCGGCGCTCTGTACCGACTGACTGTTGAGTTCAAATGCGCGCTGGGTCGTGATGAGATCGATCAGTTCCCGCACCGGATCCACGTTGCTCATTTCCAATGACCCCTGATCAATCGCTCCCAGACCATCTGCCTGCGGCTGCCCGAGCACGGGTGTACCGGATGCATCCGTTTCCACATAGAGGTTCCGCCCAATCTGCTTTAGGCCTTCCTGGTTGACGAACCTCGCCAGTTCAAGCTGACCGACTGTGTTGAGCGCATTCGATCCCTGCTGCCGTACCCGGATTTCGCCGTTTCTACTAATGGTGGTCTCAATGGCATCCGAAGGGATCGTGATCGGAGGCTCTAACACCGCACCATCTCCGTTGGCGAGTACAAGATTGCCTACCGAGTTCTGCACAAAGTTACCGGCTCGTGTGTAGGCGATGATCTGAGTGCCATCTTCGATCGTTCGTACCTGGAAAAAACCCTGGCCCTCGATACGCATATCAAGTGGTCGATTGGTCTGGTCAACGGCACCCGGTTCAAAGTTTCTCTGCGTGCCGGACACGCGAACGCCAGATCCAATCAGCACGCCGTTCGGAATGGGCTCCTGGTCGGCATTCAAAATACCAGGCTCGCGCTTGACGTTATACAACAAGTCCTCAAAGTTCAGGCGATCTCGCTTGAAACCGTTCGTGTTGATGTTCGCTAGGTTATTCGCAACCACGTTGAGCTTCTCATCGAGCGCCCTCATGCCCGACGCGGCGGAATGTAATGCGGTAATCGCCATAAATCGTACCTACTACACTTCACTACTGTCGAAGACGCACGTCGCTGAATCGCTGCACAACGTTAGCTTAGACGTCCGACGGTCGACACAACCCGTCCGGTCATTTCATCCTGCATCCGTAGCAAATTCGCGTTCATTTCATACGCTCGGGTGGCTTCAATCATGATAGCGAGGCCCATCATGACATCGAAGTTGGAACGTTCCAGCGTACCCGCTTCCACGCGCGTATTCACGGCGTGGGGTTCGCCCTCCGTCAACTCGAACACGTTTTCGCCAAACTTCCGCAGAGCTTGCTCGTCCTCAAAATCAACGGTTTGCAGGTGCCCCACCGTCTGATCGCCCTGCCGTATCGTGCCATCATATGACACTTTCGGCTCTGCAAGATCCGGTGAAATCGTGATCTTGCCACCATCCTCATCAAGCACACGCCACCGACCGTCGCCGGAAGACAACACCAGTTCGCCTTCCGCGTTCACCATGAACGCACCATCTCTTGTGTAACGCTCATGCTTCCCATCACTCACCACGAAGAATCCATCTTCGACCAGCGCGACATCCAACGGTCGACCCGTCTGTTCCAACGGCCCCTGCGAAAAGTCATGATAGGACTGAAGCACGTTCACACCACCGGCCAGGTCATCCAACACCGGGTGCCGCTGATCGAACGGAGACGCGCTCTCCCGGCTTTCGACTTGGCGCTGCGCGACCACAGCCAGGTCCTGTTTGAACCCGGTCGTGTGGACGTTGGCCATGTTGTTCGCGAGCACCGTCTGCCGGTGGTCGTTCACCTTCATACCCGCCGCTGATAACCAAAGACCGTAGCTACTCATGACGGTGTCACACCTCCGCCGGCTGGAGTGCCCCGTTGTGGCACTTCACGGGGGGAGTCACCCTGTTCCGCAAAATGCAGACTCACGGCCGTCAACGCACGGACCCGCACCATCCGACCGAGATCACTCCAATCGAGCGACTCGTTCAGCACAGCGCGTGTGGTTGTCTCCGCAGATGCCAAAAACATCTTCATCCTTCCTTGTCATCATGCCGCGGCGAGACCGAACCCGACCGCCGCGAATCGTCCTTATGCCATTGGCCGTGCCAAACCCGACAACCTTGACAAACTTCCGCGCAAACCCGAAGAAAAAAACGAACGTAACCAAATGAAAAACAAATGCTTACGCTTTTTCGTTGACTGGACGTGCATTCAAAAACAAGGGGCCCGCAACAAGCCTCGGCGGCGCAAGAGTTGCCGCCGGTCGGCAAGACCGACCTGTCCAAGCGGCTCTGCGGAGTAATCGGGCAGCAACAGCTATCGAGCTGTGGAGGCCTCAAACCGCCCGTGCGATAGCATCCAGCCTACCCAACGTGGGACGCGAATCGCCGTCAACCAACGTCGCCCGTCCTCGACGGCAACCGAGTGGAGCAGCTCCGACGAAACCTCCGTACGACAAGATACGCTTCTACCCGTATGGCCGCCCGATGAACCCCGACATCCACTCAAACGTACCGCACCACGTGACCGCGCGAGGGTCCACCGGACGCTTCTTGACCGATGGAACCGGGCACGGGATGATGACGGGGCTATTGGGCTGGTCCCGGTCGAACCACCGCGCGAGCGTGGTCGAACCGCGATACCGTCGGAGCGGTGTCCGAGTGGCTGAAGGGGCCGCACTGGAAATGCGGTGTGCGGGTAACCGTACCGAGGGTTCGAATCCCTCCCGCTCCGTTCGTTTTATGACTAGAATCGCTTGTTATTAGTGTTTCCTGCTACTTCGGGCGTGTCAGGCGTTGACACATAGGCGGTCGTTTCAATCGGGTGCCCTGGGAACGGGCCGCGGGGGTATAGCGATAGCGCCGGGGTCGAGCAGCCGCTTGCACTCATCAAGTTCGATCAGGTAGTCGGCTGGGGACGCCGTGTCGGCCAGCGCGTCGATCGTCCAGGCGTTGTCCCGCGAAAACGGGCCGATCCGCGTACGTACCAGCGAAGTCAGGCAGCCACCCGTTCCGAGCGTGTCGCCCAGGTCACGGATGATCGCGCGGACGTACGTACCCCGGCCACAGCACATCTCGAACTCCAACTCGGGATATTCGTAGCGATGCAGGTGCAGCCAGTAGACTTGGACCGGTCTCGATCTCAGTGCTACGGTTCGCCCCTTTCTCGCGAGTTTGTAGGACGGGACGCCGCCGATTTTGATCGCACTGATGTTCGGAGGTAACTGCTGAATCGTGCCCTCGAAACGGGTCAGCGCCTGATGGAGGGCCGCCTCCGTCGGTGGCTCGGCAACCGTGACGGAGACAAGCTCGCGATCGGCGTCGAAGCTTTCACTGGTGACATCCAGCCGGGCTGTGGCGCGATAGACCTTGGGCTGATCCATGATACGCTCGACGAGTTTCGTCGCACGACCGAGGCACAACACGAGCACGCCGGACGCACCGGGGTCGAGCGTTCCCGCGTGCCCGCTCTTACGCTGCCGCGTGATCGAGCGGACTTTGTATAACGCCTTGGCCGACGTGATGCCGGTCGGTTTGTCCAGGTTGATGATGCCGTCGAGTGTCATGTATCGACTGCACTGCTCCTTCATTTCTTGTCCGAGGTTGGTTCGGAATTCGGTAACGACGGTGTGGGTTCCGGTTCTGTCTTCGGTACGTGCATCGCTTCGGGATAACGTTCGAGGATAGCCGTAATCGTTTGACCGTTGATCGTATACGTGAGTTCCAGTTTACCGTCTAGACGCACATGGGCTCCGTAATCGCGGGGGGCACGGCCATACTCGGCCACAGATAGCTTACCACCTCGATACTGGTACGTACCCGTGCTCGCAAGCTTGCGTCCTTTCCTCTCCCATCGGGAGGTGTACTGATGGTCTTCGTCTAGGGTGAGATGGTCTACCGGAAACAAGGCCTGGGGCGGATCGGTGGCGATACGCTTCCATTGGCCGCTGATGCTACAACCGGTCGCTGTGAAGGAGATCGCAGCCGCTGTCAGTATGAAAAACAAAGTTTTGAACATATCTGGATCGCGTGGGTTCGCTTTCACATCTTGGCGGACGGTCCGCCGGGTCGGGCTCCACGGATTGCCGCAAGCGGCCCCGAGGCCTATACTGCCCGCAGATGTCCTGGATTTCCAGTGGGCGTAAGGCTTTATTTGGTCGAAAATGAGTTATGCCGATCTACGAATACCTATGCAGTGATTGTGGGGAGTCGTTTGAAGAGTTGATCCGCTCGATCCGTAGCACCTCCAAGGTGGCGTGTCCGGGTTGCGGAGGCGACAACACCGCTCGGACTCCGAGCGTATGTGCCGCGACGGCCGGCTCGTCGGGCACGTCGGCAGCTAAGGGTCCGCCCTGTGGGTGCGGGGGTTGTGGCAATCCGAACGGCCCGTGTTCGATGTGAGGGCGTGATTCCGAGCGGCCCAAAGGAGTTTGACCTTTGTCCCGAGAAGACCAACCTGCGGTGATACGTGTGCCGATCGCGGCCATCCTCGCGTGGCTGATACCCGGCGGTGGCCATTTTTTTCTCGGCTATCGGAGTCACGCGCTGATCGCGCTGGTGGTCATCACCGGAACCTTTTGGAGCGGTGTGGCGATCGGCAGTGTACAAGGCACGGTGGCTCCGAACTCTCGTAAACTATGGTTTATGGCACAGTTAGGTACTGGTGGCAACGCCCTGGCCGCCGTGACGCTACACCGAGTGGTTGATCGTCCCTCGTTTGATTCCACCGTGCAGTCTTCCAAGCCGCATTGGCTTTCGGCAGATGTCGGCGTTCACTACACAGGGGTGGCCGGTTTGCTCAATTTGCTCCTCATCATCGATGCGATCGTCCGGGCTGACCCGTCCTATCGGGTTCGTTTGCGGCGGCGAAGCGCCGAGGCGGTAACGTGACCGCGATACTGGCCGGAATCTTCACTTCTTCGATCCTGCTTCACGGCCCACAGCGGCTATTGCTCATGCTGCCGCTCTGCCTGAGCATCGCCGTGATCTACAAGACGGTTCGCACGGATGATGTCCGGGAAGTTCCCAAGGAGGCCCTGGTGCTTTGGGTGACGATCGTTCTCGGTATGTGTGCCGTGGGCGGCGGCCTGTGGTTATTGTTCCAGGTCTTGGTCTGACCCTTCTTCGGACGGTGTCCAGTTGTTTGGGGTGCGTTTGTTAAGGGCTCCCGGTTGGTTGAGCGCCGTTTTTCTTGAATGGGCGTCTCGTTGACGCACCCTCAGCCGCTCGATACCATCACGCATCCGTAGAAAACCCGGCCCCGGCATGACTCTTCTTTATGGCTGCGGCTGGTGTCACAGATATTGCTCACAACTGTTAGGAAGGAAAACGCTGCGATGTTCGAGAATCTCACTCCTCCGACCGATGGGTCGCCCATTACCATGGGCGCTAACGGACTCAACACCCCCGATCATCCCATCGTCCCGTTTATTGAGGGCGACGGTACCGGCCCGGACATCTGGCGGGCGGCCGTTCGCGTGCTCGACGCCGCGGTGGAAAAGGCCTACGACGGCAAGCGAAAGATCGTCTGGTTTGAGGTCTTCGCGGGACAGAAGTCATACGACAAGTATGGCACGTGGTTGCCGGATGACACGGTCGCGGCATTTAAGCAATTTCTAGTGGGTATCAAGGGTCCGCTCACCACGCCGATCGGTGGTGGTATCCGTTCGCTGAATGTCGCGCTCCGTCAAAAGCTCGATCTGTATACGTGCCTGCGTCCGGTACAATACTTTACCGGCGTGCCTTCCCCGGTGAAGCATCCAGAGCTAGTGAACATGGCCATCTTCCGGGAAAACACTGAGGACATCTACGCCGGCATTGAGTGGGAGTCCGGTTCGCCGGAGGCCAAGAAAGTCATCGCTTTTTTGCAGGACGCGATGGGCGTGAAAAACATTCGCTTCCCCGAGACGAGCGGCATCGGCGTAAAACCGGTATCGAGTGACGGCAGCAAGCGGCTCGTTCGGGCGGCCATCGAATACGCCATCGCCAACCAGCGCAAAAGCGTCACGATCGTCCACAAGGGCAACATCATGAAGTTTACGGAGGGCGCGTTTCGCGATTGGGGATATGAGGTCGCCGATCAGGAGTTCTCCGACCAAACCTACTCCTGGTCTCGCTGGGAATCCACCAAAAAAGAAAAGGGAGAGGACGCGGCCAACGTAGAGCAGGAATCAGCGTTGGCGGCCGGCAAGATCCTCGTCAAAGACGCCATCGCTGACATCGCCCTGCAACAGGTGCTCACACGTCCGAGAGATTTCGAGGTGATCGCCACGCTGAACCTCAACGGGGACTATCTCTCCGACGCCCTGGCCGCACAAATCGGCGGTATTGGCATCGCCCCCGGCGGCAACATCAACTACACCACGGGGCACGCCATCTTCGAGGCCACGCACGGCACCGCACCGAAATATGCCGGGCAGGATAAAGTCAACCCCGGAAGCGAGATCCTCTCCGGAGAGATGATGCTCCGCTACATGGGCTGGGGTGAGGCGGCCGACCTCATCATCAAATCCATGGGAAGCGCCATCGAAGCCAGGGAAGTGACGTACGATTTCGAGCGACTGATGCGTGCGGAAGGCACCGAGGCCAAGCTGCTCAAATGCAGCGAGTTCGGTGACGCGATGATCAGACACATGGGATAACGACTACCGTGTTTCATAACATTCGTGTTTCATGAATTTCACCACTACCTGAGCCGCGCGGTTTCGGGAATTCGTGCGACGCTCGGCGTTACAGCGCCGTGTAAGCTACCGCATGCGGCTCGGGGAGAGAGGTCACAGTCGCAATGGCTGTGAAACATGGTGCCACGCTGCCGGATTTGGGAGTGACACGATTGGTTGGCGATCAGCAGTCGGCTGGTGCGGTATCGGCGGCTTCGGCCTTGGCTCAGGCTTTGGACCGGGACGATTTCGTCGCGGCAGAGGGTTTCTTGGCCGCCGATTGCCTATACGAATCGCCGGAGGGGGCCATCGAAGGCCCGGCAGCCATCATCACTGCCTACCGCAAGAATGCGGAGTGGGCGGCGCGGACCTTCGATAAGATCGTATACGCCAGCGAGGTCGAGCCGGAGGGGGCCGATGCCGCACGAATCACCTATATCGACCGTATCATGCATCGCGGACAATCCCACGAATATCGCTGCCGACAAATTGTGGCGGTGAACGCGGACGGGCTCGTCGTACATATTCGGCACGAGGACATCGCCGGAGCGCGCACGGACCTGCTGGCGTACTTCGACCGCATTGGCGTGAAAAACGACTCGTGACACGGCCGGTGAGGCAACCGCCATAGGCCTACCCGCCGGCATCCGCAGGCACCTTCTTTGTGGCGAAGCGTGCGACCAGTAGGCCCAACTCAAACAACATGTACATGGGACCGGCCAGCAGCATCTGGCTGATGATGTCGGGTGGTGTGAGAATGGCCGCGGCGACCACTGTACCGAGAAGGATATAGCGACGCGCCGCGCACATGGCCACGGTGGACACCAGCCCACTCCACGCGAGAAAAAACACGATGATCGGCGTTTCAAACGCGATCCCGAACGCCAGCGAAAGCATCAGCACAAACGAGATGTAGAAGTCAATAGCGAACTGGCTCTGGACGGCTGCCGGAGTGGCACCGGGTTCCAGGGCTACCGAGAGAACGCCGTTTGACGTCTTCGTAATGAATCGACGTGATCGCTCATTGATCCAAGCATCACCGCTTTTTGGGTGGGCCGGATCCTCGCTGAGTACGGGTACGTGGAGCGGGGCAACCGCAGGCGGAGCCGCACGATCGACGGGCGCGGTCTTGGGCAGCAGCAGCTTCTGAAACGCATTGGGGGAGAGCGTATCCATCGGAAAGCTCATGTTGAAACTGACGAAGAATTGCAGCACCACGGGTAGCACCACATAGTACATGAACGCGACGCCGATCGCGAACAGTCCGGTGGATGCCGGCGCGAGCAGCTTGAGAAAACGACGCTCATGCTGGTAGAGACCGGTCGCCACGAACCGCCAGATCTGATAGATCACCCACGGCATACTGATAATCAAGCCGGAGAGAAACCCAATCTTGAGATACGCGGTGAAGCCGGCGGTGGGAGAAAGCGCCGTGAGCGTGGGCGTCATCCCGTTGGCATGTTGCACAATGAGCAGCGGTGCGTAGATGATGGAGAGAATGCTTTTGCCGACGAGCAAACAGCCGACACTCGCCACGGCCACCCCCACCAGGGATAAAATCAACCGGAGGCGAAGCTCATCCAAATGATCGCCGAAGGACATCCGCGATTCTTCACACGGAGCCACGCCGGTCGTCGTGGGGTCAATCGATGGGGAGACTTCGGTCGGGTCGGGCATCGCGGCGGATTCTAAAAGCGGCATCATGCGGCGTCAAACAACGCCGTCAGTCGGATCGAGAAACTGATATCCGGTTGCTCGTGTACCACCCGGCCAGGATGTTGCGTGGCAAGAGTGTTCGGAGAAACTCCGGGGCGCTATCAGCACCGAGAAGCGCCGGACCCTGGCGTTTTTGCCAATTGCGGTCGCAGAGGTTGGTGTACGTAAAGTAGAGTTCCCACCTCGTTTCGTCCACGTCAGCACCGTGGGCGGCCAGCCTTTTTAACAAATCAGCCTGGGCGATGCGTGTCAGTTCGACGGTGGCGCCCGGTGCCACCGGAACGAGCAATTCCGGCTTGAAGTCATGCCAGGAGGCGTTGGGCCGTATGATCGAGGATATCTCGCGCATGTTGCCGTTTCGATCGTAGACCCACCGTCCGTGAGAAAACGGCGACGCGGAGCCAAAATTACGGTTGATGAGAAGCGTTTTGTCGGTCCGGTTCACGAGGCTGGCCACAAGATCAGGTCCGTTGCGTTCCACGGTAAGCGACGCCTCCACGCCACGTCGAGAGACG
>JAJRSP010000177.1 GCA_024278775.1 Planctomycetota bacterium
CCGCCCCTTAAAAGGTCTCGGGGAGACGGATTGCGATGCGGTCTTCGATCCTTGTGCATCCGGCCTGCAATGTCTCGCCACGGAAAACAACACAATCTGCGTCCCCAAAAAAGGGAACGGACTGTTCTCTGACTCCGTCTGCGCAGCATTCTACAACCCACTGTTGCACCAGGCCGCCATTAACTCCGGCATCACCATGACCTATGGGACTGCGGCATCGGCATCGGCCGGCGTTACCGGAAGTCTTGAAGTGGGTGTGGGCTACGGAGCCGATGGATGTTACGGCTGTTATTTTACGCGATGCATCGGCGTTACTTTTGATGCGGCGATTGGTGTCGCGGCTTGCACCGGACAGGATTTCAGCAGGCTCTTCGATTCTTTAGAGGGCGATGCCTGCGTCTTTACGGTTGGAGCGGACTTTCCCTTTGTTGAGGTCGGCGGATCGGTTGCGACCGAGTGGGACGGCACGGGTGTGGATGACTGCTTCAGCACTCCGGAACCAGTAGCGTCGTCAGCCTGTTTTTCCGTCGGGCTGGGCATCAACCCCATTCAAGCCGCCTTCTCGTTGTGCAACACGGTAACGAACCTGGTCGCCTGCACTGACAATTCCGTATCCGCAGATGGCGACCTGATTCTCACCCCGAACCAGCTACCGACCTGCATCAATGGACTCAACTTTGTGGCGTGCCCCGGGACGTCACTAGATCTGATGCCGATCGCCATTGATCCGGACGGTGACCCGCTGACCTACCAGTGGTCCACCGATTGTCCCGGTGCCGCCTTCAATGATAACACGAAAGCCGCACCGACACTGACCTGGGCCTCCGCACCGGATTGCGCCGCTTTGAATTGCTCACTCACTGTGACAGCTCATGGCACTGACGCCGACGGCAATCCCACGAACATCGAATGTATCGCGGCGGTGACCAATGACTCTCGGGCACCGGAGTTCACGGCGTTTCCAGCCGACCTCACCATGACCACCGGTGAAAACACCGACCCAGTCCTTACCGGTACACCCTCTGCGGCAGACTCTTGCGGATCGTCCTCGACGATAACCTTGTCATTCTCCGATAGCACCGCCGGTGCATGCCCACAGGATCAGATCCTCACGAGAACTTGGACCGCCACCGATACCTGCGGGAACAGCATCAGCCAGGACCAGATCATCACTGAAGTCGGCTACGAGGGAGATTTCAACGGAGACGGCGGCGTGGACATCTTGGACTTTACCATGCTTCATGCCTGCCTATTCGGTCCGGGCAGCAAGGCTCAAAATGACTGTTTGTGCATGGACAAAAACGGCAACGGCCACGTGGGGCTTCGCGAAGTGGCGGACTTCATGACGCAATACATCGGAATTCAACAATAGTCCCTTAACACGTAAGGCAGCCAATCACTGCCTCCACCCGGACAAGTCCGTGAAAAAACCGGATCATACTGCTTCCAAGCGACCACCGAGGCCAATAACACCGCCACGGACTTCGGTTGAATCCCGATGCCGGCCGCCATACGATAGGGTGCGGCTCACGATCCCGGAATCTGGGGGGCACAGCCAAACCGTATGAACACGCGGCGGCTACATTCGATTGCCCATGAGCATTCGGATGCCAGGCGTCGTGGTAGTGAATCATGGCCTGGTACGGGGTCCAGGCGCGGTGAGGCGGGAGACGTACCGGACTATCATGCCGTGTGTCCGGACTGCTGTGGCTTGAGCTGACGGCACTGCGAATCGGCGTCTCAGTTTGAGCGGCACGAGCCGCTGGGGAGTAGGGGATGGTAAACGGAATCACACGTCGACGGATCTGTAATCGGTATCTGGGCATAGCCTGCGCTTTCAGCATGATCGTTTCGATCGTGCCCGGCGCTACCGCACAGAACTTCGATACGAAAAAAGTATTACCGGCCACGAACGCCCTCGATAGCTACGCGTCAACGCATATCGTCGTCCAGGCGACGCCCTGTTTTTGTCAGGCCATGACAAACGCAATGCCGGACCAGGCCCAAAGTGTTGCCGCCGCCGCCCAGCACGTGATGTCACCGGAACTCGACGCCACGTGCCAACGCTGGGGCGTCACCAATATGCGACCGGCGTTTCGGTTTGGATTTGCCCACCCGGAGTTAGCCGCCAAGCACGGACTCGATCAGTTTTTCGTCGTCGATACCGCACCGGGTACGGACACCGTGGCCATGGCGGCCGACTTCGCCATGCAATCCGGCGAGATCGCAGCCGCCTCGGTCGACATGATTGGACGTGTCAGCGCGGTGATCCCCAACGACACCGATTTCGGTATCCAATGGGGTATGGACAACACCGGTACCGTTCCGAGTGGCCCGCTTACCTGCGTGGCCGATGCCGACGTGGACGCACCGGAGGCGTGGGATATCACGACGGGTAACGTGGTCGACCCCGTCATCATCGCAATCATCGACAGCGGCGTGGAGCCGCACGCCGAGTTTGCCGGTCGTATGGTTCCGGGCATCAGCACGGGTGATGCCGACCCGACGGACACCGGCGACGATTGCTCCCTCTATCACGGAACCCACGTAGCCGGTATCGCCGCCGCGAGCGGCAACAACGGCACGGGTGTCGCCGGCATGTGTTGGAACTGTCAGATTATGCCCGTCGACGTCCTGTTTAACAAAAATGATCCGGCCTGCGCTGCCGATCCGCTCTGCAGTGGCTGCAGCGGTGCCACCGTAAACCTCGCCAATGGAATCATCTGGGCGGCGGATCACGGGGCCGACGTGATGAACATCAGCCTGCAATTCTACAATCAAACCGCGCTTAACATCATCATCCTGCAAAACGCCATTCGCTACGCCCATGATCTGGGGGTCGTGATCGTAGCGGCCACGGGCAACAACGCAGGTAACACGGTGGCCTATCCCGCCGTCTTCCCTGAGACCATCGCCGTAGGCGGTATCACCTGCCAGGATCAGCACGCCGAAAACAACTTCTCCACGGTCAATTGGACTAGCAATTGGGGGCCGGAAACCGACGTGGCCGCACCCGGTGACCGCATCTGGTCGACAGGCGTGAATGACGGCTACCGGTTCCTTAACGGCACGTCCATGGCCACGCCACACGTGACGGGTCTCGCGGCACTGATCCGTTCCATCGAGCCGACCATCCCGAACACGGCCGTCGCGCGACTTCTTGAGGAAACGGCCGTCGACGTGATTGTCGATATGCCAACCATTCCCGGCTTTGTAGACACCGGTTGGGATGAAAAAACAGGCTATGGTCGGGTCAATGCCCTCGCGGCACTGCTGGCTGCGCCGGATTATCCGCGTGTGCTCGCCAGCAATCCGCCGAGCGGAGCGATCGACGCCAGACGTCCCCACGACCCGAACGACACCGGGATTCGGTACGGGTGGGATTCCGTGGAGATGACATTCCCCGCCAACGCGGCCGACGTCATGCCACAAGATTTCGAGGTCGTCCAAAACGGAGCAATCGCAGCCGCCCCGCCCGTGGTTGATTCGATCATGGTCCTGGACGATCAGCATATCCGCGTTTTTCTGGATAAGCCTATCGAGCCCGGCGTCTGGACGAGCATTATTCACACCAGCAGCCAGACCCGTGTGGATCTTGGCTATATGCCGGCCGATGTGAACGGGGATACCACAGCTACACCGGCTGACATCTTGGATTTGATCGACGCGTTGAACGGTGTGGGTGATCCTCGCGATATTTGGTCGATTGATGTGGATCGCTCCGGATTGGCCGGCGCTCCGGACATCCTCGACGTGGTGGATCTGCTCAACGGAGCCGGGCTGTTCGACCCCTACCTCAACCAACGACTCCCCGTCATCACACCGTAACAAACGGGGTATGGTTTTCTGCTGCGGTCGTGTCGGTGTGGACGGGTGGCGAGTGGTATGGATAAGCGAAGCGCAGCCATGTCTTCGGTTTCTCGTAGACTCATGCGTTCGTGATGTCCCAACGACACGTGTGTGCTTCCTTGACCATGCGAACTGAACACGCGCTAATCAATTAGCTTGACCAGACCAGCCACGCGGTGAGCGCGGTCCAGGTATTCCGAAATCAAACCGCGGTCCCACTTCTCATACAACGCCACAACCTGGCGCGGGTGATAGTCCTTTCGAAGATATAGCTTGGGATTGCGAACGGACCATTGCGGTACGGGCTTACGATCGCCACGATGCCATTCGGGTAGCACCGCAATCAGCTTGTCGATACCGGCTCGGATCGCCTTGCAGCCGATGGTGTGCGGACGATCACCCGGCTCGATCACGGGACGAGCGTGCGCGATAATGGGTCCGCTGTCGATGCCCGGATCAATCAGGTGGATCGTCACACCCACGTACTCCGGCTCCTCGTTGAGCAACGGATAAAAGTTCGTGGCCGTCCCCCGGTAATAGGGCGAAAGCCCCAGGTGCATGTTCACCATGCGTCCAGCGAACGGCTCCAACCACGGTGCCCGAATCAGGTTGGTCCCGTAGACCAACACGACATCGACGCGGACCGCGAGAAAAAAAGCCACGGCGTGGGCGGAGTTGAGCTCCCCCGGCTTGAGGCTCACGGTGTGGCACGCCTCACCGTCCAGCACGAAATCGCTCAGCGATCCGAAAGACGCCTTCTCCTGACGAACGCGCTCGGCGAAGTGTTCCGCCACGACGGCCGCCTCCTCTTGATTCAGACCGGTGCCGGACACCGTCACCGGCGAATAGCCGGTCTCTTCATAGCCGATGGCCACGACATCAAAGCACGCCCGCATCACCTGCGCAAAATGCCGATGCCGTGTCTCCGTACTCGTCAGAATACCGATCCGCATGATTCCTGTCGCCATGAAAAAACCGCATGCCGCCACCGAGACGCAAACGCCACTTTGCGGTCATCGGATGTATGGGTTCGATGCGACACGAAAAAAGGGCCCGGGAAGCATTCCCGAGCCCTGAAACCTGTTGGTTTTTCGTTGCGCCGTACGAACTAGTAGGTCAGCGCGTGGGCGAAGGTCATAATGGCACCAAAGTCCGAACCTTCGTTTGAGCGGTCCAGGTTGGCCTGTACCGACATACCCAGACGGTCGGCGTCACTCATGGTCCACTCCCAGCCGGCCGAGGCGACGTTCCAGTTGTTTTGCCCGTAAGCCGTGCTGCTACGGTGCATGTAGTCGAAGACCCAACGGACCGCACCGTCTTTGCAAAGCGGTCCGTCCATGCCCAGCACAGCACCGAACTGGAAGTCACGGTCACCGTCATTGTTAAAACCGTTCATATTGAAGGCGTTGGAGTAGCTAAACCTGTTGGCGTTACGAGCGGTCTCGTTGTTGCCCCCGTTCGCACTCTTCGCGAAGACATTGAAGTGAGCGCGGACACCGCTGTCGCCGTAATCATGTGTGGCAATAAGACGCAACTCGGCATCGATCTTTTCCGAGTTGTCGCCGGTTGGGATCCGGAAACTCGCCGCAAGCGCTACGGCCGCACCGTTGCCTTCTTGTTCCATCAAGCGAACCAGAAGACCCAAGTTCGTATCGTAGTTGCCGTCGGTATAGATACCACGGTCTCCGCCGTCTCCAAGCCAGATCGGGACACCCAGGGACAACTCCCATCCCTCGGACAAACCCCAATACAGGCTCGGCGTCATGAAGAACTGATCTCCATTACCTCCATGGTTCCCTGTTTCCCAGCCAAAGTCAAAACGTAAATCCGTCTGCCCGGGAGCGGTAGGGACCGCATCCTGGAAATGCCAAAGCCCGTCAAGCGTGTCGACATCCTGCGCCAAAGCTGGACTTACCAGGGCCAGCGCGACAATCAGTGAAAGTTTCCGTCTCATAATTTCTTATCACTCCAAAACAATTGGCGACACGAATAACAAGTGACCGCGAGCCACGCCGCTCGCAAAAATCACCCATGATGCGCCCGCTACAA
>JAJRSP010000178.1 GCA_024278775.1 Planctomycetota bacterium
ACATGTAGCTGGACACACCCGCCAAATCGATGCCACAATAGTCCATGAGCCAATCTCCTGCTGTTGGTTGTCTGGAAACCCAAAAACGATCTGGGCATCCTAACAGGAGGCCGGTTGGCTCACTTCATAGCTTCTCCTTTCAGCAGCGAGCGACCTTCGTTGCCAATCTTGCGACCGGGGCGTACCATCGCCGCTGTTGGTGCGGGCAGCGACACGGGCACATGGAAAGGAAGCTGATGACGGTGGAAACGACGCCAGTTGTGGTGGAAACGAAGATTCCAGAGGTACCGGTGCGTCGCGGCAAGGTTCGCGACATCTACGATCTCGGCGATGAATTGTTGCTTGTGGCCACTGACCGGATCAGCGCCTATGACGTGGTCCTGCCTACCCCGATCCCCGGCAAAGGGCCCATGCTCACCCAAATCTCGCAGTTCTGGTTCCGTTTTTTCGACGGCGTCATGAAACACCATTTGATTGACGTGGTTCAAGATGCGGCACCGCCCGGGCTGGAGGCATACCTGGATCAGCTTCGTGGTCGCACGGTGCGGTGCCTGAAGACCAAGGTCGTCCCTATTGAATGCGTCGTTCGCGGCTACCTGGCTGGCTCCGGATGGAAGGACTACCAACGCACCGGCGAGGTGTGTGGCGTATCACTCCCCGCCGGCATGAAGCAGTGCGAAAAGCTCCCTGAGCCGATTTTCACTCCTGCGACGAAAGCCGAGGAGGGACACGATGAGAACATCTCGTTTGAGACGGCCTGCGATCTGGTCGGCACGGAATGTATGACGCTGTTACGCGATAAGAGCCTGGAGCTATATTCCAGAGCATCGTCGCACGCGGCCGCACGGGGCATCATCCTGGCTGATACCAAGTTCGAGTTTGGCACGCGCGACGGTGAGCACCTCCTGATCGACGAAATCTTCACGCCGGATTCGTCACGGTTTTGGCCGGCGGATCGGTATGAGGCCGGTCGTGACCAGGAGAGTTTCGACAAGCAGTATGTCCGAAACTACCTCACGACCCTGGTCGATGCGGGCACGTGGGACAAGACGGCACCCGGTCCCGAGCTTCCCGACGAGATCGTGGCGAACACGGCCGCGAAGTATCGCGAGGCGCTGACCCGGCTGACGGAGTAGCCGTTCCGTCGAGAGTCCGAAAGTCCTAAGCCTCGCCACGAGCGGCGGCCCCATCGCGCTGGGCCTGCCGTTTCTCGCCCCGAGCCGTCGATATCAGGACCGGCTTATACCGGGTAAATCCTTGGAAAACAGGTCATTACGGGCGGTTTCGTGGATTTCCGGAGAAACTGCGGGCTAACCGGCGTAGGATCAGGTGCGGCGGTGTTGACCGGTCATTTGGTGGTTCGATAGTAGTCGCAGATAGAGGCGGTGTTTCTACTTTGTACGTTGCCGTCCAATAGCTGTGGGGTCCGGGAGGAGTTGTACTCATGAAGCGTCATCCGATTCTGGTTGTGTCTTTGCTGGCTTTTTCGTGCGTGGTCGGCGGCTGCGGTGTGATCAACATGCTGCTTGGGGGTTCTTCTTCCGAAACAGGCTCGTCCAAGCTACTCCCGTTTTCGTCGGAAGCGGAATTGGCCAGCTACCTTTCCGGTGAAATCGCCGCTCGAACTTCCTCGAACCGAACCGGTGATCTAATGGACTTTATGGGTAGCGATGGGGTGATGGCGGATGCGCCGGCCGGAGCGCCCCTCCCCGAGGGTGCGCCGGGCGGGTCCGACGGTGCTGTCGGGGGGCAAGATACTTCGGGCGGTTTCTCCGGCACGACGATCCAAGAAGTAGGGGTGGATGAGGCCGACGTGGTTAAGACCGATGGCCGGCACCTCTTTCTCATGGATGACAACGGGTCCGGCAATAGTCTGCTGCGTATCGTCGATATCGGTGCGGGCGTTCCGATGACCGTCACGAGCGAAACTGAGCTGGAAGGCTACGGCCAGCAGCTTTACCTTTACGACGGAAAAGTGATTTCGTTGACATCGACAGGTGGCGGCTTCTTTGGCGGGGACGTGGCGATCAGACCGGTCACCGCGGAATGGGACGAAGCCGGCGTGCCGATGGCAATGCCGATGGCAATGAGTGGTGATGATGCCGATATGGAAGACGGCGGGATCGTTGACGAGTTCCCCGGTGCATCGAACGACGGCGTAGCGGACGTGGGGCGGCCATTGCCCGGCGTGGATTCGTCCGATTTTGTGGCCCCGCAGTTTGACTATCGTAGACCGCAAACGGTGGTGACCGTGGTGGATGTATCTAACCCGGCCGCGCCGGTCGTGCTTTCGGAAACCTCGTTTGACGGCACTCAGTCCTCGAGCCGTTTGATCGACGGCGTGCTCCATCTGGTCGTGTCAAACTTCGAGTCGTTCTACTTCGACATCTTCCCGGCTATGGGTACGCCGGCCTTTGACACGAGGGTGACGGACACCACCACCATGCTCCCCACGTACACGCGCATCGATGCGGATGGCGGTGAGACGACCGGCAGCGTGGTGACGTGGGAAGATATGTATCGCCCGACCGACCCGGACGGGTTTGGCGTGGTGACGGTAATCAGTTTGGATATTGGCCACGACGCCGCGTTTACCTCGGTGGGCATTGCGGCCGAACCGGGGCTGGTCTATTCCTCCACCGACGCGCTATACCTCACGGATACCGCGTATGATTTTTCCGGCGTGGAGCGAGAGACAACGGACATCTACAAGTTTGCCTACCGCGATCGCGGCGTCGTGGCGAGCGCCACCGGTTCGGTGCCGGGTCGTATTCTGAATCAGTACTCGATGAGCGAATACAACGGCGTGTTGCGTGTGGCGTCGACCCTGAGTGCGCGGTTTGGATTTGTCGGTCCCATTCGAGAATCGAGCAACGCGGTATATACGTTACGGGAAAACGGTTCGACGCTGGAACGTGTGGGCTTTGTCGACGGGATCGCGCCGGGCGAACGACTTCAGGCGGCACGATTCATCGGTGATCGCGGGTACCTGGTCACGTTTGAGCAGATTGATCCGCTGTTTACGTTGGACTTAGCGGACGCAACAAATCCCAAAGTGATCGGTGAGCTTGAGGTTCCGGGGTTTTCCACGTTTATCGTGCCGATGGATGAAAACCATCTGCTGACCGTGGGGCGGTACATCCCCCCGCCCGGCGAGGTTGGGCCTTGGGGTGTGCAGCTCTCGATTTTTGACGTCTCCAACTTCGCCCAGCCGCGTCGCACGAGCCATGTGATTCTCGGCGAACGTACGGGTGCCTCGTCCGAGGCCATCTTCAACCCCAAGGCGTTTACCTACTACGCCGAACGCGGTCTGGTCGCGCTGCCGATTTCTATCTTTGAGGAGTCTCTTTTCTTCTTCGAGGATGACACGTTTTCGGGTGAAGTGATAGCCGTCGATAGTGTGGCCGGCGGGGGCATCGAGGTCGCCGATGTGCCACCCCCTGACACGGAACCACCCGTGGTGGACGTTCTGCCTCCTCCCGATGAGCCGCTTCCGCCGGGCGTGCCTTTCGTACCCGGTGGTTTTGAGGGCGTGGTGGTGTTTAGCGCGACGCCGGAGGCCGGCCTTAGCGAAGTGGGACGAGTCAGCACGCGCTACCCCGAATCCAACATCTACTGGTCGAACTACACGCGGGGCGTGTTCATCGACAACGACGTCTGCGCGGTGACCAACCGCGGCGTGCGGAGGGTGCCCACCGACGACATCAAATCCATCGTTGGAGAACTCGTGTTCGAATAACGCGGCAGTGATTACGGCCGAGCGGATAGCGCCTCGAGGTCAAACGGTTGAGCCAAGTGGACCGATACGCCGAATCGACATCGCGGATCGGCGTCGAGGTGTTCCACGGTGAACCCACGCTGCCCGAGGACATTCGTAAGAAACGATTCAATCTCCGGCTGGACGGCGGCCAGCGTGTCGGCCGTGTTGGGGGCCAGCGCCCGGTCATTGACGAATAGCTCAAACGCGGTGCGGCTGAAACGGAGCCCGTCGGCGGAACAGTCGTTTTCGATAAGCCGGCAGGCCTCACCGGCAGCGGCGAACGCCTCTCGAAACCTATCTTCGTTGCTACCTTCGAGCGGTGCCTTGCGATTATATCGCAGGCCCCATTGCCCGTTTGTGTGGTCCATGTTGTAGTCGGCCTCATGTCCGATGAGCATCACGCCGGGGCCGTCGGGCACATGCCGGTAGTCGGCCACGTCGATCAACAAGGTGGGCAGCATCTCTTCGCGGATCCAACGATGGAACAAGTCGATGAATCGCGCCGGGTCGACGGTCAACTTGCCGTCCAGATAGATCTTCACGTTAACGTGTTGTAGTTCCATGATCCTGATACGCCGTCGTTCCCGGAGGTCACATACTCGATACGATCATTTTCGATTATGCGCCGTCGGCAGAAGCAGACAACCCCTCCATGCGAATCCGGTTATAGCAAGCGTGAATGGCTTCGATAAAGAGCTGCGCCTCCTCGATGGCCGGGTGGGCGGATTCCGCGGTGAAGGCTTGCCCGGCGTGGTCGTGGGCCGCGAAGAGAAACTGAGCAAACTTCCCCTTAGCGAACGGGTCGAAGATGATCTTGGTGTCGTAATACCTCTCGCGGAACTCCTCGACGATTTCATCCGCATCGTTCGAGACGTCGTCATAGCGGATCTGGACGAGCGCCTTGGCCGCC
>JAJRSP010000179.1 GCA_024278775.1 Planctomycetota bacterium
AGAAGAAGAAGCCGAGTGCCACGAACCGTCATCCACGTGCCACGAACCGTCATCCACGACGGCTGGCCCAATCCGCGCCGCCGCCCGCCGCCCCGCGCCGTCACAAAAACAGCCTTCATGGTACGCTTGTTTTGGGGCTAGCGGAATGAATCGGGGAAACGCGGATCATGATTGCAAAGCGCCGTTGCCGCATTCGGGGCTTCGTGATTTCCGCATGCTCGATTTGCCCGGTTGAGACATCGTCTCCGCCCCGGCAGACGATTCCCGAGACCGGCCTCAGCGGAGGTAGCCGAGGGACTTCAGTTGGTCGGTGAGGTCCGAGCTGATGGGCAGGCCGTCGTCCGATTCGGTGTGCCGGACGAGCCGGGTCATCCATTCCGATGCGGCAAGGAGGGCGTGTCTTACGAGTTCGATACGGTCGGCGGAGGTGTCAGCCAACTCGTGCGGGTCGATCTGGAGGTCGAAAAGCTTGTTTTTGCCGCCAGCATCGGTGATCAGCTTGGTGAACGAACCGTCAAACAACGCCCGGGCTACGGGGACTGGTTCGTGTAACAATACAGGTAAACTTGTCTGGCGTAATTCAGCCAGCACGGTCCAGTCACCGATCGCGTACTCTCGGCCATCGGTGGAAATCCCGCCGGCGAGGCTGAGTATGAGTTCGGGCATCGACGCCAGCGAAATGGGCGGAGTCAGATCGACACGCCCGGTCATGCCGGGGGCGCGCACGATGAGCGGGACGTGGATTTCCTCCTGATAGAGCGTTTTTCCGTGGCCCAATTGGCCGTGTTCGCCGAAGGCTTCGCCGTGATCGCTGGTGACGATGATGATCGCGTTGTCGAAGCGGTTTCGGATCTTGAGGTTCTCGAAGAGCGCACCAATCCGGTCGTCGAGGTAGGCGATCTCCTGATCGTATCGATCGAGATCGTCGGCGGCTGAGGGTTGTACGTGCGGGTTACGCTCGGTTTCAGCGAAGCCAGCCAGGATTTGCTTGAATTTGGGGCGCTCGTGGTAAGGCGCGTGGGCGTCGAGGTAGTTGATGAACAGGAAGCAGGGCTTGTTCGGTTCACGGTCGAGCCACGCGATTACTTGCTCGTTGATTTCCTCGGCGGAGCGTGACCAGCCTTTCTTCCACTCGGGGGCGTCAAGCTGAAGCCAATGGCAAATCCACGCGGCTGGCGTGATGACTCCGGGTTTGGCGGCTGCGAGGCTGGGATTGGTAACGTCGTCGTAGAATGCGAACCCGCGATGCACACCGAATTCGCGAGAGAGACAGGCTGTGTTGGACACGACAGCTCCGGTGCGATACCCGGCGTCCGCGAGCGTTTCAGCCAGCGTTTCCCGCGCCGGGCTTAACGGTCGGATGGTCCATGAGCCGTCGCGCGTGCGGATGTTGTCGGCTCCGTGTTCGGACGGCATCAGGCCTGTGAACATGGAAGCGTGCGTGGGCAGCGTCCACGAGGATGGGGCGATGGCGTTCTGAAAGACGACGGCGTTTTGGGCGAAGGCGTCAAGGTTCGGCGTTGTCGGAGCGCTGTGATCGTAGACCGACATGCGGTCGGCACGCACGGTGTCCATGACGATGAGGATGATGTCCGGTTGGTCAATCGTCGCCGTTCGCGCGTCCCGCGCCGCCGATGTTGTGTCGATTGGTGATTGCATCATTGCGCTCAACAAAGCCACCGAAGCTGCGCATCCAGCGGCGGCGATAACGAACGGGGTCATGACGGCTGGGGATTCGTTCAATCGCGGTTGGCGCGTGCGGGATTTTCCGGCAAACCGTCGGCCCACGAAATAGACAGTCAGCATAAGCCCGGCGAGCGCAGCGTTGGCGAACAGGCTGATCGCGCTGAAGAGCGGCGCATCGTAGAGTCGGGAAACGGGTTGCCAGACGGTGCAGAACACCGCGACGCAAACTGCCGGCCAGAGATTCCCACCGGAACGGGATTTTGAGGCAAACGCGGCGATGCACCACGCGACAGCCAAGCCGGCTAGCAGCGGCGGCAGGCCGGTGAAGCTTGCGGTGAAGGTTTCGTAGCCCAATCGCCCCCGTTCGAGGAACAGAACGCAAGCTCCGACGATGCAACCGATGATGCAAGCGCGGCGGATGCCGAGGGCGATGTCGTTTGCGCTCTGAACGTTTTTCGCTCGACGGACAACACCCCACACGATTCCGACGGTCGCTCCCAGCAAGGCTCCCGCGATTAGACAGGTTCCGATAACAATAGCGGGCAGTACGATTGGGATACGGTCCCCCCACGCAGCGATAATGAGCGTATCAATCGATCCCAGGGTCGCACCCAGAATCGCACCGGAGGCGATCCCGTGGTGCATGCGTTCGGAGAGGTTCAACGCGGGTTGTTTGGGGTTTTCGTCCATTGAATCTCTTATCGGATTATCAGGCGTGTCGCTTTTTGCACGGATTGTGTGCCGGGGTGAGTTCATCGGGGTGCACGACAATATTGGCGGATCCGAAAATTTCGATTCGAAACGGCTTGTTCGGGCGAAAAAACACCTAACACGCTCGCGGCTCGGCCGCTCCCTTCACGCTTCCGCATTGGGCGCGTTCAGTGTCGCGGTTCTGATAGATCGCGTACACCCCGCCGAAACTGTCAT
>JAJRSP010000180.1 GCA_024278775.1 Planctomycetota bacterium
GACCGACTGTTTCTCTCGACGCAAGGCCACAGCCAACTCCTTCGCTGCACCATCTCGCGTTACCGTCAAAGGTGTTCTCATAAGACAAGCCTCCATGCTTGAACACCATCTTTATCGGCATATTTATGCTAGATTCAGTATAATACTCACCACCCCGTCTCCCCGTGGCGATCCGGATTCTGTGAGGCAGGGTGTCGCTCGTGACGCGCCACGCGATGACCGACCCCACCACCACGCCCACCATCGCCCAGGCCACGCACCGACGCAATGTCTTGGTTGACGCGATGAACATGTCGGAACTCGTGAGGGCGTACCTCCGTACGAACGCTACCGCAGACCATACTCGCTCAGCTTGCGATAGAGCGTCCGCGCACCGATACCCAGCGCCTTGGCCGTTCGTTCCCGATTGCCCCCGAACATGCGAAGCGTGTTCATGATGTGCAGCTTTTCCACGTCGGCCATGGTCATACCGGCCAGGTTCGGCGGACCAGCCGCCACAAGATCCGTCGTCGCCCGAAGCGTATCGGGAAGCCCCTCGCCCGACAACACCGACCCCTCATCCTCCACACACATTTGCGAGACGACGTTTCGCAGCTCCCGCACGTTGCCCGGCCAGTTGTAGTTGACCAACTTGCGCATGATGTCCGGCGCGACACTCTCGAAGTTCGTCTCCAACTCTTTGTTGGACTGTTGCATGAAATGCTTCACGAGTACGGGGATGTCCTCGCGACGCTGCCGGAGCGCCGGCACACGAAGCGCACCTTGGGCATGCAATCGGTACAACAAGTCCTCACGAAACTGCCCCGTGCGTACCAACTCCTGCAAATCACGATTCGTGGCCGCCACGAAACGTACGTCGAAGTACTGCGTGTCATTTGACCCCACGGGCAATACCTCGCCGGTCTCCAACGTGCGCAGAAGTTTCGCCTGCATCAGCATCGGCATGTCACCGATCTCATCCAGAAAAATCGTCCCCCCGTCGCCCGATTGAATCAGCCCCTTGCGATCCACCACCGCGCCGGTGAACGCGCCCTTCACATGTCCGAACAGCTCGCTCTCCAGAAGGGTCTCGCTCACCGCCGCACAGTTCAGCACTTTGAACGGCTTGCCCGCTCTCGGCGAGTTATGATGAATCGCCAGAGCGAACAGCTCCTTCCCCGTTCCCGTCTCACCAACGATCAACACCGTGCTCTTGCTTCGAGCGATCTTTTTGAGCCGTTTGATCTCGCGTAGGATGATCTCGGACTTGCCGATGATGCCGCAGAACTCAAAGGCTTCGTCCAACTCCTCCTTAAGTTCACGCACACTCCGCGCGGCCAGCGCCTGCTGGGCGGCCCGCTGCACCTTGTCCCGTAACACGTCAATGTCGATCGGCTTGATGAGGTAGTCGTACGCGCGATGTTCGCTTTCCTGGCTGAGCGCGTCTCGGGCGAGTTCTTCACTGCCGTAGGCTGTGATGAGGATCACCTCGGTCTCCGGACGGGCGCGCTTGGCCATGTGGAGCACGTCCATACCGTTGAGCTTGCCTCCGAGACGGTAGTCCGTCACAACCACGTCGGGAGCCCGTTGTCGGATGGAAGCGTCGGCCGCCTCCGCACCGTCGACCACATTGCAGGCGTAGTCCGACCGGCGCAGCGCCTCGGCGATCGCCTCGCCGTGAGCCACCTCATCCTCCACAATCAATACGAACGCGGTGTTTCTCATACGCGAAGTATTCTAAACCAAAAAGGGGTCGAAGGGGCAACCGCCACAAATCGCCTCCATTCCGAAACCGACCGACGCTACGATCTCCGTATGCCCTTCCCCCGCGTCAAACACCCTCGGGACCGAGCGGCAGACGTACGACGAAGGTCGTACCCGTGCCGACCTCGCTTGATACGCTCAGGGTACCGCCGTGCTCCTCGATGATTCGCTTCGTCAACGACAACCCCAAGCCGGTCCCCGACGCCTTGCCGGAGAAAAACGGCTTGAAAATCCTGTCTCGATCCTCCGGAGCGATACCGACGCCGGTATCAGCCACCGACACCACGGCCCAGTCACCCTCCCGTGAGGACGCGCAAGTCAACGTACCTCCTTGAGGCATGGCGTCCTTGGCGTTGACCACCAAGTTGAGTAGCGCCTGGCTCAGCAGCTTTTCGTCCACAGGACAAATCAACGACGACGTAGCAAACGTCTTGCACATCCGCACACCCTGGCTTGTCGCCATCGGCTCGAAGAACTCGATCAAACGGTCCAAGACCGCGTTCAAGTCAATCGGAATGCGGTCGAGCTCCCGTGGACCGGTCAGGTTCAGAAAATCATCAAACAGCGCCTGCAAACGCTCCGCTTCATGTCGAAGCACATCCACCTTCAATAGCGCACGGCGCCGAACGTCCTCGAAACCCACACCCTCCTCCGAGAGATCTTCCGCGAGAAGCTTCAGGTTTACCATCAGAGTCGATAGCGGGTTACGCAGCTCATGCGCCAGGCCGCCGGCCAACTCGGCAAGCTGAGCCACCGTCTGCGCCTTCGCATCGTGTGTGTCTCGCTCTTCGGTCATGCGCCAGGCTCAACCATACCAAGTGGGCAACATGCAAACGGGACCGGCTCGTCACCGAACCGATCCCGTCGCCACTGCCTTGACTCGTCTTCGTCGGCGTCAACACGCCCACACGCCGACGATGTCATTTGACCTGCAAAAGGTCCGCCGCCTATTGGCTGACCGGTTCTTCCTGTTCTTCCATCATGACGGCCTTGCGGGACAACTTGATCCGACCCTGGTCATCCACCGCAATCACTTTCACACGGACCTCCTCACCAATCTTCACGACGTCGGCCGCAGATTTGACGTAATCCGTATCCAACTCGCTGATGTGACAAAGGCCGTCCTGCCCCGGCGTCAACTCGATGAACGCGCCGAAGTCCTTGATACTACTAACTTTACCGTTGTAGGTCTTTCCAACTTTGACCTCAGCCGTTACCGCTTCGATCATCGCAATGGCGTTTTCAGCAGCTCGCATGTTCGTAGAAGCGACACGAATGGTGCCGTCTTCATCAATCTCGACCCTGGCACCGGTCTCGGCTTCGAGCATCTTGATGTGCTTCCCGCCCGGGCCGATGACCTTTCCGATTTTCTCCGGATTGATCTTGATCGTCAGAATGCGCGGTGCGTACTCGCTCGTTTCTTTGCGCGGCGCGGGTAATGCCGTGAGCATCACCTTGAGGATCTTCATGCGGGTTTCTTTCGCCACCGCCAAGGTCTCGATGATCATCTCTTGCGAGATCATGCGTCCCTTGAGATCAAGTTGGATCGCCGTGATGCCCCGTTGGGTGCCGGCGACCTTGAAGTCCATCATACCGAAATGATCTTCTTCACCGAGAATATCCACAACGAGCTTTTGTTCGCCACCAAACTCAAACATGCCGATCGAGATACCCGCGACCGGCTGACGAATCGGCACGCCGGCATCCATCAACGCCAAACACCCGGCACACACCGACGCCATCGAGCTCGATCCGTTCGATTCCATGATCTCCGACACGAGGCGAATGGTGTACGGAAACGCGTCCGGCGAGGGCAACACCCACTCCAACGCCTTTTCCGCAAGATTGCCGTGTCCGATCTCACGCCGGCTTGTCGCACCGAGACGACGCACCTCACCGACGCACATCGGCGGGAAGTTATAATGCAGCATGAACTTTTTGCTGTATTCTTCGGACAACCCATCGACAATTTGCTCGTCTCGACCGGTACCCAACGTCGTGATGCAAAGTGCCTGCGTCTCGCCGCGCTGGAACAACGCCGAACCATGCACACGCGGCAGAATACCCACCTCACCCTCCAACGGGCGGAGATCGAGCGGCTGGCGTCCATCCGACCGGATGTTCTCCTTAACAACCATCTCAGAGACGATCTCTTGCTGAAGGGAATCCAGCACGTCGCCGACGATGCCCCAACCATACTCCGGTTCCGTGTCGGCATCCTCGGGGCAGTACGTTTCCTTGATGTCAGCCTTAATCTCTTTGAGTGCCGCGTTGCGGTCCTGCTTACCGACGATGCCGCGCGCCTCGCGGAGTCGCTTGCCAAACTTGCGGCTCATGTCGGATTTGAGACCGGACGTATCGGTCGGTGTCGGAATGATCTTCTCCGTGCCCACCTTGTCGGCCAGCTCTTGGATAAAAGCCACCACGTCCTTGACAGTCTTGGTCGCCAACTCGATCGCACCGGCGACAACGTCCTCCGGAAGCTCCTTGGCCCCCACCTCAATCATGTTGAGCCCGTCCTTGTGACCGGCGGCCACAAGCTCCAGCGTGCTACATTCCATCTGTGCGAACGTCGGGTTCACTACATACTCGCCGTCCACGTACCCGATGCGGCACGCACCAATCGGACCATCAAACGGCAGAGAGGAAATGGACAGTGCCGCGGAGGCGGAAATCATCGCGAGGATGTCACCGTCGTTCTCCTGATCCGTCGCCAGCACCATCGTTTGCAAGAGCACTTCGTCATAAAAACGATCGGGAAACAGCGGACGGATCGGCCGGTCGATCATCCGCATCGTGAGGATTTCCTTCTGGGTGGGTCGCGCCTCGCGTTTGAAAAAACCGCCCGGAAACTTACCGGCCGCGTACGTCTTCTCACGATAGTCCGCCGTCAGCGGGAAGAAATCCATCCCCGGTCGCCCCGGACCGGTCACCGCTGAGCCAAGAACCACCGTGTCACCATAAGTGACGATTACCGTTCCGGCTGCCAATTTTCCAATTCGCCCTGTCTCTATTTTCAGGGTCCGGCCTGCAATTGTCCGTTCTACTACGTGCTGTTCCATCTTAGTCCAACCTCATACCTAACCTGCCAACCTGTCTTCTCATCCGACACATCAATCACAACATTCGGCGCTGCCCGGCCCCATTGCCGAACCCGACGCCCAGTTCTATTTCAGTTCTATTTCTTTACCGGCGTATCTCTTCATCAGCCCACATCTTTGTTATCGGGAAAATCCTGCTCACTAGATCGACCGGGTGGGCCGCGCGGGGCCAAACAAAGACAAACCACGAACCTCCGGTAGCACCAATCGTAACTTCCGGCGCGCCGACCCGAGTCCGCAGAAATGGTATACACCAAAAGGAGGGTGCGCACCTCAAGAAACGCACGCGAGGCGGTTACTTACGTATGCCGAGACGACCAATGACCGTCTTGTAACGAGCGGGATCCTTCCGGGTCAAATACTTCAGTAGCGCCGCGCGCCGACCCACCATCTTCAAAAGCCCGCGTCGCGCCGCGTGGTCCTTCTTGTTGGCCCGGAGATGCTCGGTCAGGTACTGAATACGCCCGGAGAGTAGCGCGATCTGAACCTCAGGCGAACCCGTGTCGCCGTCATGCGTGCGGTAATCGCCAATCACGCCCTGCCTTGCTTCGACCGTCATCGTCATCGTTTCAAATCTTCCCAGGTCTCATGGCCCGCAGCGCCGGGACTCCCACCGTCCCGCTCATCCGCCGTGACCCTAACCATCTACCAAACAAGCTGTTACGCAAGAACACCACATCTGTGAATCTCGACGCGAGGACTCTACCGTAATTCCACCCCCCACGCAACCCATCCCATAGCCCCGATAAACCGGGCGTATGGCGGAATCGGCGACAGCAGCCAGCGGTAAGGCCGGGAGAAACTCCAGCCCGATCGTTGGTGCCGCCCCGTGTGCCTTGCACCCGCCAATGCCTGCTATGTCGGCATCAGACTCACTATCGACCGCTACCTCACACCCTGGCGCGCGACCGTCTGGATCAACTCCGCGTTCGTCGGGTAGCGATTTATCATGTCGAGGACCATTTCGATCGAATGGCGTGGTCCCTTTCCGCCAAGGCTCCGCCTCAGCGAATACGAAACCTCCAACGCCTCGGGAGATAGCAACAGCTCCTCTTTCCGAGTGCCGGAACCCTCCAGATCAATCGCCGGGAAGATCCGCTGGTTGGCGAGTTCGCGCGTGAGCATGATCTCCATATTCCCGGTGCCCTTGAACTCGTTGAAGATCACGTCGTCCATGCGACTACCCGTTTCGATGAGGGCGCTCGCGATGATGGTCAGCGAGCCGCCACCCTCTATGTTTCTCGCCGCCCCGAAAATCGACTTCGGCTCGTTAAGTGCTCGAATGTCAATTCCGCCGGACATCACCCGGCCACTGCTGCGGATGGCCGCATTAAACGCCCGACCCACACGCGTGAGGGAGTCCAACAGAAGAAACACATCCTGTCCCGTTTCCACGAGCCGCTTGGCCCGCTCGATGATCAGACGCGCAATGCGGACGTGACTGGCAATGTCACTATCATTACTGCTGGAGACAACCTGCCCGTCGACGCACTTCCGCATATGCGTCACCTCTTCGGGGCGTTCATCGATCAGGAGCACGATGAGCTTGGCCTCGGGATGGTTGGCGGCTACACCGGCCGCAAACTGCTGAAGGAGAATCGTCTTTCCCGTACGGGGCGCGGCGACAATCATACCACGCTGACCAAAACCGATGGGCGTGAGAAGGTCCACGATGCGCATCGCCGGAGGACCGTCCTTGGTTTCCAATCGGATCGGGCGATTCGGATCAATCACCGGCAGATCCTCAAACGGAACACGAGCGGGGTAATCGTCAGCCGGAAGCGTATTGATCGTCTCAATCGACTCCAGCTCCGGACCGCGCCGCTTGTGGCTCTTCCCATTGGCTTTGGCTTCGCCGACGAGTTCCTCTCCGCCACGCAGGTCAAACCGACGACAAATCGCGTCAGGGACGTGAGGGTCAGTGGGCCTCACACGGAAATTATGGGAAGGATCGCGCAGAACCCCCCCCGACCGGCCATTTGATTCAAAAACACCCGAAACTTGATTAGACACGCAGGAACCCCATGTTCGGTGGCAGCTCGTTCTGCCACCATGACAGCACACCCGGAACGGACGTTTGCCTCTTACAGCAATACTAGATCAACGCAACCTATGTAGCCCAATGATGTTACGAATGATGCACCGAAGACGAACGGCACGTTGGCCGAATGGCCCTCATCGGGATTACAGCCGGTGCCACGCTGAATCCCACCGGTGCAGTATACCACGTTGTGACAAAATGAAAAGGACAAAAATCTTTTGTAATTGAACCGGATGAGCCCTTGACAAGATCGGAGCGATGTGGAGAATCCGCCGCCTGCTTGATCGGCGTGAGCGGGATCAAGAGTTTGGCTGAGTCGTCGGCCTGAGATGGTGGCGGTCAAAAGGACTCATGCCACCGGGTAACAGTGCCCGATACTGGGCTACGTGCGTGTGGGACGGTTGGCCACGCCGTGCTGCACGATGGTTCAGCTGGTGAGGATGGCTGCGAACGACATTCGGCTCAACGGCGCGGAACGAAATGTTGAGTTGGCGCGGTGTCGTTCGAGGGACGCGTGGTCGTCTCCTTGGTTGTCCGGAAGATCATTGGTTTTTTGATAGATTGGTTTTTCTGCGTGGGAAGCGGGGCGTACCCGCTCCTGTTTGTTTGGTGAGGAACCGGGGTGTAACCCGGCGTACGAATGGTTGCATCTTATCTGATCGCGTCATGGCGACGTCGGTCGCGATGGTGAGAGGGCAACTGGATTCCCAAAGGAGATCATGAGATGCGTAAGCGTACAGTGAAGACAGCGGCGATGGCGATTCTTGCTTCGGGCTGCTTGTTCCAGTTCGGCGGCTGCCTGAACTTCGGCGGTTTGTTTGGTTCGATCCTTCGGACCGCGCCAACGGCTTTGGCGCTCGAGTACCTGACGGACAACAGTGCCGTTTTCGATCTGTTCCCGGACAGCAGCGCTGACACTGCAGCCAATGCGGGCAACTAGATCGCGCTGCTAGTTGGAATGGCTCGGTGTTCTCCAAGCTCTCTTGGGGGGCGTCGGGTAGATGTAGTAAATTGGAACGCAGGGCCGGTTGAAAAATCGGCCCTGCGTTTTTTTACCCAACCGGTACCTTCAACCACACATCCGAAGCAACGACCAACCGGAGGATCTCAACCGTCCAGCGGAAGGGCCTCGGCCAGTTCGACACGCGGTACCGCGCCCCTCAAACGGGCACCGCCGATAGCTGGATCATGCGGAAACGCCAGGGCTACCCCGCCGGACAGGCAACGATCATAAATGGCCTCTTTCTCGGCGATCGTCACCAATGGCTCCACATCGTACGCCATAACCCAGGTCGGCCGCACATGGTGGGCCGTGGGTGTGATATCTCCCACAAAAAGCAGGCGATGATCGCCCGTCCCAAACACAGGGTGGATCTGATAGGGCGTGTGCCCGCTGGACACATACCAACTCAACCCCGGAAATGAACCATCAAGCCAGACCGACGCCTCCGAATCCACGAAACGAAGCAGACGAGCCGCCTCAAGCGTTTCAAAGTCTTCCCGCAGAAAGGAAGCCCGGTCCTTCGATGCAGGTCGCTGTGCGTGCTCCCAGTGCTTCCTGTGAACCCAATGAACGGCACCGGGATACCTCGGAACTGTCTCGCCGCCCGGCTCGTCCCGCCAGTCGGTCATCCCACCCGCATGATCAAAGTGTAAATGGGTAATCACGACATCTGTGACATCTTCGTGACGGCAACCAAGACTGGCCAGCGCATCAGGAATGGCCGAAGCGTGTGTGGTGATCCCAAACCGCGCTGCTTTTTCGGCGGACCACTTCGCACCGCAGCCCGTATCCACCAAAATCACCCGTCCCGCGGCGCGATTGACCGCGATCAGTGTTCGAGTGGCCAGCAAAATCCGATTCTGCTCGTCCACGTCCACCAACGGCTCCCACAGCACCTTGGGCACGACGCCGAACATCGCGCCGCCATCCAGGCGAATGGTCCCGTTGACCACGGAGATAATCTCGTAGGGGTGTACCGAGAACATACCACGAGTTTATCCGCGAACGTAAGATTTGCACGCCCGAGACCGCCCGACCACAATAGGCGAAGGAATCGCGCCGAACGCTCGGCGGGCGGGGCACGAGGATCTCCCTGAAAGCATGACACAAACGGCCACCACAGATCAACCGGTGTCGGAGACACGTACCGCCGCCAAGCCCTCCGGGCTATCCACGTGGGAGTGGCTGTCGTTTTCGACTACCCACGCGGTGGTGTCGGCTATGCTGGCGGTCCTGTCGCTTCGCGGTCTCTATCACTTCGGCTGCATGTTCGGCACGGCCGAATACCTCATCAACTTCAAACGAAGACGCCGCTTCGTCAGAGCGCTGACCAAAATCCTCGAACGCAAGCCGACTCGGGACGAGCGGCGAAAATGGACTCACCAGTTCTTCAAAGAAACACGCTGCGATAAGCTGTTTTATCTCATCCTTGATCGGCTTCCCCGTGAACAGGCGGCCGACCTGCTGACCATGACCAACGAACCACTCCTGCGGGAGTGTGTGGAGCGGAAGCACGGGGTTTTCTTCGCCCTGAGCCACCTCGGCAGTCAACACATCGTAGGCGTGCTGCTGGGGATGAAGGGCTACAAGGTCTCGGGCGTGCGTGATCGAAACGAAAGCGGACTCCGCCGGTTTGTGCAGGATCGCCTGGATCGCCGAGAAGGAGCGAGCGGACGCGTGCGGATGCTCTTCGCCGACGGCTTCGCCCGCGACATTTTCCGCTGCTACCGCGACGGGTGCATCATGGGCAGCGCACTCGACGTCAACCGGCTACGCGGGGAAAACCAAAAGGCGGAGTACGCGGACATGTTTGGCGAGAAACGCCCGATCCTCACCACCCCCATGCGTATCGCCCTTCGATGCAAGGCACCGGTTCTCCACGGCTTCGTCGTTCACGAGTCTCACTTTCGTTATCGGTTTGAGTTAATCGGTATGCTGATCGATCCGGAGACCGTAGAAGACGAAGAGACGGCCGTCCAGAAAGCAGCTCAAACATATGCCCACCATCTGGAAGCGAAACTCAAAGCCCGACCCAGCCTGATCACGAGGATTTAGCGAGGACACGCTGATGCGAACCTGTGGCCTGACGATCTCTTTGACGTTCGTGCTCTGCGTACCACCGCCGACGCTGGCCGGCGGCGGCGACCGCATCACCGGACGATCATTCGCGATGCGGTCCGAGGTCATCGCCCGACACGGCATGGCCGCCACGAGCCAGCCGCTCGTCACGCAGATCGCCATCGACATCTTGAAACGCGGCGGCACGGCCGTGGACGCGGCCATCGCCGCCAACGCCGCACTCGGGCTGATGGAACCGACCGGCAGCGGCATCGGCGGTGACCTCTTCGCGATCGTCTGGGATCACAAATCGCAAAAACTATACGGGCTAAACGCCAGCGGCCGTAGTCCGTACGGCTTGTCGATGGATGAGCTGCGATCCCAGTGCCCCGGCGATATGATCCCGCCGTTTGGCCCGTTGCCGGTCACGGTACCGGGAGCGGTTGACGGCTGGTTTGAACTGCATGACCGGTTCGGCAAGCTGCCCATGTCCGACCTGCTCGCGCCGGCCATCCGCTACGCGCGAGAGGGGTTCCCACTTAGCGAACTGATCGCGTACTACTGGGGGCGTGGCAGCCGCGTGCTCAAGGACCAACCCGGCTTCGCTCCGGTCTATCGGCCCGGCGGCCAAACGCCCGCCAAGGGCGACATCTTCCAAAACCCGGCGCTGGCCAGCACGCTGGAGACGATCGCACGCGGCGGACGCGACGCCTTCTATCGCGGCGCACTCACCGAGCGCATGGTGTCGTTCTGCGAGCGCGTCGGGTGTTACCTCCGCATGAAGGACTTCGCCGAGCACACCTCCACCTGGGTCGAGCCGGTATCGACCAACTACCGCGGGTACGAAGTGTGGGAGCTGCCGCCGAACGGACAGGGCATCGCGGCGCTGCAGATGCTGAACATTATAGAGGGGTTTGACCTCCACGCGATGGGGCACAACTCGGCCGACTACCTCCACACGCTGGTCGAGGCGAAAAAAATCGTCTATGAGGATCGCGCGCGGTTCTACGCGGATATGGACTTCGCCGACGTACCTGTGGCAGCGCTGATCTCCAAGGCATACGCGGCCAAGCGCCGCGCACTCATCCGGCCACGGCGTGCGCGGCGCAAGATCAACGCGGGCGATCCGAAACTGTCACATGGTGACACCGTGTACCTGACGGTGGCCGACAATGACCGCAACATGGTCTCGCTGATTCAGAGCAACTATCGCGGCTTCGGCTCGGGGCTCGTGCCGGACGGGCTGGGGTTTGTGTTTCAAGATCGCGGGCAGCTCTTTTCGCTCGATAAAAACCACGCCAACGCCTACGCCCCGCACAAACGCCCGTTTCATACGATCATCCCGGGCTTCGTCACAAGGAACGGCAAACCCTGGCTCAGCTTCGGCGTGATGGGCGGTGACATGCAGCCGCAGGGGCACGTGCAGGTGCTCTGCAACCTGATCGACTTCGGCATGAACGTGCAGGAAGCGGGTGACGCGGCCCGGTTTCACCATCACGGCTCGTCAGAACCGACCGGCACGATAATGACCGACGGCGGCTGGCTCGCGCTCGAATCGGGCGTGAGTCTGGAAGCGCGCCGCGGGCTGACCCAGCGCGGCCACCGCGTCCGGTTTGAGTCCGGCGGCTTCGGCGGCTACCAGGCCATCCGCTACGACGCCACACGCGACATCTACATCGGCGCATCCGAATCCCGCAAGGACGGCCAAGCAGCGGGGTATTGAACGCAGAGCCTGACCGCTTGAAAATCAACCACGGCCGCTCGGGACAAAGAAACACTTCGAAGCGTCAAAACAGAGGCAGGTCGCCATCCTGCTCACCTGAGCACTCTGAAGTATCGTCCGCGGCTGTTTTTGCCTGCTGGATTTCGTAGTCCAATAGGAACATCCACTTTACAACCTGCTGCCGGATCGTCTTCAGCTCCTCGACATGTCTCTGTGTAAGCTGATTGCCACTTTCCGGATGTGCCGACGGATTGCGGATTTTCCGGCTCCAGTCTTGGATAACTTTGAAGGATGTCTTGGATGGGCGCTCGAAACCTGACTGTGATAGTATTCGCTGGAATTCTGCCCACGTCCGATCATGCTTCAAGATGCGATCGCAATCCAGCAACATTAGGTGCTGCGTGAAATCGCTGACCGACTCAATCTTTTTTGACTTGCACTTTGCCATGTCTTCGGTACTCTTCCGAACTTTTTCTGGGACGCAGTCAACATACCAAGTGTTGCCAAACCAATGACATAGAGCCTTGCCCACAAATGTTCGCAACAGAAGCTCGCATTGATCACTCAAGCTTCGAACCTCTGTCCGTAGTCCGTTTGCCCCAAACACATCGTACAGTTCGCGAACGGCTAGCCGCTCGACCTGCTCGGCAATCAGCTGCGGGCCGTACGCATCTTCAAAGATCGCGTTGAGAACACACCTTCGCCAAGCCGAAGGCCCCTCAGTTTCTACTTCCCAATCACGCATCGCCCAGCCCAAGCGATCGCGTTCGAGCAGATCCTCCAAAGTCAGATTCTGACCGACCATTGGAAACGCCCAGTCATGACGTTGGGTCAATATACGATGGGAAAACTGATCCGTGCGATCCCAATTTAGTCTGATGAGTGATTGTTCGTAGTCCCAACTTTCTTCGGCTTCCGACAAAGCATCGCATTGATTGTGAAACATATCCAACGCCACATCCCAGAGCGTTTGTCCCACACTTCCCTCAATATCTTGACCAGTTGCAGTGCCCTTTGGAATTATTGCCAGAAGCATGTCTCGTGGGACGGGAATGGGAGTGTAGGCTCGTAGCGTTTTTCTTCCAGTCCACCATTCATCAAGTGCGACAAGGCTTTCCCAGGAACTGTGTTCCTCCGGCGGCCACACCGGGCTAAAGACTAGGCATGAATCATGCTCATCTCTTAGAGCACAGAGCCGTTCGTAGACAATCGGAAGCATCCACGAACGACTGAGCGCCATGAGCATTCTCTTGTCGCCTGATAAACTCGATCCATAAACAGCGGCACCAATCCATGCCTCCGATGGCGCTCTGGTTCGGGGGAATGCGCCATCCAGGTCCGCAATAGTATCCGTCCAATCCGAGTGCCCAACATACCAATGCAACTTGAGGAGTCTTGCTACGAACTCAATGGCCTCGGAATATCCCTGGACGAGGGCTCGAATCGCCAGCGGATCACCGATCGACTGTTTTCGTGCGGATTCCGCAACACATTTGGCGAGACTCGCGTACAAATCAGGGACTTGTGATCGCTGAAGACGAATAAGCATTTGTCGGTTTTCGGAAAGCCAGGAGCCAAAATCAAAGCGCCCTGGACCGTGCAACTGCCGGGGTGCCGTGTCCGAGGGTGCAAGGTCTGGGTACGAAGCGACCAGACCCGGTTTTAGTTGAAACGCAATACTTTGTGTAAACCTACGGTCCCGATCCACCAGTTCCTGGTACCTTTTCCGAGCTTGTTTCAACTCATCTGAAAGCGGTTCAAGTTCGTTGGAGGGAACAAATGATATCGGGCTGTGGGAAGCGTCGGGACACCTAACTGACGCAAATGGGAGCCAACAATCCCAGTCACCATACGGATACGGCAAATGGGCTTCTAGATTCCACTGATGGTGGTCCTCAACTAGTCTTAGACCATCGAAGTGTGAGCGAGGCCCATTCTCTTCATCCGTCTCATCGTGCATGCTCAGTGCTGCTGATAGCGGACTACGAACAAACTGGAGAATTGCTTCGCCATAGTAACCTGAAGGGCTACTCAACAGAGGAACAGGTTGAACACGATCTTTGTCATCCATTTGCATTGGCCGAATCCTTACGCTACGCCTCCTTTACGAACTGCCCAGTAGGCGAAGATGAAAAACCGCTGCTCCCGACACATGCCGTACGAAAACCACCGGTCGCTCTACAAACTCCCGCTCTCGCGCCACCAGGCAATCGTCTTGGCGAGGCCTCCCGGCAGCAGAGTTTTCGGCTCGTAGCCTAACAGCTTTCGCGCCTTGCCGATGTCGGCCACGTAGCGCGTGACCTCTCCCGGTCGCGTGGGTTCGTACGTCACGTCCGGCGTTTTTCCCAACTCGGCCGAGACGATCTCGACCACATTCACCAGCGTGGCACCCGTGCCGCAGGCCAGGTTGATCGTCTCGTTCGTCACACGGCCAGACGTCAGCGCGTCCAGCCCGGCCACAATCCCGCCGACGCAATCATCCACGTAGGTAAAATCAAGCACCTTCTCTTTGCCGAACACGGTGATCGGTTGATCGCGATGAATCCGGTCGATAAACAACGGGATCACGCGTTCCATGCGGGCCGCGTCGTTGTCAAACCGCCCATACACATTGCTAAACCGAAACACCAGAAACGGCAGATCATAACACTGAGCATACGAATAAATGAGCGCCTCACCGGCGATTTTGCTCGCGCTATAGGGGCTTTCCGCGACGACGAAGTCGGCCGACGCCTCATGCGTGATGTGCTGGTGGATGTCGCCATAGACCTCTCGCGAGCTACCGAAAATGATCGGGAGCTTATTCCGGCGGCAGTAGTCGAGCGTGGTAAACAGCATCGAGATATTGTCCATCGCCCGCTCGGGGTGCTCGACCAACTCGAAAACCTTGGCGTTGGCCGCAAGATGCAAGACGGCGTCGAACGGCGCACCGTCCGGCATGTCAGCATCAGACGCCCGGGTGAGATCGAGCGTGAGGGCGCGGATGCGGTCCGTCCAGGCGTTTGGCCTCTTGTCGATGCCGAGCACGGTATCGCCGCGATCGATCAGCCGTAGCGCCGTGTTCGTACCGATCTGCCCACTGCTTCCGGTGATGAGTACGTTCATAAACCCTCTCGGCTGGGTGCCGGGTGGCCCATGGCTTTAACCACTACTTGCCTACGGCATGCAATAGCATGCCCACTCGTCGAGTCCCCTCCTCTTCGGAAGTGGGGCACCCAACCCGACCGCCCTACCCACTCGCTGAATCACTCGCGTAGTGCCGTTCGATTCGGTCGCAGATCAGATGGTACGCCAGTTGGTGCATCTCTTGCACGCGATCGCTGGCCGTGTGATCCGCGAGGAAACAGTAGTCGCAGAAGCGTTTCAGTGTGCCGCCGCTTCGCCCGGAAAACCCTACAATCACAGCACCGCAGGCCTTGGCCGCCTCCAGCGCGGCGATCACATTGGGCGACGTACCCGACACGCTCAGCGCCCATACGATGTCACGCGCTGTCACTAACGCCTGCACCTGACGAGAAAAACAGGCCTCACCGCCAACGTCATTCACGACAGCCGTCAACACGGAGGTGTCCGTGGTCAGGGCGATCGCGGGCAGCGCCTTTCGATCCACCTTAAACCGACCCACCAGTTCGGCCGCGATGTGCTGCGCGTCGGCGGCGCTGCCTCCGTTACCCCACACGTAGAGCTTACCGCCGGACTCGAAGCACGCGATCACCCGGTCGGCAATCTGCGCGAGCAGGTCTATCTGGCGTGTGGCCGCCTCCACCACCCGTACATGCTCGGCGATCTGATCTTTCATGGAGTCTGGCACGACCTTGCTCCCCGTTACTTCTCGCCACGAATACGGTCGATGAGGCCGGACGTGCTACGCCCTTTCAGCAGCGGCACCAGCACGACGCGGCCTCCGTTTTTCTCTACAAAAGCCGCCCCGACCACGCCCTTACCGGCCCAGTCCTCACCCTTCACCAACACGTCGGGCCGCAGCTTGCGGATCAACGCTTCCGGCGTGGGCTCCTCAAACCCGACAACGTAATCCACGCACGACATCGCCGAGAGCACGCTCGCCCGATCCGCGAACTCATTGACCGGTCGATCATCACCCTTACCCAGGCCGCGCACGGAGGCGTCGCTATTCAGCCCCACCACCAACAGGGAGCCTTGCTTCCTGGCCTTTTTGAGATAGTCCACGTGCCCGGCGTGGAGAATATCGAAGCAGCCGTTGGTAAACACACACGTTTCGCCACGGTCGCGTCGTAGCTGCAACTCCGCGACGAGTTCATCCACGCTGCGCAGTTTTCCGTTTCGATCGCGGTCTTCCAGACGAAGCTCCGCAAGAATCTCATTGGCCGAGATCGGCACGCAACCGAATTTCTCCACCTCCAACCCGCCGGCGACATTCGCTAGCTTGGCCGCCTCCACCACATCCGCCCCGCAGGCGATGGCGGCCGCCAGCATCGCCAGCACCGCATCCCCCGCCCCGGTGTTGTCGTAGACGCTCCGTGGCACCGTCGGCAGATGGTGGGGCTTCTCCCCCTTTTTTACCACGACGGAACCGTCGCGATCGACCGTGGCCACGACCGCCTGAAAACCGCAGCTCGCCAGCAAAGACGAGGCCCCCGCGGCGACCTCCTCAATCGAGGCGAGTCGGCGACCGACGGCCATCGAAAGCTCATCTCGGTTCGGCGTGATGATATCGGCCCCGCGATACCTCGCGTAGTCATCCAGCCGCGCAGGATCCACCAACACCGGTTTGCCGGCGTGCTGCGCGGCCGCCATGATGGTGTGTGCAATCGGCTCCGACACGACGCCCTTGTCGTAATCCTCCAGACACACGACGTCGCAGGAATCGATTGTTCCAAGCACCTTATCGAGTAGCGCTGTGGCAGTCGCTTCCGAAAGCGGACCGGCCTCTTCTTCATCCACGCGGAGCAACTGCTGTCGGTGTCGGTGTTGAGCCAGCCCGACCATGCGCGTCTTGGTGGTGGTCGGCCGACTCGCATCGACGGCCACACCGGAAATATCCACACCGAGGTCTTCGAGCAGTGGGCGTAACGTCTCACCGTGAGCATCCGCGCCGGCGACGCCGCAACAAGACACCTCGCACCCCAGCGCCCGAAGACACGCGGCCACATTGCCACTGCCTCCGACGGCATCCCGGGTCTCCACAACGCGCAAGACCGGCACGGGGGCTTCCGGACTGATTCGTTCGGCGTCTCCAAACACGTAGCAATCGAGAATCAGATCGCCGACCAGGAGCACCCGCTTCTCGGACAGTGCGTGTACGTAATGACTCAGATCGTTCGGCATGACTTACCCACACGTGTCCCGGCTGACCGCCACCACGGTCGTATCCACAAAAACAAAACGCCTTAGCTGTAATGACCGTCGTTCAAGCAAGCGGCATATGGTACGCGCCCGTGTGGATGATCGTCAAATACGCCGCGTTTGTCGCCGAGCCGATACCGCCAGCAGCAACACTAGGAACGTCACGTTATTGGGTGAGCTTCGTGGGAATGGTCAAACGAAAGTGGGCACCGCCGTGGGTGATGTGGCGTCGATCGACAAGTTCGAGACGACCACCCAGAAGGGACGCCCAATCTCGCGCGAGCGCGAGCCCCAAACCAATACCACCTTGCGCAGTGTGTTCCGCTTTGGTACCCCGGCGGAACGGTTTGAAAATGGTATGCTGATCGGAACGGGCCACGCCCGGCCCGGTATCGGTGACGTCCAAGCGTAACTCCCGCTCATCACCATCCAGGTGAACAAAGACACAAGCGTCGTTTGACCCGCGCGCGTGACGGCAGGCATTGTTCACCAACACACCGGCGATGCGCTGCACCAGATCCACATCGGTTTCCACTACGAGCCCGTTAGCGATCCCACTCTCGCTTCGCGCCGCGATGCCGTGATCCCGGCATCGCGTTTCGAGTGACGCGGTGATGTCGGCCAGCAGCGTCGTGGCTTTCGTGCTGGAGGCGCTTAGCTCCACGTTGTGGTTTTCCAGTCGAGCGTATTCCAGCACGTCTTCGACCAGCGAGGACAACCGCTCGGATTCTTGATGCAGCGTCTCGAAGTATTCCGGCTTTTTATCATCCGGAACGAGACCGGCCGACAGCATGTCGGCGTACAAACGAAACGTCGTCAACGGCGTACGCAGCTCATGCGTCACCGCATAGGCGAACCGCATGCGTCGCTCGGTAAGCAGCACGAGATTACGCAGCCCCACGCCAGCCACCACCAGCACGACCAACGCCGTTACCCAAGACGTAATCAGTGTGCCGCGCACATCATTCCACGCCACGGCCAATACGCCGCCGGGAATCTCCGGCACAACCAGGCGAACGGGAAGCGTCGCCATCGACCCGATCGCAATCTCGTCATCACCGTCGACAGGCACCAGATCAGCCGTGTCGAACAACCCGAGCGCGTTCACCTCTGCTAGCAACCGCTGCTTGAGCATCCCCCAGTCCCCGATGAACCCCTGGTAAAACACGGCCGCATCCGCCGTACATTCACGGACGAACGCCAGTTTTCTCCCTTCCGGCGGTGACGGCTCGATCCAAAACGGCTTCGCGAACGCACCCGTCTTGATCTCGACCCGTCCCGCCAGCGGCGAGGCCGGCTCCAGCGCTTGAGGCACGCGCGATCGGTGGTGGAGGTTTCGGTCGGCGATCTCCGGTTCGACACAATCCGGCGGCGGAAGTTTTCCCATTTGAGCCGTACGAGAATGCACGAAGCGCTGATGGTTATGCCCCGCGTGGGAAAGGGGACCACGGCGCTGCTTCGCAGTTTGCGACGATCGCCCGTTTGGGTTCTGACCGGCAGCACCGGAGGAGGCCAGCGCGTCGACGCCCGCTACGTCTGTAAGGTTCGCAGAAAAAACAGCACCCAGATCAACATCCGGCAACGCCTTCACCAACCAGTCCCAGGTACGGCAGATGCGCGGTTCACAACCCCACAACGATTTGGTGCTGTCCTGGAGCCACGGGGCCGGCTCATCCAACACCTGCGGCGAGGACAACTCGTTGTTCGGGTCCACCTGAAAATACAGATCAACCCAATCGTGCGGCGAGCCGGTTTCCCACAACTCGGATGCAAACTGCACGACCGCCGCATCAGCCACCTGCACCCCGTCTCGTGTCCACACGACGAGAGGCTGCTTGTCATACATCGGCAGGTATTCCGTATACGCACGGAGCGTCTCCACCGCCCGAATACCGCCCATGTAGTTGTCAATCTGATTAACCGCTCGTTCGATCTTCCCCTGGTGTTCGTCGAGAATGTTTTTCTCGGCGAGTTCGAGCGTGGCGGATGTGGCCCAGGCCATGCCACCGATCATGACAATCGCGATCGACGCAAACACCACGACACCGCCGACTCGACTTCGAGAAGAACGACGCATTACGATTTCCCCGCGGCAGATTCCCCAGTAGCAGATTCTTCCGTAGCAGATTCTTCCGTAGCAGATTCTTCCGTAGCAGATTCTTCCGTAGCGGATTCTTCCGTAGCGGATTCTTTTGTAGCCGCCTCATCGGATTCTACGACCACCTCCGGACCGAGCATGTACCCCTTACCACGCACGGTAACGATCCAATCAGGACCGTCGCCCCCGCCGGATGTCAATTTCTGCCGCAAGCGTGTGATGTGCATATCAATCGCGCGCGTCTCGATCTGACCATCGCGCAACCCCCACACACAGGACAGCAATTCTTCACGTGAGACGGCCCGACCCGCGTGAGCCGCCAGACGCTGCAAAATCTCCGCTTCCATTTCCGAAAGCGCGACACGACCACCGGAAGGCTGACAGACCTCACGCCGTCCACAATCCACCGACGTGTCTCCCAGGGTGACTTTCACGATGGGCTTGGACCGCTCCGGACTGCGGCGCAAAATGGCCTCTACCCGAGCCAATAACTCTCGCGCCGAAAATGGTTTGACCACGTAGTCATCCGCACCGCCTTTTAACCCGCGTACCCGATCATCCTCCGAGCCACGCGCCGTCAATATCAACACGGGGAGCGACGGGTGCGTCAGGCGCAGCTCTTCGAGCACCTCCAGACCATCCATCTTGGGCATGAGCAGATCAAGCAGTATCAGGTCCACCCCGGCCCGACGCGCCTCGGCCAATCCCGCCTCACCGTCGGCCGCTTCGAGCACGTGGTATCCGGCCATGGTCAACGCATCGACCACGCCCCGACGGATCGCATCCTCATCTTCAACCACGACTATTGTATGCCTGTGCATCAAACCATCCCGACCCCATGATGGGTCTAAAGCAGTGTCATTGCACGATGTATCCCAACCACCGGGGCACACGAACCGCGATGGAACCGGGATTGCCCGTGCTGTTCCCGGATTCGATCGCGGGACCACCGACACCCACCCCGGTCACCCTACGCCCTGCCCCGGTCCATTCTATCAGTAGTCGTCGGATACGGCCACGACGGGGTATGATCTCGGTCGGAAAGTTAACCGCGTGTTACAACAAATGCGGGTTTAGGGGTCTGGGGGCGGCGGTTCCGATAGTGGGGGCTTTTTTCGCTGGAGAAAAAGGACCGCCGACGCGACCGCCACGCCCAAGGCATCCGCAATCCAATCACCCAGTGTCATCGACCGCCCCACCCACTGCTGAAGCCATTCGTCGAGAGCGGCATATCCACCGTACACGATGGCCCAGCCGACCAGCGCGCCACCGGCCAGGATCCCGGTCGATGCACGCAACCGCCGCCCGCCAATCCACGTCAATAGAAAAAACATGACAAAATGAACGACTTTGTCAGCGTGTTTGATACGGAATCCACCTCCGGAGGGCATCGGCACATGCGTGGCCACAAACATCAGCGCCCAGAACGCAAGCCACACACAAGTCCACTGAGGGATGGTCCAACGAGTTGGGGTGCGAAGGGACAAGAGGATCACGCCGGAGTCGAGGAACCCGCACCACTGCCACTACGATCATTCGATGACCCAGTCCCCGCCTTGACCAGGGGAGGGGGAAGGGAGTCGGCTTTATCGGAAACAGCACCGGGGTCGGCGGATATTACCACAGCCATCTCGACCCGTGGCTGCGGCGAACTCGCGGAGGCCTTCTTTGTTGTTTTCGCGGCGGCCGGCACCGCCCTCTTCACCACTCGCCGCATGCGCGGTACCGGGGGCTTCTTCGCGGCACCGTTGCGAACGGCTTTCGCGGCACCGTGGCGAACGGCTTTCGACCGGACACGGATGGCGGCCTTCTTCGGCACGACCACATCCGCTGCAACCGTTTCCGCCTCAATCGCCTTCGACTCGTCCACGCCATGATCACTCGGCATAGAAACGTGGGTCTTATCTACCACGGGGTTCTGCGAGACGGCCTCCGGACGTTGCTTCTCCGTCTCGGGGGGCACGGCCTCCACAGCGGGGCCGCCTCCACCACCAAAAATCTCCACTGCAAGGTCTTGGTAATCCCTGGCACCGTTGCTCTTGGGCGCATAATCCAACACGGACTGACCGAAACTGGTAGCCTCGGCCAGCTTCACGTTACGACGCACACACACATCAAACACCTTTGCGTTCGCCCAGGCCACCGGTGCCCCGCGCGATGCCTCCAGAAACTCCCGAATGTCTGCGACCACTTCCCCCGAGAGCCGCGTCTGTTTTTCATGCATACACAAGACCACACCGAGCACCTCAAGCGCCGGATTGATTCGCTGCCGCACCAGTCGCACTGTTTTATCCAAGAGCTTGCTGAACCCCTGCAGCGCAAAGAACTGCGCCTGCAGCGGGATAAGCACCTCAGACGCCGCCACCAGCGCATTGATCGTCAACACGCCAAGAGAGGGCGGACAGTCGATCAGCAGATAATCATAATCCGACTCCACCGCCTCGATTGCATCACGCAGCAGCACCTCTCGCCCGAGCACGCTTACCAACTCCGACTCGGCCGCCGCCAGATCAATGTTGGATGGTACGATATCGAGCCGTTCACCCACGGCGACGATCACCTTGCGAAGCGACAGTTCATCCGTCAGCACGTCGTAGATGGTGCGTTCACCGTCACCGACATCCACGCCGAGATGAAGTCCGAGATGCCCCTGCGGATCGAGATCGACCAACAACACGCGCGACCCGGACCGGGCCAGTGCCGCACCCAAGTTCACCGCCGTCGTGGTTTTTCCAACGCCACCTTTTTGATTGATGATCGCTATCTTGCGCATCGGACATCCCTTTCCGACTTCGGACCGTGCTGACCGTCCTCGGTGTGCCCCGGCCTCCTGCCGCCCGTCGATACGAAAAGTATACGGAAAACTAGCGGTAAAGGAAAATTGAATCCTGGAAGCCTGTGAGAATCGCCGCAGATCGGCCATACTCACGGTGTGCGAATGGACGCGTGGGCGTGTCCATCGCTCGCATCACGGCACGATCGGTCGTAGAATTGGCGTATGGCTCACGCGCCGCAAGACAACGCACCCCCTTCCCGCTCCGTCGGACCCACACTCGGAAAGAACGTCTACATCTCGCCGACGGCCTATGTGGGCGGTGATCTCGTGATCGGCGACGACTCCACCGTGATGCATCAGGTCACGATCCGGGCCGATATCGCGCCGATTCGCATCGGGGCCCGCGTCAACTTTCAAGACGGCGTGGTAGTCCACACCCCCTGGGGAACACCGCTGGATATCGCCGATGAAGTAGGAGTCGGACATGGGGCGATCGTTCACTGCCGCAGTATCGGTCCGCGCACGCTGGTCGGTATCGGCTCGATCCTGCTCGACAACTGCACGATCGGCGAGCGATGCGTGATTGCGGCCGGCTCGGTGCTTACACCGGGCTCCGTCGTCCCCGACGGCTCCGTGGTCATGGGCACACCCGGGCGAATCGTACGAGAGGTGACCCAGCGAGACCTCGATATGATCGACCACGTCGTCCGCAGCTACCAGGAAACCGGGCGGCGGTGTGCCGCGGGTGAGTTTCCGAATATCGCCCCGGCCTGAGCGAATCCCAGAGTGGGACGCCTGAAGCAGTCGCTTTGCAGCCCGATAGCTATGGTTTTTCCCATTTTTTTGGCGTCCAGGCCGATTTCGGTGGTTATAATCCGGCGATTGAATTCGCATTGCCAACAGCACCGATCGAACCGATGCTGTACAGCGATCGACTGCGATGTGAGGAGCGTATAAAGCCTCAAAAGGCAACGGTCCGGATGGGTGGCGCTACCAAACGACGGCATGGTGCGTCAGTAGGGTAGGTGGAATAGACCGTGATTACACCGGGGCACTCGTGTCACCGTAGGGTAACTAATGGAGGCGGAACGATTCGTGGCGGAAACCCCTGACAACCAACCCGCTTCGGAAACACCAGGCGGGCCACCTCCCCAGGACCCGGCACCCGGTGATCCCGAAGTACGTGTACTCGGTGATTTCGAGTTACGCGAGGTGATTGGCAGGGGCGGTATGGGCACCGTGTACCGCGCGTGGCAGCGCTCCCTGAAACGCATCGTCGCGTTGAAAGTGCTGGACCAGCGCACAAGCGCCTCCCCGGTGGCCGTAGCCCGTTTTCAACGCGAAGCTCAAGCGGCCGCCAAACTTCACCACACCTACATCGTACCCGTCTACGCGCAGGGCGAAGACAACGGCACCTACTTCTACGCCATGGAACTGGTCGAGGGCGACAGCCTCGCCGATATCATCAAACGAAAATCAAACCCAACGGAAACCGGAAAAGACACGGGAGCCAGCACGGTCGGACTGGACGAAACGGTACTATTGCCGCGTCGCGGCCGCACGGCCACCACGCCCGAAGCATCAGATCCGACCAGCGCAAGCGGCACCCAAGGGCCGGCCGCCGTACAGGATTCCGCGATCCATCTGACCGGGGGTGATCTACCAAAAACCCAAGCATCTTTTGACAACATCGCCCGTGACATGGCGAACATCGCCGACGCACTCGCCTATGCCCATGACAACGGTGTCATTCATCGAGACATCAAACCGCACAACCTCCTTCTTGGCAGCGACGGAAGAATGCGTGTCTCCGATTTCGGTCTCGCCCGTCTCGCCGAGCAACCGGGCGTCACCATGACCGGTGAAGTACTCGGCTCGCCGTTGTACATGTCGAGGGAACAGCTTTCCGGCGAACTCGACACCGTGGATCACCGCACCGACATCTACTCGCTCGGCGCGACGATGTACGAATGGCTGACACTCCGCCCACCCTACCCCGGCGAAACCCGTGAGCGTGTAATCGCCAAAGTGCTCACGAGCGATGCCGATCCGGTACGCACCCACAACGCCCACACCCCAGTGGACCTCGAAACCATCTGCATGCGGGCGATCGATCAAGACCGGACGCGCCGTTATCAGTCGGCCGGGGCCATGCGGGACGACCTTCGCCGCTACCTCGACAAACGTCCCATCCGAGCCAGACGCGACAGCGCCACCACCAGAGCCACCAAATTCATCGGACGGCACCAACTGCTGTCTCTTGCCACCGCCGCCGCGATCATATTGGCCTTCGTGTTGTCCGCCTTAAGCAGTACCAAATCCACCGTGCGAGAGCAGACGGCCGAGCTCGCCGACGCTCAACATGAAAATGCAGAGCTGCGCGACCTGCTCAGCGCCATCCCCTTAGCCTCAGCACTCTCGCCCACCGTCGGGCAAGCCCTCGAGGGGCTGTTGGGCGGCGGTCAAACTAACACCGGCAACGGTCCGGGCGATGAGGCCGGCGTAGGCACGCCCACATCCATCGCCAAGGGGATTCTCGACAAGTTTTACACGTCCGTCGCTCCCAGAGACTGGCCGTCCAGCGGTAAGGCCGACGACGCCAAATCACGCCTGCTCATCCGCGCCGTAGAACTCTGGCAGGAGGGAAATCTCTCTACTGCCGTGGATCTCGTGGAAGCCTATCAACAGGACCACCCGGATGACTATCTGGCCGTGCAACTTCACGCGGCACTCAAAGCCAACACGCAAGCCTACGAAGACGTCGAGCGCGACGCGCAACGGATGATCGAACTCAATGCCACTTCGGCCAACGCGCACATCTGGCACGGACTGGCCAGTCTGATGCTCCGCCATGCCGAAGACGCCATCGACAGTCTTTCGCTGGCGACCGAGCTCAACGGCACCTCCGCATGGGCGAAGGTCACGCGCGGACTTGCACTGATAGTCGATGGACGCGCTTTCGGGGCCATTCAGGAGTTCGAGGATGCACTCAGGCTGTCTCAGGATTTCGCCCCGGCCATCTTGGGAATCGCCGGCGCGTATGTGGCCGTCGGTCGATATGAGGACGCCCTGCCGCAGGCCGATCGGGTACTCAAACTGGAGCCGGAAAACGCCGACGCCCTTTCCATTCGCGGCGATTGTTACATCGCGCAGGAAAACTTTTCCGCCGCTGCCGCCGATTACGACGCCGCGTTGCGAATCGTAGGACAAGACGCCGGCCTGAAGCTACGCAGTTTTGCCGCCAAGCTTCAACAGGTTCAGGCCCAAAGCTGGCGGAGCAACGCCTCGTCCGACACGTCAAGCGTCACGATCATCGATAACCCCCTGCTGGATCAACTGCTCGACAGGCTTCGGCCACGGCCGATACCCAGCCGCCACGACCGACGTACCTCACCGCGAAACAACCCTCGAACGCGTCTGGCTTTCGTCACATCGCCGTGGTAGTTCCTTCCGAAAGCTCGAGCCCTCCATCACGATGTTCTGGACGCCTGCTCGTGGCGTTATGGGCATGTCGCCGTCCCGAGAAACAAACCGACCGCGTAATTGATATCTTTGAAGTCGACCCGCCCGTCTCCGGCGCATGATGTCGAGTTCCAACACGGCTTCAGATCTGCCTTATCAAATCGGAGTTCGGTGCAGTTGTCCAGAAAGCACTGCACTACCTCGCTGATGTCCTTGAAATCCGGCGAGACCGGTCCGCCGAAGGGCGCGACGATATCGCCATAGACGGCCGTCTGCTCGCAGGACCAAGGCCCCACCTCCACAGACAGAGTCCACGGAGAAAAAACAACATTGGTATCAGTGAGAATCGTCTCCACATCCGAACCGTCCGCGTTGGCTCGCCGAATTTTACGGCTATAAGAGTCAATCCAATAAACTTTTCCCATTCGATCGAGCCTGGGATAACCCACGTGAACGTTCGAAACGATAACCACTAGGCCCGAACCATCCAGTTTCACTCTCCCTATGTTCGGGTAAACAAAGGAGGCGTAATAGATGTGCGTCGTGTCAACGTCGAGACCGAAGAACGAATAATCGCCCGCACGGATCACGGTATGGCTAGTCCCGACAACGGTGGATCGATGGATGCCGGACCCGTTCGTCCAGTAGAGCGTTGAGCCTACTATCGCCAAATCGGACACCCGCCCGCCGGGTGGAACGAAGCGAAAGGAGTCGCCCGTGCCGTCGAGTTTGATACGCCGAATCTCGACGGGGTTGTTCGTGGCGTAGATCAGCTCCACGCCAGGCCGAAGCACGATCGCGTCAATCTCCGACCCGCTGGCCTTCAACTCCTGGTAATCACCCGGGCGAGTCTCTGCGGTGATAGCGCCATTCAGCCACCCAACGTAGAGCGTGCCCGGGTTATACAGCCAATCCACGTGGGGCGCGTAATGAGCGGCACCGGTAAGAATCCATGCCCCATTCACGTAGTTTTTTCCGGTGAGGTTGGCGCGGTGCATGAGGTAGTCGCCATCCAAAAAGTGAATCTTCTGCGCGGCCTCAACCGGAAGCGGCGTGCAAAGCAATGCCGCCAATAAAGCGATTCTCTTGATACTTCTCATGGTACTCCTCCTTTGGTTAACCGGCCCCATTCACGAAGCAATAGCCAAAATGAACGGCGTACGCACCGCCCACCAATTCGGTGCGACACACGTACAGCGGGATCCACGCAAAGCCGCGATCAGACAGCGCCGCCGCACGAGACGCACTCACCCTCTAAGAGACAGCCTCCTCGTGGCGCGCGCCCGAAAAAACACAAAATAATTTCGTCTGGGTATGCGAAACGTCCCTGAGCAGCACCTACAGCATCACGAACGAACCCATAACCCACTGCGGGGCAGCACAAGCAGGGTTCCGTCCGCAGGGAGGCTGCCGCGGGAAATTGCCTGCTCGCCAAATCGTTCCGTAAGCAGCCACGCGAGATAAGCCCGATCGATCCTCGCCGTGCGTATGAACAACTCCTGACGAACCCCGTCATGACTTGCCGAAGCGCGGTGGGAAAAGTAGGATGCCGTCCAGAGTGGTGACGATGATGACCGCATTCGCGCGCCGCCGGGTCTCTCTGAACAAAAGGACGCAGCCATGGATCCCGAAGTACGCATACAGCAGTTCCGCCAGATGGCCGATGCCGATCCGGACAACGAGCTCGGACACTTCAGCCTGGGCAAGGCCTTTCTCGACGCCGACCGCTTCGCCGATGCGACAAGACCGCTCCGGCGCGTCCTCGAACTCAAGCCTTCGTTTTCCAAGGCGTACCATCTTCTCGGAGTGGCGTTGGACAAATCCGGAAACCGAAAAGACGCTGTGGAGACGGTGACTAAGGGGGTCGCGGTCGCTGATGAGCACGGTGACCGAGTCCCACGAGACGCCATGGCCGATCTGCTCCGGGAATGGGGAGCGCCTGTTCCCACGTTCAAGGAATCTGCCGCGACTTCGGGCATGACGGCAACGGCAGGCGGAACCTCAGACAACAGCGCATCCGTCGGTGGCTTCTCCTGCACCCGATGCGGCCGACCCGGTGGAAAACTCCCCAAACCGCCTTTCAAAGGCACGCTCGGGGAGAAAATCCAGGACCACATCTGTGAAAGTTGCTGGCGAGAGTGGATTCCGATGGGCACGAAAGTCATCAACGAGCTTGGTCTGGTACTCGCGAGCCAACAGGGACAGGACTCCTACGACCAATACATGATCGAATTCCTCCAATTGGAAGAGGTCGTGTAACCTTCAGTCGCCATCCTGCCTGGACCCCGTGGGTGGCTGGGGGGCATGGCCAAACGCAGCGCGGCCATGTCTTCAGTGTATCGAGGATTCATGCCCGCGCCTCCGGCTTGGGTGTGCCACACTCGGTCGACACCCATCAGTTATGAAGTGACAAAGCACCAGCCCGCCCGCAGTCGCGTTTATGACCGGTCTGTAGCTCTCGGAGGGCACGACGCGGCGATGACGACCCGGAACCCCACGTACCGGTACGCCTACGACAGAAAAGCAACGTCCGATAAGTTTTGTGGCAGGGCCACTTGAGCGTCTTCGGTAGAATCGGCCCGGATGGGTGCCTATAATCTCAAGCTCGCGTGCGGAGCGGCCGATGCGCGCCTAGGCGTCAAGTGTCGGTCTTATCGGCCGACCGTGGCACGTGAGAGTTGGAAACAAAGGAGGTTTGCAAGTTGGCTTGCAGCCCGACAACCGAAGAGACAACACCCACGATCGCCAGTGGTTCGCCTAAGCTGAAGCTGAGCCTGACCTCGGGATCGCAGGTCGGCCTTCGTGTCTCTTGCCATCGGGTCGTGTCACTCTTAGGCTCGCGGGAAGGATGTAAGATTCACATTCCCGACCGGCGAATCTCACCGGTCCACCTCGCCTTCATCAATGACGGTTCTTCGATCAAGGCGATCGACTTGCTATCGAAAACGGGCACGAAGCTCAACGACCTCACACTTGAGTACGAGACACTCCACCACGGAGACGTGATTGAGACGGCCTCGTGGTCTTTCGAGGCCCACATTCAACGGACACCAAACTACGACCAAACCGATGAACACGTGTTGGACGCTGATCTCACCCCTCAAGGCATCATGCTGGAGCATCTTTCCTCCGGTCGAAGGTTACAGCCCAACCGCGACGTCTGCATCATCGGGCGGCGGGCCGGCTGCGACATTCATCTTGATGACAACCGCGTGTCACGCACGCACGCCTTACTCATGACCTATTTTGGCCGTCCGGCGATCGTCGATCTGCTCACTGGTAATGGTACATTCGTCAACGGCGAATCGGTGGCCTTTCGGAAGCTACACAGCGGCGATCTCTTGAAAATCGGCGAGTCTGAATTCCGTGTTCAGCTCGGTGCGCCGGGCGTCGGGTCCAACGGCCTGCCGCACCGGGATGCCGTGTTCAAGAAACCCAGACTCGTCACCCCCGAAAACGATCATCCTGACGACCAGATCAACATCGCCGAAACCGAGGGTTCACAGCGCTGGCGGATCGCCGAAAAGACCAAGAAGGTCGCTCGCGGCTAAGCGTCCCCCACCCGACCCGTTTTCCGAATGATTCTTGCCGATCTGCCCTCCACGCCTGTATACTTGCGTTATCGTGGTGTTCGCCCGGGTGATCGCGGTGCCGCCAAGTCGGACCATTCTCCCGAGCGCACAAGGAAAGCCGAAATCTCCGATCTAAGGGAGGTCGTCATGACCATCGCATCTACCGCCGTCGACGCCACGCGAACCGTTCGCGCCCCCCGTGGCCATAAGCGAATCTGCAAGGGTTGGATTCAAGAGGCGGCCATGCGCATGCTCATGAACAACCTCGACCCGGAGGTCGCGGAGAAGCCATCCGAATTGATCGTCTACGGCGGCAGCGGAAAAGCCGCTCGCTCTTGGGCGGATTTTGACCGGATCATCGCAGCTCTGAAAGAACTCGAAAATGACGAGACGTTGCTCGTGCAATCGGGACGGGCGGTGGGCGTCGTCAAGACGCATCCGGATGCTCCACGTGTGCTTATCGCCAACTCCAATCTCGTGCCCCATTGGGGCACGTGGGATGAGTTTCGTCGGCTCGAAGCGATGGGGCTGACCATGTACGGGCAGATGACGGCCGGCAGCTGGATCTACATCGGCACGCAAGGCATCCTACAAGGCACGTATGAAACCTTTGGTGCGGCGGCTCGGGAGCATTTCGGAGGCTCGCTCAAGGGCAGACTGGTCGTCACTGGTGGTCTCGGCGGTATGGGCGGCGCGCAACCGTTGGCCGCGACTATGAACGAGGGCGTTTGTCTTTGCGTGGAAGTGGATCAGGCACGCATCGAGCGCCGCATCGAAAACAAGTATCTGGACCGTTGGACCGCAAACCTCGATGAGGCGCTGCAATGGTGCGGAGACGCACAAAAAAAAGGCGAGCCGCTCTCCGTCGGGCTTCTCGGCAACTGTGCTGATGTGCTCCCCGAACTAGTGTCACGCGGTGTCACTCCGGATATCGTCACGGATCAGACCTCGGCCCACGATGCCCTCGCGGGGTACGTCCCCAACCGGCGATCCTATGCCGACGCCGTACAGCTTCGCAAGACCGACCCGGACCGATACATCACCGAGTCGATGCGGGCCATGGGGGAGCACGTCAAGGCCATGCTTGATCTGCAAAAACGCGGAGCCATCACGTTTGACTACGGCAACAACATCCGCGGCCAGGCCAAGCTTGTGGGGATCGACAACGCGTTTGACATCGTCGGGTTCGTCCCGCTGTTCATTCGACCGCTCTTTTGCGAGGGGCAGGGACCGTTCCGCTGGGTGGCGCTTTCGGGTGACCCGAAAGACATCGCCCGCACCGACAGGGCCGTGCTTGAGACCTTCCCCGACAACGAACACTTGTGCCGCTGGATACGCCTGGCCGGTGAGCGGATCGCGTTTCAGGGACTGCCGTCTCGCATCTGCTGGCTGGGCTACGGTGAGCGAGACAGGATGGGGCTCGTCTTCAATGAGCTGGTCGCCAACGGTGAGGTCTCGGCCCCGATCGTCATTGGACGTGACCACCTGGACTGCGGAAGCGTCGCCTCACCCAACCGTGAGACCGAGGGGATGAAGGACGGGTCGGACGCGATCGCCGATTGGCCGATCCTCAACGCGATGCTCAACACCGCCTGCGGGGCGAGTTGGGTCTCCTACCACCACGGCGGCGGCGTCGGCATAGGCTACGCATTGCACGCCGGTCAGGTCACCGTAGCCGACGGCACACCGGAGGCGGCGGCCAGACTTCAGCGCGTCCTCACGGCCGACCCGGCCATGGGCATTATCCGACACGTCGACGCGGGTTATGAAAAAGCGGAACGGATGGGACGCGAGCGCGGCGTGAATATCCCCCGTTGGTAGAGCCGCGGGCGTGCGCCGCGCCGCGCACTTTCTTTGCGAATGGTTCCCGTGGATTCGGCGCTACTGTTTGGGCTCGATCTTGACGACCTCCAGCTCAATCGCCCCGATGCGGTTGAGCAACGGCAGGCTAAGATCAGCCAACCCGGAGGATTTCAGCGACGACACGCCGAACGCGATGCGGATCGGGCTGCAGTCGGACTCGCGAAGCGCCGCGTCGTAGTCGAGCCACTCGCCGTCGATCCAAAACTGCGTCCACAGGTGGTAGCCGAAAATGTCATCCTGTTTTCCGAAAAACGGTACGTACGCCATTCCGGCCACCACACGCGACGGCAAGCCGTTGATCCGACCGAGCGCGGCCAGCAACACGCCGTGCTCGCTGCAATCACCCTCGCGGGTTCGGCAGACCTCGCTCGCGGTGGCGAACCCGACGTTGAGGCTCTTCGTAGTGATGTAGTCGGTCACAAACCGGCGGAGGTTGTCGGCCAGCGTGTAGGGGTCCTTCGCGCCCTTGGCCCCGCGCTTGGCGATTTTTCTCAGTTCCGGGTCTCTGGTATTGATCATCAGGTTCACGTCAAGATATTCGTCCATGGCCTCACGGTCCGGCGCGGTCATTGTCTTGGATGGTAGTCGCGGCTGTCGTGATACGATCACATCCACCGAGCCGTCATCTCGTTTCACGACGCGTTGGGCACCGGTTTCCGGCAGGTCCGCGACGGCAGCCACCGTACCCACGCCGGGTTTGGGCCTCAGCCGGTAGGTGATTCTCGAAGCGTTCTTGAAGTCGATACGTTGCTTCACGGGGATGGTGGTGGTCATGAAGATTTCGGGCGGAAGATAATCGGACAGTGCCGATTTCTCATCCGAGGCGACCATCTCCATGTCGCCGATGCCCGGCATGACCATCCGAGCCAATAACGGGAGCCCCCGCTTGTCGAGCCAGGATATCATATCCACGGCACCGACCGGCGACTCCATCGTCACGGTCACGCGACGGCCTTCTCCGGTGCCCGCCGTGCTGCGGTAAGGTTGCCACGCCCCGATCACGGTATGAGCCGCGACCGGGCCGTCAATGCGAATATCCGGCACGAACGCCTGAAGCGTGTATGTCGTACCCGGCTTGAACCCTCGTTGCATTGATTCACAGTAGAGGCCCCATGTCATCAGCGCCCCTTTCGTGAAGTCAAACGTTTTCTTCTGGTCCATACCGAATTGCGATGACGTGATGGTGACACGACCGTCTTTAATCGTGCCACGCGTGGCGGTCTTCATGACCGACGCATTCATCTCGGAGCCGAACGTCAACGGCGTGCCGTCCACGGTTTCGGTCGTGAACTGCGATACTTCGATCGTGATCGGATTGTCCACCCGACCCAGCTTGATCGTCATATCGGTTTTGGTAGCGATCGTGTCACCATCGCGAGTCATGGTGGAGTGACCAAAGCCGACCTTACCGCCCAGCATGTAGATCTCAAGCCAGTCGTCGGCGAAGCGGCCCTGCGGCGGATCGCGGTAGTCAAAACGCGCTCCCGCGCTAACCCCGCCACCACCCACACTCAACAGCACCCACACCACCACCATGCGAAAGTAGTTCATCGCGATCTCGTTTCTACTTCTCTAGGAGTCTCTCGTTTTGGGTGCCTACGTACGCGCCGGGCACATGCCGCCGCCACCCTACACGGGGTGTCACGTTTCATACGCTCCACGATTACCCCACAGGCTTCAGACTACGCAGGTTCGTACGACATCCGGCACTCCGACGCCGCGCAAGCTGAAGCTTGCGGCTCGGGAAAAGATACCACCGTCGTGGCCGGCCCGGAACTATCGAAAGGTATCGGCCTATCGCCCGAACCACTCTTTGATCTTGTGGACCGTGGTGTCTCTTCCCGCCTTGGCGATCGAGGTCGTCAGGGGGATATCTTTCGGGCAGACTTTGACGCAGTTCTGACTGTTTCCGCAGTCGACCACGCCGCCACGACCGGACAGCACATCCAGACGATCGCCCTGGTCCACCTTCCCCGTGGGATTTGCGTTAAAAAGAATGGCCTGCGATATGGCGGCCGGTCCGATGAACGACGAACGGTCGTTGAACTGCGGACAGGCTTCCACGCAGCAACCGCAGGTCATGCAACGCGAGAGCGGGTACGCCTCTTCCTGTTCGGCGGGGGAGACACGCGGGCCGGAACCGGTATCGTGATACCCGTCGACGCGAACCCACGCCTTGATGCGTTTGAGCGATTCAAACATCGGCTTGCGATCAACCACCAAGTCCCGAACCACGGGGAACTTGGTCATGGGCCGGGCCTCGATCATACCGGCATGGTCTTTGAGAAGGTCGTCGACGAGCGCCGAGCAGGCCTGGCGCACCCGACCGTTGATGACCATCGTGCAGGCCCCGCACACCTCTTCAAGACAGCAGGAATCGTAGGCGACGGGGGTGGTATTCTCGTGGTCTGAAGTTTCGGGCTTACCGGCGATGCGCAGCAGCACCGTCGTCATGTTCATCCCGGCTTCATACGCCACATCAAAAGTCTGCCAGTACGAACCGGAGTGCGGGTCCGCCTGCCGCAAGATTTTGACCTTGATTGTTTGGGCCATTGGTTGTCCTCGTTCCACTACACGACCCACACCGTGTGCCGCTTCCTTCGGTTTTTCCGTTAGACGGCTGCCTTGTCATCGGCCATCTCTCGCCAGACCTCTTCGATAATCTCCGCCCCCTTAAGCCCGTATGTCCGGGGTCGGGGCGGTATCAGCGATGTATCGACCTCGTCGTAACGGAATTTCGGTCCGTCCTGCGTGTACTCGGCTACCGTGCTCTTGAGCCACTTTTCGTTCTTTTCCTTGAAGGCTTTGCACCACGCCTCAGCCTGTTTCCTCAGCCCAGCCGCATCGTCCGCATCCGGCGAAGGAATCTGAAACTCCGGCTTGAAATGCGCACCGCGACACTCGTCCCGTTGTAACGCACCCCGAGCCACCACGCGGGCCATCAGAATCATATCTCCCAACGCCCGAGAGAAACTCAGATTCTGGTTCGTCCACGAGCCCGTATCCGACAGGGTGATGTGTTGATAACGCTCCTCGATTTCATCAATTTTGTCGAGGGTGGTCTTCAGGTCTTTATTGTTGCGGACCACCGTGACGTTGCGTGTCATCATGTCGCCCAGCTCCTCGTGCAACCGGTATGGGTTTTCATGACCGGTGCTGCCGATTAGCTCATCGTAGCGCTGTTGATGTTTGGCCGAAGCACCGTCGAACAACGATACCGGAAGATCCTCTGCGGAACCGTTCGGGATTGACCCGAGCCAAGATTCCACCGAAGGAACCACGAACAAACCGGAGAACACACAACTGAGCAGCGAGTTTGCTCCGAGCCGGTTGCCGCCGTGATACTGGTAGTCGGCCTCACCGATGACATACATCCCCGGAATCGTACTGTGCTGATTTCGGGGTGAACCCTTCACAAGCCCCCCGTCGGCGCGACGCTCGTAGTCCACCCACACGCCACCCATGGAGTAGTGAATCGCGGGAAAGATCTTCATCGGCACGGTACGCGGATCGACACCTTGGAACTTCTCGTAGATTTCGAGAATCCCATCCAGCTTCTTCTGCGTATCCGGGGGAAGCTCGGTCACGTCCAGATAGACACAAAGCCGCCCGGGCTCAACGCTGAGACCCTGCGCGACGCAGACGTCAAAAATCTCCCGAGTCGCGATATCGCGCGGCACCAGGTTGCCATACTTCGGGTAGCGCTCTTCCAGAAAATAATAACGTTCCGCGGCCGGAATCGACATCGGCTCACGCTGGTCCTGCGGCTTGCGCGGCACCCAGACCCGCCCCCCCTCACCACGAGCACTTTCGCTCATCAAACGAAGCTTGTCCGTACCGGGAATTGCCGTCGGGTGTACCTGCATGAATTCCCCGTTGGCATAGTGGGCTCCCGCACGAAAGACACGACCGGCCGCCCCACCCGTACAGATCATCGACATCGTGCTCCGGCCGAAAATCAAGCCGTTTCCACCGGTCGCCATGACCACCGCATCGGCAGCGAAAGTCCGAATCTCCATGCTGAACATGTCTTGCGCGACTACGCCGCGACACTGACCCTGCTCATCCATGACCGGACCGAGAAACTCCCAATATTCAAACTTTTCGACCAGCCCCTCCGCCTCCCAGCGGCGCACCTGCTCATCGAGGGCATACAGCATCTGCTGGCCGGTGGTTGCCCCCGCAAAGGCGGTCCGTTTGTACATGGTGCCCCCGAAGCGACGTTGGTCGAGAAGCCCCTCCGGAGTACGGTTAAACGGCACACCAATCCGATCGAGCAGTTCGATGATTCCCGGTGCCCAGTCGCACATTTCCTTCACCGGCGGTTGATGCTGCAAAAAGTCACCACCGTATACGGTGTCGTCCAGGTGAAGAAACTCACTGTCACCCTGCTGACGTGTGAGCCGGTTGACGCTGTTGATCCCACCTTGCGCGCAGACGCTGTGCGATCGTTTTACGGGAACCATGCTAATGAGGTAGACATGGACACCGGATTCGGCCAGCTTCATCGAAGCGGCCAGACCCGCAAGACCACCGCCGACTACGACCACATGTTGCTTCGCCATGAAAGCTTCCTACGTTTCCGAGCGTAATAAGCTCCAAGCGTCGATGGGCTCGAAGCTGCGGACCATTGTTCCAATTCGTCTCGTACTCCAGCGCGAGTGTATTATTACCTCGCGCGATCCTCGAGGACCCGCGTCAGTGTCCGTCCGTTGTTACGCCAGCCGCTATCGCCTGCGAACCGCCGCCGGACGGCCCACCCGACGTATCAAACGTCTTAAAACCGCGTAACGCGCTAAGTCCCACCATCGAAAGCACCACGCCCAACACCGCACAGGCATAACCCGACACACGCTGCGTCCGAGGACGAATCGTGATGCCCCAGGTAATGAGCATGGTCCAGATGCCGTTGGCCAGATGAAACACGGCTGCCAGCACGCCCACCGCGTATACGGGCGCGATCCACCAGGATTTTTGAATCGCGATGGCCGTCGTCAAGGCACCGGTCGGTGAACCATCTGCCGCGTGCAGCGCGAACGCGCCACCGCCCACGGGAGCCCCGAACCAATGCATCTGCCAGACGTGATACAGGATAAACACGAACGTGATACCGGCGGTGATTCGTTGAAGCGAGTAACGAAGGTTCGGCCCGTAGCTGTATCGCCCCGCGTTGGGGGCGGCCGTAAACCAGATCGCCAAACCGAGCAGAATATGGAACGCCAGCGGCGCAAAGATAAACGCGATCTCCACGGGAACAAGCAGCGGCCCCAAGGCGTGAATACGCTCTATGGAACGCTGGAACTCCGCACCCGGCTCACCCGGTGCCACAATGGTGGCGTTAGCCAGCAGATGCACGCAAATAAATCCGCCGATCGGCACCAACCCGAGCAACGAGTGAACGCGCCGAATCAGAAAGTAGTGTTTATCACCGAAAGAGATGGGCTCGATATGCTGATCCGCCACGACGGTCTCCCGCATGCGAGTGAGATAATAGGGCACCCCACACCGAAATCAGCGACGCCCGCGCCGGTGCCACCGCCTTCGGTCTGGTTCATCAAGACCGCATTCTAGACACGCACCGACAAAGAGCAAGAGGCGCAAACGCCGATCGTATCACGGCTGTTCTTGACCGACTCATCATACAAACCTATGCTCTGGTGGAGTGTGCCCAGCCAGTGCGTCACACTGAGCCGCCGGGCCACACGCAAAGATCAACCACTCATGACAGAAACGCGTGCCAACGAACACCCACTGGGACCGTGGATCAGCATCATTCCGATCCGCGAATCCCGCCGAGGGCGCAGGGTGGCCGCGGTCGTCCTGGTCGGCACCGCGGGCCTCTTGTCGGTGGCGGGCTGGCTCAGGCCCGACCCGTCCGGGTTCGGCACCCACAAACAGTTAGGGTTTCCCGCATGTACCTCCGTAGCCCTGACGGGCTATCCCTGTCCCACCTGCGGTATGACCACGGCCTTCGCCTACACGGTTCGCGGGCAACTCGGCTCGGCGTTCATGGCCCAACCGGCGGGGATGCTGCTGGCGATGGGTACGATCGGGGCCGGCGTCGTGAGTGTGTTCACCCTCATCACGGGGCAAAGACCGACCGTTAACTGGTACCGGATTTCTCCATCTTGGGTGGTGTTACTGTTCGTGGCGGTTATCCTACTCGGGTGGTTTTTTAAGATCGTGACGGGGCGATCATCCGGCGTGATTCCCATCCACTAACGGACGGCGAAACACGCGGCTTGGTGGCCGGGTCATCCACAACGTCCTGATCACCGACGCTTGGAGATAACAATTGTCTATGCGATGCAAACAGATCGGAATAACCGTGGTCGCGCTGTGCTGTTTATCCATGGCCTGCAACTTGCTGACGCCGATCATCTTCATCGGTGACCATCAAAAGAGGATTTTCCCGGAGTTCGACAAGCTTCCAGACCAACGCGTCGCCGTCGTCGTCTGGACGTCACCGGCCACCCTCTTCGATTACCCCCACGCCCGGTATGAGCTGGCGACATACCTCAGCGAAAAGCTCTCCTACGAGATGGAGCAGCGTCATCTCGGCACCACGGTGGTCGATGCACGCGACGTCGAGGATTATCTTCAGAAAAACCTCGATGCCCAGGTGGACCCGCGTCGTGTGGGTCGAACATTCGACGCCGATTATGTCATCTACATTGAGATTCTCGGGTTCCAGGTGCGTGACCCCGAATCACCGCTCTTCCTGAAGGGACAAATCGAGGCCTCCGTCGTCGTTTACGACACGCGTCCCGACGCCCCCCCCATGACCAAGTACGGCCTCACGGCAGTGACCAGCTATTATCCAAGTGACCGTCCCATCATGATGTCAGCCACCAATTCACGGGAAGTGCGTGAGGGGCTCTACCGTACCTTCGCCTCCGATGTCGCCAGGAAGTTTTATGAGTACAAAATTGACCTCTAACCCCGGTGCCGTGGTGCGGCGGCTCTCTATCGTAGCCTTGGGGGGTGCCCTGCTCCTCGCCCCAGGATGCACCTACTCGGCGGGAAAACTGCTGTTCATGATGGGCGTCGGCCAGGGTCGGATGGTCCCGGCCGAGTTTACTCTCACCAAGGGTCCGCTACTCATTTTCATCGACGACTACCACGAGCAGCTCACGTGGCCGCTCGCCTCCCGATACCTCTTTGACGAACTGAGCCAGGAGTTACTCCGCCAGGAAGCCGCCACCAAGATCATCCCGCTTGCCACTCTGGACAGCTTCCGCCAATCCCACACGGATTTCAGCAAGCTCAGCGTTCGAGAAATCGGCGAGCTGGTAAATGCTGAGCAAGTACTCTGGATCGAGGTGCAGGATTTTCTTGCGGAGGAGCAAGTGTTTGACGCTACGGATGCGGCCTACTTCCACGTCACGCTTAAGGTGCTCAATCCGAAGGAAACCAAGCGGCGTTCGCGCGTCCGGTTGTGGCCCGTCAGTCCCTACGGACATCTCGTCACCGTGAGTATCAGCGGCGCGCGCGTGGCTGAGTTAGAGACGCGCACGAAGATTTCCAAGGAACTCGCGTCTCAACTCGCCGTCGAAATCGCGAAACGTTTCTATGATTACCGGCTTGGTGACTTCGAGAAGGAACGATGACCGTTCTCGGGCATCTCACGGACACCTCCCTGGCCTGGGATCAACGTGTCGCGATCGCCCAGCTCGTTGACCGGCTTCCGTCAGACCGGTTCGCGCAACACGTGGCCACCATCGGTGAAACCGCCCGGCCTCCCCTCTCATCCTTTGGCATCGAAACGACATCGCTGCCGCGATTGGGACCCTGGACGGCGATCAACGGTTCCTTCGTGGGTCGCTTCAGCGACGCTCACCGCATCGACCTGTGGCACACGTGGAGCGTCAGCGCCGCGGCGTGCGCGGTGGCCACGGGAAAACCGGTGGTGCTGGACGTAACCGATCCGCTTCAAAACCCACGGCGCATCAGACAAATACGCACACTCGCCGAGTGCCCCCACTTCCGAGTGGCATGTGGAAGCCAGATCGTACGCCGTCGACTGGTCGAGGGCGGCGTGCCGCCAACCACCACGGTCGTCGTCAGACCCGGCATCGATTTCGCATCCATCAATCGGTTTCGACGCAGTCGCGTGCGTGCTGAGTTGGGTATCTCCCGCGATGATTTTGTCATCATCTGCCCCGAGCGTCTGCTGCGGAGTGATGGCCACCTCGATGCGTGCCTGGCCTCGTCCATGCTGAACCGCATCCACGGCCACGTCAAGATGATTCTACCGGGTCGATCAGGTGAGCAACGCCGTATCGCACGACTCGCCTCCGGACTTCCCATACCGAAAACGCTGTCCTGCCCCGCGCACCGCTACCCGACCGAACAACTCATCTCCATCGCCGACGGATTGGTGATCGTGCCACGTGGTGACATCGCCACTACGGCAATCGCCTGGGCCATGGCGTCTGAGACGGTAGTCATCGGGACGGCCACCTACACCGTAGCCGAGCTAATCTCCAACAACGTCAACGGGGTGCTGTTCAAACAAACACCGGGGCGACGAATGGTTGTGGATATCGCACGACGGATAGAATCGCGTGAGTCGTTCGGGAAACTCAAGGGCACCGCCCGCGGGCAGGCCTACGAAGTGTTCAGCCTGCGCCGCTACGTCGAGCAAACGATGCAGCTCTATGACAACACCCAAGCGGGTCGCGCTGCCGACAGCCACATCAACGATCCCGCGATGGTGGGATGATGTCTTCCACCGTGCGGCCACCCGGCAGCTCAGCGAACACCGCATGGTTACAGGCCGGATCGTTCTTTCGCTCCGGATCGAAAGGTTGGTCTGCCCTCAACAGGGCTTTCGCACCGACCGCTTCAGCAGCGACCGGTAGGTGGTTTCAATCTCTCGGATTTGCTTGGCAAGCGTTTCGTCCCTCCCCCTGTAGGTACGTGGTGCCCGGGCGAGTTCGACGAACCATGTCACCACGTGATCGTAATCGCTGAGGCTGATGTATTCGGGACCGAGCTTCTTCCGCTTGGCGTCGACGTTGTGGTAGTTTCCCAGTGCCACGCAAAGACCCGTCGCCTCATAGCCAAGCGTGCCATACGCGCTGGATTCGCACGTGCCGCCGTCCATGAGCTTTCGTTGGAACTGAAAACCCGCGTGTTCCGCCGCCAACGATCGAGCCAACGCGTGGCAATGCGCCGTCACCGTCGGCGTAAACGTACTCGCCCGATCTCCCACACGGAGGATCGGCCCGTCGCCCATCTTCGCGTGCGGTAACTCGGAACTCGTTTCCATGGCGACCACAAAACACTTCTTAGGAATCGTCTTCAGCTTGCACGCTGCGATGGCTCCGACGAACCCAACCTCCTCGGCGCGAGTGAACAGAAAATAGGCATCGCAGGCGTGCCGCGTTTTAGATAGCACGTCAATCGCGGAGAGCATGGCCGCCGCACCGGCCAGATCATCGCACGCCCGGGCGTAAACCCGCCCGCCGCGGATCACCGGATCGGGAAAATCCCACATCCCGATCGTGCCGGGGGGCATGGACTGCGTAACCTCGATGGTCGCCCTCTCGACGCGGACCCGCCCGAGCTTCATTGCGCTCTTCACGGTGCGGACCGTACCTTTGACCCAACGGCCATCTAGATAAAAACGCACCTTTGAACCCACGAAATACTCGACCGGCACACCGCCGCGCCAGTGGGCACGCGCCCGATGCTTCCCGATCATCTTTTCGACCACGAACCCCGGATGGTCCAGATGCGCCGTGATGCAGACCGGGCGGGTGATCCGCCGCCGGCCCTGCTTGACCCGCACGAGGAGATTACCCACCGCGTCACGCTTCGCCGACACGTTCTTGTGCCGATCGCAAAAACGCTCGATGCGCTCCAGCACAAAATGCTCGGCAAACGGGGCGGTCGGCGTGGTTAACAAGTCCTTGAGAATGCGATACGGCTTCGACATGGGTGCGGTAACCATCGGAACGTCCTCTTGCAATACCGGAAGACCCACCGCCATCAACAACGACACACCGGAACCGGAGGCGGATCCATCAGCCAGGAGAACCGGGCAAGCCGCGTGCCAGTCCCGCGATGCTCCCGGTCTGGGGGCGTCCTACTTCGTATAATAGTCCGCAATCCCGTCGATGGCGTGCATCAACGCGTCGGCGTATTTCGGGTCGGCGTTCTGCTTGACCTTCATGGCGGCCACGATCACCGCATGGTGGCGGGCCAGTTTCTCCAAATACGCACCATGACCCTCGGCACCCGTAGCCACCGGCTTCACACGCTGTGCCAGAAAATAGTTCGCCACCCGCTCGATGACGTGCGACGCGTGATCCTCCTTGGTCGTCACCCAGCGAACCAACTGGTTCATACCCTGGGCATCGTGCGCACCGGCCAAGTCGTTGATGTTCTTCATCGCCTTGGCCACGGTCGTTGCATCCTCACGCAACGCGATGATTCGTGCTGCGTCGTTATAAATACCGCAAGGGACTTGGCAGTGGGCATCCACCGAGGCCGGTGAGGCCGTCCAAACCAACACCGCCGACGTCATCATCAACCCCAACACCGCACAGCCCGCACTACCATATCGCTTCATCACATACTCTCCCTATTCGTTAGACCCGAACCAGCGAATGCCCCGCTCCGTCGCGCGACGAAGCGTCCAGGCTGATTCTGTTTCGCAACAAGGGAATGTCAAGACGCCTCAGAACGGAGCGCGGAGTGCCCCTCATTCATAGAATCATTCTTCGGGTACTCCCGAAGGGTGGGAGACGGACTTCGCATGCAAGACTCCGTTCGCCACCCGAATCAATACTGTCTCCGTTGTCGCAAGACTCCGTTATCGTCCCCCACCCTTTGCCTTGGGGCAAAGAGGCACTCGCCGGTTCCGTCGGGAGTCTGCACGGTGTCGCGGATTTGGTCCAACGCCCGCCACGCGTGCGTGGATATGACTCTACACGTTGGCGTTTTCGGATGGTGAATGCGCTGGTGCAGCAGTCCGCGGCGGCGCGATACCCAGCAACCCGAGTGCATCCCGCTCGACGATACCGCGGAGGGATTCTCTCGGAATCACCGGCATGTTCGTGCCGTGAACCATGTGGTTAATACTGTACAACGCCTCGATGCAATCCGACGGAGAGTTCTCCGGAAAACCGCTACCAAACAGCAGCTTGTGTGTCACGCCGTATTGGTGGGCCGACAGCAACGCCTGATACGCCTGCCACGGCTGACGAAGTAACCCGGAAATCTCCGCAAACACATTCGCATGCTTAGCCAACAGCACAATCGTCTCCGACGCCCACGGATACCCCATGTGCGCGATCACCATTTTGAGCTGCGGCAACTCCCGCGCGACTTCGTCCAGCAAGACCGGCCGGGCATATTCCAACTTGGTCCACGCGGTAATCTGCAAACCCGTGTGAAACAACACGGGCAATCCGGCGTCGGCGATCTCACCATACACGACCATCGCCTGGCTATTGGTCGGGTGAACATCCTGAGCAGCCGGAGCGACAGCTACGCCACGCATCCCCAGTTCGGCTTTCGCCCGCTTCAATTCCGCAATGGCTTCTTTGGGGTGGGCCGGATCAATACCGGCAAAACCGATCAGCTTATCAGGGTGCGCCCGAACATAAGCGGCCACCTCGTCATTGCTAATCTCTGCGTCCAGGTAGTCGCTCTTGAAACCGAGTACGATGCTCGTATCCACCGGCCTGGCCGCCTCGAGATGCTCACCGATACCAGTACCAGCGACACCGGCCCCGCACACACCGGTACCACCGGTTTCCGTACCTCCGGGATCGGCGTGGGGTTCCAACACCAAGCCTTCCGGGTGACGACAAACCGGGGAAGCACCGCGACCAAGCTTAGCCGACATCTCCCATGTGTAAGTACAACAATCGACAATCATGAGCTAAGACCGTCCCTCGCCCGGCAGGCGACTACTCCTTCGTCGTCATTCACCAGCCGAATGGTACAGTTGGACGGGGATCGAGGTCAAGATTCTGGGCCACCCGCCCCAACGCAGGATGGTGAATGACCCCATCCGCGACCGGGGCAAGCCGTTGGGCAGGTCGTCCACATGGACGCTTCACCCTTTTTTTGGGCTTGGTTGGTTTGGTAACATCACGGATGAATCCGGGGATAGCCCGCCGGCTGGCAGGGAACCTTCCACGCTATGATAGAGCCTCCACCCCGCGCACCCGACACCACGCAGCGATCGGACCGCACGGATCACCGGGGATATGTAGACACCCGCGACGTGAGAGATACGATGGCTTGCCTGAGACCATCCCGACTTGTCCGGGGTGGGAGGACGACTCGAACGGGTGACCCCCATCATGCCGCCTTCGATCACGCAAAACGCAACCCCCGCGACGGCAGACGAACTGGACGCGGTTCGCGGGCTCATTGACCCGGCCGACCTGACGTTCACATTCACCCGCTCCGGTGGTCCCGGCGGACAAAACGTCAACAAAGTGAATACCCGCGTCACGCTGTGGTTCGATCTCGATGGCTGCGACGCACTATCCCCCACGGAGAAACGGCGGATCCGTTCTCGACTTCGCACCCGAATCACCAAGGATGGCTGCGTGCGTGTGGTAGCCTCTCGCCACCGCACCCAACGAGCCAACCGAGCGGCCGTCATCGAACGTCTCATGGAACTCCTGGCCGTCGCCCTACGCCGCAAGAAGACCCGCAAACCCACGCAGATACCCACCGGGGCCAGGCGACGCCGCCTCAAAGTCAAACGGCTCACCGGCGAGAAGAAACGCCAGCGGGCCCACAAACCTTCCACCTCCGACGGCTGGTAGCGCCATCCATGCCCACATACCTGCCGCGTACCACGCAGGGTATGCGAGTGCATACCGTGGGAGACGTAAGACGTACCGCCACGCACATTGCATGCCCCACCGGTAGACCACCCAGACCGCACCACCATGTCTCCGCACCGCAACTACTCATACCCCGACACAGGAAGAGCCCGGCAGGCCGTAACCTACCGGGCTCTCTGTCTGTGACCCTACATCAGGGCATCTGGGCCTGCCATAGCAGGCGGAAGATGTTCTAGATGAAGTCGAAGTTAGCCACCGTCGCGAGGAAGGTGGTGTAATCCGCAGCGGTCATGTTCACCGTTGCAATCTGATGGAAGATACTGTTGCTACCATTGATGGTATTGTCAGCATCCGAATCCGTATCCGTCCAGAAACCGATGACCGCACGAGCGTCGTTGGCATCGTAGAAAATCATAAGGACGCCATCCGCACCAGCATGAGTAGCCGAAGCGGTAGTATTACCACTCAGGGTGATCGCCGGTGTGATATCACTGATCGAGTTAATGCCGGTCGTGGCACTCACAGCCAGGATATTGACCGTAGAACCTATGCTGCTGAAAGTCCCTGTGGAGGAGGTAGCAAGGACCGGCGTGGTAGACCCTGCAATATTGGAGCCCACCGCACCCGGAAGGATGAGGTTCTGAATAGCCCCATCAATTGTGGTCACGTCAATGTCCAACTGATCGGCTTCGCTGCCTGTCCCGACTACGAAGTCCGTGATGGAATCACTGTCCGCCGTAGGCGTACCAGTCGCACCTGACAACACCGTAGTAGCTACAGTTAGGTTGTCTGAACCGTCACCACCTGTCAGAATGTCCGAACCAGCTTGACCCTTGAGCGTGTCAGCTCCGGCACCACCGATGAGCACATCACCAGCAGTACTGCCGAGAAGCGTATCTGCGCCAGAACCACCAGTGATCTGAATCGCAGCAGCAGGAGTTCCCGTCATAGTAAGGGCACCGGTGTAAGTTCCCGCGTTCACGGTATCCGCCGTGATCACACCGCTCACAGTAAGGTTGGAAGACCCGGTGATATTAAGTAGCTGAGGCAACGCATCAGAGGCCATCGTGACC
>JAJRSP010000181.1 GCA_024278775.1 Planctomycetota bacterium
AGACGACGAGCGACACCGAGGTCATCATTCACTTGCTGGCCAAACCCGCCCACCAGGAAAAGAAAAACCCGCTCAACCATGTGCTCAACCATTTACAGGGCGCGTACTCGCTGCTGCTGCTGTTTCCCGATCGCATGATCGCCGCCCGTGATCCGCTCGGTTTTCGTCCGCTCTGCCTGGGGCAGACCAAATGCGGAGCGTACGTCGTGGCGTCGGAGACGAAGGCGTTTGACATGATCGACGCCCAATACCTGCGTGACGTGGAACCGGGGGAGATCATCACGATCACCGAAGAGGGGATTGAGTCTCGTCGTTTCGGAGGCGATACTGGTGGGCGCGGTGCGTCGTGCATTTTCGAGCAGATCTATTTCGCTGATCCGTCCAGTCTGGTTTTCGGCGAAAACGTGCATCTCGTACGGAAAGCCATGGGGGCCCAACTGGCCACGGAAGCTCCGGTGGATGCCGATGTGGTCGTGCCGATTCCCACCTGCGCGCAGTGTGCGGCCGTGGGCTACGGGGAACAGGCCGGCATCCCCTACGGTCGGGCCTTTACCACCAGCCACTACGCCGGAAGGTCGTTCATCTTGCCTACACAGACGGGCCGGGACATGGCCGTCAAGATGAAGCTCAACGTCATCAAAGAGGCCGTCGAGGGCAAACGGCTCATCGTCGTCGAAGATTCCGTCGTGCGTGGCACCACCACGCGCGGCAAACTCGGCGCGTTGCGTGCGGCGGGAGCCAAGGAGATCCACCTGCGTGTGGCCAGCCCGCCCATCAAGCATCCCTGCTATTTCGGGATTGATTTCCCCGATCAACGAGAGCTGATCGCATACACGCGCAGCGTCGAAGACACGCGCGAGTACCTCGGCGTCGACTCGCTAAGTTACATCTCTCATGAGGGCATGCTCTCCTGTGTGAAGATGAAGGCGGACCAATACTGCACGGCCTGCTTCAGCGGCGACTATCCGCTCGACGTTACCGAACCCGTCGAAAAATTCGCGATGGAACGTGGTCAGCTTCGTATGTTTACGTAGCGTGCATCCAAGAGGATGTCACGACCCAGAAACGGATCATCGCATCCGGCCTGTCGAGAGTGAAAACCCGTCGCCAAAACGAAAAAAACCGCTACAATGCCACTCATGGCGAAACGTCACAGCATCACCACGAGCACCCGGTCTAAGGCTTGTAAGCCTGCAAAGGCCAAGACCAACGGTGCGATTACCTATAAAGACGCCGGAGTCGATATCCACGCCGGTGCGCGGTGGGTCGGCACGATCGAATCGGCCATGCGAAGTACGTATGGCCCTCGGGTCTGTGCGGATCGACACGGCGGCTTCGCCGGGCTGTTTCGCCTCGATTACGACGAACAACTCTTTCGTCGCAACTATCGAAAGCCCATGCTGGTCGGCTGCACCGACGGCGTCGGCACGAAGGTACTCATCGCCATCAAGATGAAGCGGCTGGATACGATCGGCATCGATCTCGTCGCGATGAACGTCAACGACCTGATCTGCTGCGGCGCGGAGCCGCTGTTTTTTCTCGACTACCTGGCCGTCCATAAACTGGAGCCGAAAGAGCTGAAAGACGTGATCGAGGGCGTTGCGGAGGGCTGCCGACAGGCCGGCTGCGCGCTACTCGGCGGCGAAACGGCCGAGATGCCCGATCTCTACGGGAAGGGTGATTTTGATCTGGCCGGTTTCTCGGTCGGGGTGGTGGAGTACAACCGGGCGATCGACGGCTCGCGCGTATCTCCTGGTGACGTGCTGATCGGATTGCCGTCAAGCGGGATTCATTCCAACGGCTATTCGCTCGTGCGTAAGCTGATGGCCAAGGGTCGGTGCAAGCTCGACAAGGTGTATGATGAACTCGGCGAGTCACTCGGCGACGCGATCCTCCGCCCAACGCGTATTTACGTCAAAACCGTCGATGCGGTCTTGCGTGCCTACCCGGTCAAGCGTGTCATCACGGCCATGGCACATGTCACCGGCGGCGGACTCCGGGAAAACATCGCCCGGGTCATCCCCCCCCACTGCGACGCGATCATCAAGAAATCCGCCTGGCGGCCGCAGCCGATTTTCGACTTCCTGCGTAAGCTGGGCACCACGCGGGCTGAGATGTTGAAGGTGTTTAACATGGGCGTCGGTTTTGTGTTTGTGGTCAAGCCGACGTTTGTGACCGGCGTGCTTCGCGTGCTCGAAGAATCCGGCGAGAAGCCCATCCGCCTCGGCCGAGTACAACGCGGCGGTGGCCGGGTGAAGATTCAGTAGAACGGTCGCCCCCCGCGACAAAAACGCATCGCAGCCACTCCGATCTGACAACACCGACTGATTGTGCTATAATGAGGTGGTCCTGCCGGTGGAGATGCTCTCGAATGACAATCATCGCGCGAAGATGTTATTGCCTCACTGCGAACTTGGTCGCGGTGTTTCTGCTCGCATTCGGACTGTCGGCGTTCGCACAAGACGCAGAACCCACAAAGGTAACGGCGCAGCATCCGGCCAGCCAGGCTAAGCCCGCGACAATTCAACCGATCACCAACCCTACCGCCGAGCCCCCACAAGACGAGCCGGGTATCCCGTCGGCCGTGGTGATCGAGGTCGCCGGCTCGGTGGATTGGGCGTGGCCCGGCGTATCGCCGCTCGTCGACGACGGGTGGACGGCCGTCCAACTGGCCGACGCGTTAACACCCGGTACTCAGATTCGCACCGGGCTGCGATCTCACGTGAACCTCCGATTCGGAGACGCAACCGTGGTCAGTATTCGCAGCGCGACGCACGCGAGCATCGATCAGTTTTTCCGAAGTGCCACGACGGAGACGATCCGCGTGGGGCTGGCGTACGGCACGGTGTGCGGCGGCTCCACCGAGGGGCCGATCAAGGTGGACATGCAGGTTGACTCGACGGTGGCCACGCTCGCCAAACGCGGCACCGAGGGCTGGCAGATGTGGGTCGAGCCGAGCACGGGGCGGTTTCGCGTGTCGCTCGCGAAGCATGGTCTGGTGGAGGCGATCCAACGGGTGGCCCCCGGTCGCACGCGGTCGAAAACCGTTCGCCCCGGCGAATACGCCACGCTGGCGAACATCGCGAATCTCTGGCTGTCGCAGGCGATCTTCGACCGAAACGTGCAGTTCTACGCCGCCGAAACGATCACGGTGGCCGACGCCGGATTCGTCAACCGCACCACCCGTGGTGTGGGCGTGCTCTCACCGGGAGCCGGGGCGGGTCTGAACAACTACACCGGCCGATCCTCGGTGGGTGGCGGATCGGGCAGATTACCGAGCGTCACAAATCCGCCCCCGACGATGGTGTTCCAGCGGCAGCCATTGGCGAGGCCGGAGGGCAATTTCGGCACCAGTACCACGTTCCGCATCCTCCGGCCCGTCAAATGATAATAGCCGAGGCCGAATCATTGGCGTCCGATAACGGCCATGCGAATATCCGAGCCGATCGGCCGAATAGGAGGGCGTCGAGAGAGTGACCCCACTACGGCGGAGCGTATGACGCGATGATTCAAGTAACGATATTCAGTGGTCGCGAAGGCCCGCTTCGGTATGACAACACGTTCTATCTGACAGTGTTCGGCGGCTGCTCGATGAAAAAGCCGACGCTGGCCCGACAGATTATGATCGCCCGGCAGCGTGACATGGCCGAGCCGGAGCCGAAGCGCAGCGACATGTGGGGGACGATGAGTCAGGCCATGCGAAGCAGCTCGCGGATGCACTCGCCGTTTTTCTTAACGATCTTCGGCGGCATATCCATCAAGAACCCGACGCTGGCCGAAGAGCTGGTCGACCTTCAAGAGCTGATCCGTAGCGGCGAGCTTTCACTGGAAGACTGGGACCAGGCCATGCTGAGTTTGTCGAAGCTCGAAAGCAGTTGCGGCTCGTTCACACTATTCGGCGGCTTCAACGAGGCTGAGTTGCCGAGTGAAGACGAAGAGGTCAACAGCCTGGCGATGCAGTGCCACCTCGGTAACATCAACGACTCATCCCGCGAGGTGCTCCAGGCCGGCATCGGGCTGAGTGATTCCGAACGGCGTTCCGTGTTGCATAGAGCCGTAGCCGTCACAGTCTAGCCTGGATTATTCAAGCTTTCCCCTTTTTTACGACCTCCTTGTGGGATAAACTACGGTTGCTGAAACACTTATCCCAAGACAAGGAGGTCGTTAATGGTTGGACAGGCTGTTGCTCAGATTGGCTTTGACTTTTTCTCCCGGTTG
>JAJRSP010000182.1 GCA_024278775.1 Planctomycetota bacterium
CCAACATAATTGTTGGTACACACATCCGGCGGCTGGTCAATGCATCCCCAATCCGTGCAACACGCCTCGAAAGCCGGACAGGTTGTCGAAACACAAGTGGAGCCAAGACCGCCATTCCATCCTGAGCAATCCTCGGGCGGAAGATCCGAACAAGAAAGATCGGGCATGCAACAAGCCTGACTCGGACAAGATGTCGAGGCGCAGGTACTCCCCGGCCCCTGCGGCGTACCTACATAATTGATAATGCATACATTCGGCGGTTGGTCGGTGCATCCCCAATCCGTGCAACACGCCTCGAAGGTCGGACAGGTTGTCGAAACACAAGTGGAGCCAAGACCGCCATTCCATCCTGGACAGTCCTCGGGCGGAAGCTCCGAGCAAGAAAGATCGGGCATGCAACAAGCCTGACTCGGACAAGATGTCGAGCCGCAGGTAATCCCCGGACCCTGGGGTACCCCGCCCCAATGGTTGATGCACGAATCCGGCGGCTGGTCAATGCATCCCCAACTCGTGCAACACCCCTCGAAAGCCGGACACGTGATCGAAACACAAGTCGAACCCAAACCGCCGGACCATCCGTCCCATGGACAATCCCCGGACGGCAGGTCTGAACAAGTGCCGTCTGACAGGCAGCAGGCCTGACTTGGGCAGGGAGTCATCGCACAGGTGTTGCCAGGACCAAGCGGAAGACTGTTCCGGTTGACGCACACCTCAGGAGGAATGTCCTCGCATGGTTCGCCGGTATCGAAGCAACAACCTTCAACTGGCGAGCAAGTTTCTGATGCGCAACTGGTACCGATACCTCTCGGCCACCCTCCGGCCACACGGCAATCCTCGGACATCAGATCCGAACAAACACCGTCCGGCAAACAACATGCTTGATCTAAACAGGAAACCGAACGGCACGCGCTACCCGCTCCTCGCGACACGCCCCCAATGTGACTGCAATACTCGGGCGGTGCGTCTTCGCAGTCGTACGACAGGCAACACGCCTCGTAGGGTAAGCAGACCGTTGTGGCGCACGCGGTGGACAAACCGAGATGACGACCACCAGCACCAAGGCAGCTCACTGGATCCTGGTCCGTACACGTCATATCCGGCATGCAGCAAGCCTGAGCCGGACAGGAGATCGTGGCGCATGTACTGCCGAACCCTTGAGGGAGGCCGGCGTCATGGTTCACGCACATCTCCGCCGGCTTGTCGGTACAACCCCAGTCCGTGCAACAGGCCTCCGTCGTTTCGCAAACCCCCGTCCCCACGTTGCACGTCTCGCCCGCATGGCAAAGCACCTGTTCCCATGCACAAGTACCGGCCACGCAAGCCTCAGTCGTACAGAGATTGGCGTCGTCGCAGTCTGCGTCCGCCGTGCAAGTTGTGGCCAGGCACCAGTCGTTATCCTCGTTACAAATCTCGCCCGCGGCGCACGGGAAACCGCCTGATTGGCATTGACCCGATACGCAGGTCTCGGTCCCGTTGCAGAAAAGTCCATCGTCGCAATCAACGTCTATATCACACGCTATCGCCGCCACGACTGAAACCTCGACTGTAGCCACGACTGGGGCGTCACTCTGGTCGTGTGCATCGGACACAAGGGCCTCGTCGATCAATGCCGAGTCCTGAGGACCGGACGTTGGCTTGTCCTGGGGGACCGCCGCAGTCAAGAGAGTGGAAAGAACGATGAGTCGCGAGAAGCACCTCATAGCAGCATCCTCCGCAATGTGCGTGTCCGAGGCGCCACCGAGTTGACGGACTTGTTTTCGACGGCAAACCCGAACCAAGATCGGGGATCTTGAACGACTGCTGGTCCCTCTGTCATGGTTCAGCGTGAAACGGACAGTCGTCCTTCACTCGCACCATACCAAACTACCTATTTTCAAGCAACCCCGTTTCGTTCAGATCGTTCGCGGTGGCTGGGCAGTCGCACTTGATGCGTTTCCGAGATGGTGTGATCCGGGGGTGTGGATACAAGTTCCCCCTGTCCCCAAAGGGTTTGAGGAAGCGAAGGACGCGACACCCAGTGCGTTGATCTGCTCGTCGGAGCACCCTGCTCTTGGGTGACGCCTACCTGAGCCTCACACGTTACGTCACACTGACCCCTGGGATTTTTCATCGTCGCAGCGGCCTGGAACTCGAAACGAACAGGACCGCCATGGTGCCCACGACCTCTACGACGAGTCCAACGTAATCGCCCCATCAAAGTAGCTCAAGCCTCGCACAGAGGCGTGGCCGAGTCGTGATACTGGACTGATTACCCGGTGGGGTCCGCACATCCCAAAACGTCTCCCCCCCCACACCGGAAGATGATCTCTACCCCAGCTCTATTCGCACCCCGATCCGCCGCTATGGCTCCGGCTGTCGTCCGTTAAGCCCCCCTACCGCTGCTGTTCGGGAAAAAACAACGGAATCCTCGAACGGGCGACGGACTCAACGCGGGGTCAGACATCCCCACGCCTACGGCTCGGGCATGCCGCCCAACCTGATCCACCCTTGCGTTGACGGGCAATGGAGCATCAAGGGTGGCATGGGCCAACTTGTTTGCCCGTGCAGGATGGAATGAGAGGCAGGGTGTCTTCTCCCAGCACGATCTCCTGAAGACATGAGTAAGCTGCGCTTACCCATGCCACCCAGCCGCATTTCGGCCCGTAGTCCTTACCACTCCCCCGTTACTTCGTCGAACCCTTAGCTGGTACATCCTGCCGACCAGCCCTATAATCAGCCCCAGCCTTGCGTAAACGGCGTTTTTCGGGCTATGGCTGAAAAACAAACCGAAAAAGGACTTGACTTTTGTTCGTAATTTTACGAACATAGAAGGAGGCACGATGCCACCAGTTGAGGTCGTCCTCTTTCGAGAGGACCAAGACACGGTGCCTTTGCGGGATTGGCTGGACAGTATCCCCAGGAAGGCTCAGGCTAAGTGCCTGGTGAAGCTCGGTCGGCTAGAAGCCGCAGGGCACGAGCTTCGGCGGCCCGAGGCCGACTACCTACGGGACGACATCTACGAGCTTCGCGTCCGGTTTCAGAGCGTGAATTACCGCATGCTCTACTTTTTCCACGGACGAATAGCCGCTGTTGTCTCGCACGGCATCGTCAAACAGAAAAGGGTGCCAGCCAAGGAAATCGACCTTGCGGTCAAGCGAAAACGCCTTTTTGAGGCGGACCCCAAGGCCCACTCGGAGTATCCGACATGAGCAAGAAAAAACGCTTCCAGTCCAAATCGCTCCAGGCGGCCTATGACCGCTTCGTTGGTGGCGACCCCGAACAGCAGCAAGCCTTCGAGCAGGCACTTGCCGATTACGATGTCGCTCGCAAAATCTATGACCTTCGGGCCAAAGCCGGGTTATCACAGCGCGAACTTGCCAAACGAGTCGGTACGACGGCATCCGTGATTTGCCAACTTGAGGACGCCGACTACGAAGGCCATTCGCTTTCAATGCTTCGACGCATCGCCGCCGCGCTCGATAAGCGTGTGGAAATCCGTTTTGTCCCCGTGCGGCGGAAAGCACAGTCCGCCTGACCTTCACCTTACGCCCCCCTACCGCTGCTGGCCACGGCCTCTCGTGAGATAGTCCCGGAGGCCGGACTCAATCGTCTCCCGGACGTGCTCCTCAAACTTCATCAGGCCGATGGGGTCGCCGTTGCCGGGTCGCTTCATACGCGGTGCCCGCCGCCCCCGATCCAGCACATGGTCGTAGGCGTCCATGAAGATCCCGAACAGCGCCCGCCCGACGTGTGTCCCTTTGACCTTCGCACCCATCTCGCTGGCAAACGCCGTAATCAGCCGCTCAAGCTCGGCATCCTCGGCCGGGCTGAGCGGGATACGCCGATCCTGAAACCGCTCGTTCGGGTCGGCCGTTGACACGCGGGACCGCCCTTCTCCCGGTTTGGGCTGGGCCATGTGCGAAGCTGGCATGTGGACCACGTTCGATGGCGCTGGTTGCTGTGTGGGCTGTGACGTTTCCGCGCCGGGTTGTGCGGCCGGTCGCGTGAAACTCGGCCCCGCGGGTACCGGGCTACGCACCGGGGTTGCGTGTTCCGGAGCCGACGCCGGCACCGTGGCGGATGGTGGCGCAACCTCTGCCGCCGGGTGGGGTGTGCGGGATACCGGTGGCGCGGGTGGTTTCTCAGTGACCACCGGCGCGGTGGCCGCGTTGACCAAGGCCTGGTCGATCGGATTGTACACCGGCTCATCCTGAGCCGCCCGCTTAGCCATTGGCCACCTCCTCCCCTGCTACCGTCGAGACTGCGGGCTCGGGTGGCATCACCGGCGGCGCGGCCGATGGCACCACCGACGACACGGGTGCGCTGGCGACCGCGGCCACCTGCGCGGGTTGGGCGGCGGCGGATTCAAACCGAACGATACGCTCCTCGATTTCTCGAACGAGCTGACGGTATTGCTCTGTCACCTTATGGGAGGGGTTCCGCTCAAAGAGCGTAACGCCGGCCTCTTGCGCCTCGGGGACCGCCTGCGCCCGCCCCACCTCGGTGGAGAACTTCAGGTTCGGCCCCCCTTCCGGTGAGAACTTCTCCTCCACGTAGCTGGTTAGCTTTTTTGAGAGGCGATAGTTCGACCGCACACATGCAAGCACCACACCAAGCAGCCGCAGATTCGGATTGCCACGCTGGCGGACCTTGCCGATGTCGTCCAAGGCTTCACCCAGCCCGTCAATCGCGAAGTGTTCGGGGATCGCGCACAGAATGAAATACTGGGCGGCCTTGTACGCGGCGATGGTCGGCGTGGTCGCGTTCGGGGCCGTGTCAAGCAGGATGTAATCATACCGCCCCACCAGCTTATTAAGCGGTTCAATCAACACGTCGGGTCGGGAGAACCACTTGTCACGCGATGCGAGCGTCTCGTCGAGGTTTTCAAGGTTTCGCCGCGCGGGGATGATGTGGACGTTCTTCGGCAACGGCACGTCGTCTTCCGGGGTGACGATGACGTCACCCGGCTCCTCCATGCCGGAAAGCACCTCGTAGGTTCCGAGGAACTTCGCATCCGGGCGAATGCCCAGGTGCTTGCTCGCCCCGCAGTTCATGTCGAGATCCCAGATCAGGCAGCGTCGGCCCAGCTCGCCCAAACCGGCCGCGATATGCACGACGTTGGTCGTCTTGCAGACGCCCCCCTTCTGGTTCCCGATCGCGATAATCCTGGTATTGCGAGAATTGGTACCCTGCTCCATCATGGTCAACCTCCGTCCGTGAAAATTTTTTTCGTTTGCGGAGAACCGCTTGCTCGCGGCCTTCCGATGCTCCGGTGACGCCAAGACGGACTATCGGATTACCGCGTGTTTCCTACTATGCATCGGCTCGATCAGCTTCACGACTACACCCTAATTCCGACATCCCAGCGTGTTCGGATCACCGCGTGTTTCCGGTTTTCCGATGTACCGTTCTCGCGGTTTTCCGCTCTTCCGACCATCCAACCGCGCCACCTTACGATTACCTTCGACAGATAGCCCTCAACCCGTCCCACCGAGGCTCCGAATCCGTCTGACCTCAGAATCATCGTCCCTCCCTAGAGTACGAGATCGCCGGGAACGGCCCTGCGCGGGTCCAGATCGCTCTTATAGGGGCGGCCTACCCCCCCGGGATGGCCCTCCGCCGGAGAACGCCGCGACGGCGGCCTCACGAAACTTCGCCGGGTTCGAAATTGTCCACTCACGCCCCCCCTACCGACAAGACCGGATAACCGGAAAACCGCCATTATCCGATTATCAATGCCTACATCACCGCGGCTTCGGAAGGACGGAAAACCGGATGGTCCCGATGGCACGAGTGGTCTCGGCAGGGTGTGTGGCCATCTCCAACGGACCACTGTCGCCGCATCAAACCCGCGCCTTTCCGTTTATGCGGGTTTCCGCTTATCCGTTTGTCCTAGATAGCGGTGTTCCGGTCGTGATTTGGCGGTAGGGCGGCACTTTTCTGTTGTCTTACGCGAAGAGTACCGTATGCTGGGGCTCGGAATCCTAAGAGTCCCACATGTCGTGGTTGCGCTCAATCTCGACGGCGGGGCGACCAGGGGAGACGTTTTATAGAGTAGGCAGCACACGATCAGCGCACAAAAAACCGACCTGGGTAGGCCGGCTTTTTTCGGGCCGCGTCGTGAAGACCGACCGGAACCACCAGTAAGATTGGTAGCCTCAACACTTCCAATCTATCACGGTTCCCGGGCGTGTCAAGAACGAAATCGTGACGCCTTGTGGGGATGTTGTGTCCTTACTCTGGGCCAGTGCTGCCCTCGCGGGTCACGCGCGGACGCCCGGGGTTTGTCCGCAACAACAGGCGAGGTGCGGAATGGATTGTCACACCGCGGCCGCGGAGCGGTCAACAAGAGCGGGGGGGCCGGTAGGGGGCTATTGCCTCATTTCGGTGATGCAAATCGGCATGGTCTGGTGGGCCTACAAGCGTCGGCTCATCCGGTGGGTGGATCTGCGAACTTGGTTCGCGTGCTGGGAGCTTGTGGCCAGGCGTTGCACACTGAAGGCGGGTGAGCCAAGACAGTACAAGCTCAGCGAATTCGAGAAGCTCGTAGGCGGTAGGGGAGGGGGGTCCGTTCGCCGGGCGTCGCTTCGACGACTTCAACGGGCCGGGTTGCTCACTTGGTCGGAATCTTCAATTGAGTTTGCGGCCTCGCCGGACAGCCTGCCGGTTGAAGACTTGACCGGCTTCTGGCAGATGTACGAGTCCATGCCCAACCGAAGGCGGCGCGTGCCCGTTCCGCGTCGAGTGGTTCGAGAGCTTGCGGCCGGGTTCGCCCCGGTTGTCGCCGCGACGGTCTTGGGACACCTGCTTCGCTGCCTCTACTTTTCGAAACACAACGGCTGGCGCTTTGACGGAGCGTGCAAGGCCTCGTGGGTGGCTGAGGTTTTCGAGGTCGATGAGCGAGGCGTCAGGCGAGCCCGCAGACACCTCGAGTCGATTGGCTGGCTCACGCTCGAAGAGTCAGAGCATTGGCACCGACAGCGCTTCGGCGGTAGGGCGGTTGTCAACGGGTCGTGGTCGCGGCCATCGGAGCCGGCCAGTAAACCAGCAACCGCATTACCCGGTCGAAATGCCGAAAACCGCACCGGATTACCCGGTCCTGAATCAGAAGAGGAACTCTCTTCGAGATATAAAAACCAGAAACCCGCCACACGCGGCCCGGCTGGTTTTTGCAATGAAGGGGAGAGGAAGAAGAAACCCTCGATGAGGCACATCGAACTTGTCGACCTCAAGGAAACGGGGCGAACGCTAGACTTGTTTGAAGATGCGGTGGCGCGAGGGTTCATCGACGGAAGCGAACACAGCCGGCTGATGTTCGTGGCCGC
>JAJRSP010000183.1 GCA_024278775.1 Planctomycetota bacterium
CTTGCCCGGTGGCACCCAAGTCTCAACGTGACCCTCTGACACGCCGGTTTTTGCATGGGGGAAAGGGGGTTTTGTGCGCGCGCCCACCCCTCCTGGGGCACAAGTCCGTCCCCGCGGCATCGAATCGTCGGTCAGAGATTGTCACAACCAAGCAATGAATAATGCGGGATAGCGATGGGTTTCTTGGTTAGACGAGGTCCAATTGTTTCGCCAAATTAACTTGTCAACGTTAAACAGTGGCACGTCTTCTTACTCTACAAAGTTGCCCATAGTGAAAATACGAAAAGTTTCACATTTTTTTCGATATGGCGGAAGAATTTGCTTGCGATCGCCTACGCGGATCGTTTACGCTGCTTGGCGTCACGTTGTGAGGGCATGGTCTTACCCTCGTAGCACGTTCTTATTGCGGCCGGCCAAAGAAGCGCATTTCGAGCGGGCTGCGGAGGACAGAGAGGTGTCCGGGGAGAAAAGCATCCGGCTGGGTGAGTCGTCGGCGTACCGCGTCAGCGCTATCTCCCGACACTTCACGTTCGGTATGTTCCATCAAGCAAGCCGTGACACATCGCAGAATCGAAGTTCGTGGGTTATGCACGCGGTAGCTGCGTTGCGTCCGCGAGTCGCCGTGTTGACGCTGTCGCTGGTTGTCAGTGCGTTGCTCACGGCCGCAGCCCTGCGTCTGCCGGATCAACACTGGCTGGCGTGGATCAGTTTTCTTCCGCTGTTCGTGGTCGTTCGATCGCTTCGTCCGTTTGGTGCCACACTGGCCGGTGGTTTCTGGGGCGGTTGTCTTTGCGTGTTTTGGGTGTACCTGTTCCGGTCTGCCGGAGCGAATCCCGCGATCCATCTCACGGCGACCTCCTTAAGCGCGTCGGTATTGCTGCTGCTGACGCTGCTGATTGTGATTTCGGGGGTTTGTGTGGGTTTGGCCACCCGCCGCGCTCGGGCGATTGGGTACAAGCTGCTCATACTAGCGCTGGGATGGTGCCTGGTCGAGGCAGTCCTTCACCTTTACAACCTGTTCGGTCCGCATGACGGCCTGCTTACCGGCTCGCAAGGCGGAGGTGTGCCTATCCATTGGCTCGCCCGTCTGCTCGGCTACGTTGGCACGGCCTTCCTGGTGGCCTGCGTCAACGCCGTGCTGATTGGTATGGTGAGCCGCGTGCGTTTGAGCTTCTGGGGCTACCGGTCATTCGCGCGATCGGCGGACATCGGAAAGTCAGTTCTTTCAGATACGTTTCTGCTCATCCAGTCCTGGACTCTTCGCCAAGCGAATCCCCGCGCGCCACCCGCTTAGATCACTTCGGTTAGGTGGTTTCGAGACGGGTGTCACTCTGTGTCACTTTGTCATCAAAAACGGTGGGCAATAGCCCGCCCTAGCTGCGCAATCGCGCATAGTAGGAGAAAAAAACATGCGACATTTTTTGATCGTTTTATTGGGTGGGGCGATATGCACGCCCGTTATGGCGCAGGCGATTATCGATCCCGCCCCGCCTACAACGATAACATTGTATTGCTGGGGAACAGTTCCGGTTGCGACGACGGTGCGAACAGAGTTGTTGACAACGGTACCGGGCGGTGGTGCGCCTGTGGCCGCCTCCGAGTTCGATACTGTTGTTCCCGCCGGCCCGGCGGCTACTTGGTGTGCGCCGCTGCTGGCCGCGATTGCTGCGGATCCTGCTGTCGTGGCAGGTGCTGTAACATCCGGCCCCGGGACGAATATGGTGAACATGCCGCTCAACTCAGCGGCTGGAGCCCGGTTCGCCATGCGTATGATCTCCACAACAGCCCCGCCGTTGCCAGTTGCCCCCGCGGCGACCATGCCGCCACTTCTAGGGTTGGCAACGCCCTGGCCGGCGGCTCCTTTGCAGTTAGTTGCTGCGGCCGGCAGTCGCAGTTATGCCGCGCTTGATCTCATTGGGCCGGCAGCGCCGATAGCGGTTGGGATCATGGGGACGCATTTCCTGGCGGTTCCACCGCTTCGGAGCACCGAGATTATTACCGATCGACCGACGTTGTCTTTTGACCAGCCGATACCCGTCCCCACCGTTTCCGAATGGGGGCTGGTCGTGCTGACGCTGCTATGCATGGTCATGGGCACGGTGGCTTTGGCGTGGCGACGCGGAGGGGCGACGGAAGTGGCGTAGGCTCGGCTGAGGCCGTAGGATCAGCCGTAAGGTGAGTCGTCATAAGAAGAAACCAGTCGCGCGTATGGCCGGGTCTCACGCAGGCCCGGCCCGCGCGGGGGGTTCGTCACGGGGCGGTTCGTCCCAAAGTAGTTCGGGCGGTTCCGGTGGTTCGCCCAAGGGAGTAGTGAAGAAGCGGGTTTCGTACAAGCGGAGCGTGATTCGGTTCGTGGGTGTACTTGCTGCGTGCATGATCGTGTTCAACCTGTGGTTCTTTCTGTCGTTTTCCAAGGGCGAGACGTTCAAATCCTATCTGGCGCTCAATGCGGAGGCGTCCGCGCTGGTGCTTCGGTTGTTTGGGGATGAGGCGACCGCGATCGGATCGCAGATCAGTTCCAGCCGGTATTCCGTGGACATTCAACGCGGGTGCGAGGCGATTCAGGTGTCGGCCCTCTATATTTTGGCCGTGTTAGCCTGGCCGCTGACGGTCTCTCGCTGGCGTCGGCTTGCCGGTCTGGCGGTGGGGACGATGTTGCTTCTGGTGCTGAACCTCGTTCGCATCGTGAGCCTGTACTACACCGGGGTCTTTTTTCCACGCGCTTTTGAGACGATGCACATCGACGTGTGGCAGCCAGCGTTTATCGTGATCGCGTTGATGATCTGGGCGGTGTGGCTGTCGTGGGCGTCACGAACCAGGGCGGTGGATGCTCATGCCGTCGCGTAAGCAGATCGCCGGATTCTTCGTTAGGCTGATTCTTGTCTACGGGTTTCTCGTGGCTCCCTGGCCCGGTGTGAAGTCCGGCTACGCCACGTTGTATCGCAGCGCGGCCACCACCCTGTTTCGCACAATGATCCCGGGCGGGGTGGTTCATTTCGAGCCGATGTCCGACCCCTATCGGAAGTTTGACACGAACATTCAGTTCCTGAATACGCGGTCGGGGGCACGGCAGACGGCCGTCACCTCCAGCCGGGATCCGGCGTTTTTTCAGACGATTTTTCTCATCTCGCTTGTCCTGGCGACGCCGTTGCCCTGGCGGCGTAGGGGCTTGGCGATGGCAGCCGGGCTGGCGCTGCTTCATGTGTTCATCTTTGGCAAGGTGCTGATTACACTGCTCTATGGGTTCTCGCGACCGCAGATAGCGTTGTTGGCTCCGGCCCCGATATGGAAAACGATGCTGTCGGTGGCGAATCGTGTTGTGGTGGGTGATCTGCTCGCCTTGTTGTTCGTGCCCCTGCTGATATGGGTTCTGGTATCGTTTTGGGGTGTGGAGCGGAGCGGTTGGACTACGGAACGCGCCGACGGTGATTCGGGTCAGTGAGATGCTCGGCGATCGCGGTGCCGTTTGCTGACAGACCCGACTCTGCGTATTCCCCAGCGATACGGGCGGTGGGCCACCCAATAGGGCAGTCGTGTCAGAGCGATATGGGAGAGGAAGCATTATCCAGTGGGGAAGATGGTGACCCGGCTGGAGGTGGCTGTGGTTCCGTCGGCGTCGGTGCCGGAGCATGTGACGTCAACGCCCTGGCCCAGTTCCGACTCGGTGACGATGAACGACGCGGTTCCGCCGAAGGGGGCCGCTTGCAGGCTGACGTCTGAAGTTTGGAAGACGAACGACACCGGTTGGCTAACATCGCCGCCGGCCACACATCGGAAGATCACTTCTTCGTTGAGTTGCGGTGTGGCGTTTGATACGGTCAGGGAGACCGTGAACCTTGGAGGATTGGGGTCTGTGGTCTGTTGGCCGTCCCCCGTTCCGTCCGCTGGCGGCGTTCCGCCGGTAGATGGGGATAGAGCGCAGCCGGTCAACGTAAGCAGTGCAATACAACCAAGGATTGAACGATAACCACCAGTGAGACGGGTGGTCGTTTCGAGATGTCGGCGCGTCGTGGGCATGGCCTCTCCTTGCGAGTTACATCAGCGTGAGCCATTATATCGTGCGCTTCGCGGGCGTCATCCGTCTCCGACGTCTCGTACGGGTCGACGGGTGCTGCGGCCCGGTACGTTTTTGGCGACATAGGCGGCTTGGCCCACTCTCCGGTCGATTCATGTGACGTTGGGTGTCATTTTTGACCTGACCGGTGTTTTTAGTATTGAGAGAGGCGGTGGCGGAGATTCCGAGGCCCGGCCGATCCGCCCTGTGGTCCCTCTCGAGTGGGGGATGACGACTGTTTTCGTTTTTCGATCGGATGTGACGAGTCTAAACCGGTTACGGTTCATGGGCCGATAGTCACCGGTAGAGTGTCGAAAGTCGTTCCAGCAGCTAGTGTTACGCGGATTGTGTGCGTCGTGCGGGTGGTGTGGCGGTGTTTGCCCACGCCTGTGGCCAGGGAGGGCCTGTTGTTTTGATGCGAATGATACGAAGGATGTCCGCGTGGCGGGTGGTCGTGGCCGCATCGGTCACGGGCGTGGGTTTTGCGTCCGTTGCGTGCCAGCTTCCACCGAGCTCGATCCTCAATGGCTGGTTGGATCCGACGATCGTCGGGTCGTTCGCAGAATCGAAGATGATCGAGATTCGGGCATCGCTCACCATCGAGGATGACCCCGCAGGTGTTCCGGCGGCAGTTTTTCCCGGACCGGAAGATCTGGATCTGATCTACGAGGATTACCCGATTTCCGCCGGCGATACGCTCGCGGTGGAGATATATGAGCTTCGTGATCGTCAGGTCCCCTATCAGGCCCAACTTCAGGTGTCGTCGATGGGGTTGGTGAATCTGCCGGTGGTGGGCCGGGTCAAGGCTTCGGGTTTGACTCCGGAAGAGTTCGAACAGTCTCTGGTGGATACGCTTGTCGAGAAGGACATCTTGCGTGATCCTGAAGTTACGGTGTCCCCCGTATATTTGCAGAAGGCGACGTATTCGATTTTCGGCATTGGGGTCAGTGCGTCGACCGATGCACCGCTTCGAGCCGGTACATTTCCTATTCGGTCTCCGGAACTGAAAATCCTGGAGGCGATCAACCAGGTGGGTGGTCTTAACGAATTCGTGACGGATGTTTATGTCTTTCGCAATTATGCTCGACCGGTCGAAGTTGGTGACCTATCTGTGAGTGAGGAGGCCGAGGCTACCGCAGAGGAGGCAGGGGAAGAGTTCGCAGGGGAGGGGCCGGACGAGGCCGAACCGGTGGATCCCGTACTGGATGATCTTCTCGCGGTAGTGGAAGAAGGGGATGGCGATGAGGAACCCTCGGATGCGGATGCCACCTCAGAAGCCTTGGCCGAGTCGCTCGAACCCGATCTGTCAGTGCCGTATGTGTTCATCAACGGCGAGTTTGTTCAGAATCCTGATTATGTGCCAACGACCAAGGACGCGACATCGACGGAGTCGGCGGTGTTCGGGACTCCATCACCCTCTGTGAACTGGTCGCGTGTCGCGGGCGAAACGAACTATCGGGTGCTACTGATTCCGGCGGATATGCTGCGGGAGGGAGACCCGCTGGCGAACATCTATGTGCGTCCGGGCGATGTGATTCGAATCGTCCAGGGCGAAATCGGGGTCTATTATGTGATGGGGCAGGTGGGTCGCGTCGGCGCGTTCCGGTTTAATTCTGAGTCGATTACGATGAAGGGGGCGATCGCGGCGGCGGGCGGTTTGTCATCGTTGGCGTGGCCGGACTTGTGTACGGTATATCGCAGAACGGGGCACCGTGAACAGATGATCCAGGTGAATCTGGACCGTATTTTCTCCGGCCAGGACCCTGACTTCGTCATTCGTCGAGGTGATATCATCAACGTGGGCACCCATCCGTTTGCGCCATTCCTGCAGCGCATTCGCGCCTGGACCTTGCCGAATCCGGTGAGCAATGTGGGATACAGTTTTACGTATGCGCGTAACTTTGCGGATATAGATTCGTTCGCGGCGCAGCGTAACCCGGCCAACGACACCGGCCAGCGGTTTCCGTTTATTTTTCCGTAGAGTTTATCGTGATGAGCGCTACGGCCTCCGCAAATCCTAACGATCCCATCAGTCCTGACGGCTCGGTACCGGCTACCTGGTTCGAGTTGGTTTCGCCGCCGGCGCGAGTGCGGATCGCCGTGGTGGCGGCGTTGATCCTGGTGGTGTATTGGAGCTCGATTCGGACACATCTCGTGGGACGATGGCTTCACGATGGCAATTGGTCGCATGGATGGCTGATTCCCGCATTTAGTCTCTATTTGCTCAATTCCAAGCGAGACGAGCTGGCGCGTTGCCGGCCGAAGGCGAGCTACGTTGGTGCCCTGGTGTTGGTCGTGTCGTTGGCGATGTACTTTGTGAGTGCATGGCGTCTGCGTATGGCCTATCCGCAGGCGCTGTCGATCGTGGGCACGGTATTTGGTGCGACGTTGCTTCTGGGCGGATGGCGTGTGATGCGTGTGGCCTGGTTCCCCATTGTGTTTCTGGTGCTGGCTGTGCCGCTTCCCGATCGGCTGTATGTGTCGATGACGATGCCGCTTAGACAGCTTGCATCGAGTGCCGCGGCCATGCTCATGCCGTTGTTTGTCTCCGGGTTGCACACCGATGCGCAGGCGGTAGTGATCGACTACGTGTTACCGGGGAGTCCGCCGGGCACGTTGAACGTGGAGGAGGCGTGCAGCGGGATGCGACTGCTGATGGCGTTTGTTACGTTGGGCGTGGCCATGTCGTATGTGGGTGACCGACCGATTTGGCAGCGGCTTGTGATGGTGATGTTCTGTTTACCAATTGCGGTATTTTGCAACACGGTGCGTGTGACGATAACGGGTTTGCTTATTGTACTCGGTGCCAAGACATGGGCGACAGGCTTACCGCACCAACTGTTGGGTATTGTGATGCTGATGGTGGCGTTGTCTTTGTTCGGGCTGCTGGGCTATGTGCTTAGTCATTTGTTTGTGGACGTACCCGACGAAGCGTCGACGTGATCGACGGGAAAAAGTGACCTGAAGGAGCCGGTGGATCCGGCCCACCGTTTTTTCGAGAAAGATGCACCATGACAACTCCTTCGACGAAGGCATCCGAGCGAACCGCTATGCCGGTGGCCCTTCACGCCGTGTCTGATGGCGGTGTGACACCGCCGACGGTTTCGGACGTGTTGGCGATGCTTCGGCGGCGCGCCGTGTTGATTATCCTCCTTTTTGTTCTGTTCTCGGGTCTTTCGGTGTTGGGATTCGCCGTGTGGTACCTCTACTACCCCGGCTACCTCGCGGAGTGCCAGATCGAATGCATTTCCAATCTGCCCCAGACGAGCCTGACGGTGGAACAGGAGCGCCTTCGACAGGATGAGTATGAGCGTTTCGTTCGCACGCAGGCGTTGATGCTTAAAAGTCCATCGGTGTTGGGTGAGGCGTTAAAGCTCAACGCCGTCCGTGAAACGGATTGGTTTAAATCGGTGAAGCCGGGAGATTATCTGCTGGAGTTGGCGGATCAATTGATCGCCACGCCCGTGAGAGGGACTAACATTTTGCGTGTGGCGATGGAGTGTCGAACGAAGAGTGATCCGGCCATCATTGTGAACGAGATCGTCAACCAGTGGTACAGTATGGTAAAGCGGCAGTCAGCAGAGGATTTCACGTCGGATCGGCTTGCGCTGTTGCAGCAGGAACTTGCCGATCTGAGTCGAAAGGTGGCACAGGATCAAGACCGCCTCAAGTCGATCGCCGAGCGGCTTCCGCCGGGTGCGATTGAGAACCCCGGTAACAACATCACCTCTCAGGAGGTGCGGCAGTACGGCGAAACGGTGGCGCTGCTCGAGCTGGAGCTTTCTCAGTTGGAGCAATACCGTACGATCTACAACGATCCGGAGGGTGTGGCCGTGACGGCCGAGGATCGTGCGATTATCGAGCAAGATCCGGAGATCGCACAACTGGTGCAGTCTGTCTTTGTGCTCCAGCAGCAGCAGGCGTCCGGTGCCAAAGTCTTTGGGGCAAACCACTCGATCAGCAAAGAGATCGCTGCGCAGATCGAGGTGGCCAAGCAGGAGCTGACCAGAAAACGCCTGGAAAAACTTCGTGAACGTCGCGCCGATATGACGGAGGCCTCGAATACCGCTTATGACAACGCGCGTTATGCGCTGTTTATGGCACGCGAGAGTCTGTCTCGCGCGGAGTCCGCCTTGCAGGATCAGGATGCTTTACTGTTTGACTATCGAAACTTGAGTGTGAGTATTGACGCAGACTTGGAGTATCGTCTGCAGTTGGAGACGCATATCAAGTCGTTGGATCGGATTCGCACGCAGCGTTCGGCGATTAACGTACACGTGGCGCAGCCGGCGATCGATCCGTTGGAGCGGCATAGTCCGACGTTTTGGTTGGTGGCCTTCGGTATTATGATGTCGATGGTGTGTTCGGTGGGTATCGGGTTGGCGCTGGAGTTGTTGGACACGTCTGTGCGAACGACACAAGACATTACGCGGCACCTGGAAGTTGCCATGTTGGGAGCCGTTCCGGATATGGACGATGAGGAATCGCCCATTGAAAGGGTGGAAACGGCTGTGCGTGATGCTCCGCAGTCGATGATTGCGGAGGCGTTTCGACACGTTCGAACCAATCTGCAGTTTTCGTCTCCGGCCGACAGTCAGCGTTCGTTGGTGATTACCAGCCCGCAGCCTTCCGACGGTAAGACGACTGTGGCGTGTAATCTGGCGATCACCGTGGCGCAATCGGGTCGGCGTGTGTTGCTGGTGGATGCGAATTTTCGCCGATCCGCCATACACATGCATTTCGACGGCGTGAAGAAGGGCGGTCTGAGCAATATTCTGATTGGTGACGGACAACTAGACACCTACGTGAGTCGAGCGAGGACGCCGCACCTGTGGGTTCTCGGAAGTGGACCCGCCGCACCGAATCCCGGAGAGTTGTTGAGCGGGGAGCTGTGGCAGCGCTTTCTGAAAGATGCGTTCTCTCAATATGATCAAATCATCATTGACACGGCTCCCGTGCTTCTTGCGAGTGACGCGGCCGTCCTGGCGACTGGTGTGGATGGTGTGATTCTGGTCGTGCGTGCGAACGAAAGCACACGTGGCGCGGCGCGGCGTGCCTGTCACGTGATAGAGGACGTCGGTGGTCATCTGTTTGGCGTCGTACTAAATGCGGCGCGTGCGCGGCGGGGAGGCTACTTCCGCGAGCAGCTTCGTACCTACTACGATTATCACACCGAAGCCGACACGGACGGCCTGTCGGCGTCGTCGGATGACGATTAGCCGTGGGGTGTGGTCCTGCCTTTGGCGTGCTCCGGGGTTGGAGATACGGAAGTCGTTGCGCAACCAGTGAGCCCCGTTCCTGTGCGGGGGAAGCCGCGTATCGGTTGCCGTCTCTATCTGACAGATGATCCCGCGTCAGCGAACATCCCCCGGGCCAGTGTAAGGAACCACCCCATGACGGGTGAGGTATGCTTGTCGGTGTGACGCACGAGGCAGATCGGACGCTTGAGCCGGAGACCCGTGATCGGGAGCTTCTTGAATTGCCGGCGGCGGATCTCGCGCTTGAGTCCGTGAATCGACATGAATGAGATGCCGACGCCGGCGGCGACCAGTGCTTTTACTGCTTCCGGTCCTTCAAGTTCGATGGTTGGCACGAGCGTGCCGCCGGCCTTAGCCCGCATTATTCATTGCTTGGTTGTGACAATCTCTGACCGACGATTCGATGCCGCGGGGACGGACTTGTGCCCCAGGAGGGGTGGGCGTGCGCACAAAACCCCCTTTCCCCAATGAAAAAACCGGCGTGTCAGAGGGTCACGTTGAGACTTGGGTGCCACCGGGCAAGGCGGCGATGCGTTGGCACACTTTGCGGAACCATGCCAAGTGCGGCCAATGAGCGGGGATGGTGATCACGATGCGCCGAACGGAAC
>JAJRSP010000184.1 GCA_024278775.1 Planctomycetota bacterium
GCCCAGCCCCCGCTTGGACTGCACGATTCCACCGCGACGCAACCGCTGGAGCACCTTGGGTAGATAACCGGAGGGAACCTTGGTTATGGCGGCCAGCGTCGGGGTCACAATCGACTTACCATCGCCCTGAGCAATGGCCACTACAGCCCGCAACGCGTATTCAGCAGTCGGCGAAATCAAAAAAAACCTCCCAAATCGGCCATTTGGACCTTGACATCCTAATTATACTAGCCATACTCCGGGTCATCAAGTGGATATTTGGAGTCAATTGGTTTTTTTTCGGAGACTCATCAGTGAACTTTCGGAAGCACTGGCTCGCGTTCGCAGGCGTCACGCTCGTTTCGTTCTCGGTTCTCGGCTACTTCGGCCGGGAGCTCTATCGCCAGGCCCCACCGATCCCCAAACGGGTCGTGACGGCCAGCTCGGAGGTGCTCTTTACGGGGCAGGATATCTCCGACGGGCAGAACATCTGGCAATCCATGGGCGGTCAGGAGTTGGGCTCGATCTGGGGTCATGGGGCCTACGTCGCCCCGGATTGGTCGGCGGATTGGCTGCATCGTGAGGCGTCCTGGCTCCTGGAGCATTGGGCCGGAAAAGAACACGGCAGCCATTACGCCTCCCTGGATGAGGAAACACAGGCCTCGCTTCGGCAACGCCTCAAGACCGCACTACGCACGAATACCTACGATCCGAACACGGGCGATCTGCTGATTTCCGAGGATAGAGCGGAATCGATTCGCATTGTCGGCACGCACTACGCGAAGCTATTCGGCGATGACGAGTCGATGAACGAACTTCGCGATGCCTACGCCATTCCCCCGAACTCGATCAAAACGACGGAACGCCAACACAAACTCAACGCGTTCTATTTTTGGGCCTCGTGGGTTTGCTCGACAAATCGCCCTGGTAGCGACATCACCTACACGAACAACTGGCCGGCGGAGCGTTTGATCGGGAACGGCCCGACCGGTTCCATCGTGTTATGGTCGGTGATCAGCTTCGTGGTACTCCTCGCAGGGATCGGCGCGCTCTCCTGGTACTTTGCGGTCGCCCGCAGTAAGGAAGAAGCTCCACACGACATCCCGCGTTCGAACCCCATGCTCGACCTCATTCCCACGCCATCCATGAAAGCTACGCTAAAGTACTTTTGGATCGTTACCGCCTTGATGGTGGTACAGATCGGACTCGGTGCCGTCACCGCCCATTACGGGGTGGAAGGTTCAGGCTTCTACGGGATCCCGCTGGCCAAGTGGCTTCCCTACGCAGTGACACGTACCTGGCACTCCCAACTGGGTATCTTCTGGATCGCCACGGCGTGGCTCGGTACGGGTTTATTCATGGCGCCGGCCGTCTCGGGACATGAACCCAAATTCCAAAGACTCGGCGTCAATTTCCTCTGGGTCTGCCTAGTGGTGATCGTCGTCGGCTCGATGGCGGGCGAGTGGTTTGGGGTACGGCAACGGCTCGGACTGACAGAAAACTTCTGGTTCGGTCATCAGGGCTATGAGTACGTTGACCTCGGACGCTTTTGGCAGATCTTTCTGCTCGTGGGCTTGTTTTTATGGCTTGGGCTAATGCTTCGGGCCATGTGGCCTGCCGTCAGAAAACCAAGCGAAAATCGCAATCTCCTGGCTCTTTTTCTCGTCGCATCGGCCGCCATCGCCATGTTTTACGGTGCGGGATTGATGTGGGGACGACAAACCCCCCTGACCATCGCCGAGTACTGGCGTTGGTGGGTGGTTCACCTTTGGGTGGAGGGCTTCTTCGAGGTGTTTGCCACGGTCGTGATCGCTTTTCTGTTCACGCGAATGGGGTTGATCCGCACCTCCACGGCGACTGCTGCCGCCCTCTTCTCCACGACGATCTTTCTAAGCGGCGGCATCATCGGCACCTTTCACCACCTTTACTTTGCCGGGACGCCGACGGCGGTGTTGGCCCTCGGTGCCACCTTCAGCGCGTTGGAAGTCGTCCCACTCGTGCTCATCGGCTACGAGGCTTATGAGGGCCTCAAAATGAGTCGCTCCTGCGAGTGGATCAACGCCTACAAGTGGCCCATCTATTTCTTCGTAGCAGTATCCTTCTGGAACCTAGTCGGTGCCGGCCTGTTCGGCTTCCTGATCAATCCGCCCATCGCGCTTTATTACATGCAAGGGCTGAATACGACGGCCGTACATGCGCACACCGCCCTGTTCGGCGTCTACGGAATGCTCGGCATCGGTCTCATGCTTTTTTGTCTCAAAGGGATGGCCGCCCGTCGGGTCTGGCGTACCGGCGTGCTGTCTTTCTCGTTCTGGTCAATCAACATCGGTCTCGCCCTGATGGTACTGATTAGCATATTGCCGGTTGGTCTCATGCAGACATGGGCGAGCGTAGAGCACGGCATGTGGTACGCGCGATCAGCGGAGTTCCTGCAAACGGACGTCGTGGGCACGCTGCGTTGGCTTCGTGTGATCGGTGATACGGTGTTTGCCATCGGCATTCTGGCACTGGGGTGGTTTATACTCGGCCTGGTCACAGGATGGTCCGTGAACAAACAAAAGGCGTAACACCCGGCAGGGAAGTGAAAACATCGTAACTCGCGGAGAACGCCGATAGGACACGCTCTCTCACCCCGCGACATGAGAAGCATCGAATTCGGCCCGCCGGAGAGATGCCGCCATCGCGCTGGTGACACGGTAGGAAACAGCCGACGGTGGGAATCGAACCCACAACCTCAGCTTTACGAAAGCTGTGCTCTGCCATTGAGCCACGTCGGCCTCGCGCCCCGGTCGGTCGAGAAGGGACACATCGAGCGGGATACGTTACGGAGTCCCCCCCTGGACGTCAACACACCACACGACCACATCGACTCGCTGGGCTATCATCTTCATTGACTACGCTTATGCTTGAAATCCGCCGCCCGCTGCGGCCGTCGCTGGTAATAGCGTCGCAACGCGCACATCCGTACACATCGCCCACCTGCCTACCCGGCGGGGAGCGGATCGCAATCGTCGGCTCGTTCCTGTGCGTATCGGCCCACCTTGTCGTACGTCGTAGCCAAGAAACCAATCAACGGAAAGCCCCCGCGCGGAAACGGGGACGGCCCGAGTTGTTCGAGCAAGGCCAGCGGTCTTTCCGGCGCATCGATGCGAACGATCACCCTTTCCAACTCCGGACCCGCCTGCCAAAACCGATCGAGCATCGCATCAATCGGAGGAGAAGTCGGGTAGATCGTCGGAACGATCTTCAGCGCCGGCGGCGGCGCATCCACACTACGTAAGGGGGTTTCGTTCATATCAAAGCACCGCTTCCGAATCGCGCCGCAGCCTCACAGCATCACCACGCACCACTGCATCATGCCGTGAGGCCTGCCGATCAGCACTCCGCTACAGCATCCTGCGATAGCGCGAACAAATCACGCAGTTGATCCGTCGAAAGTTCCGTGAGCCAGTTCTCACCGCTCCCCACGATGTTGTCGGCCAGGTTCCGTTTCTCCTCGAGTAACGAATCAATGCGTTCTTCCAGCGTACCCAGGCAAACAAATTTGTGGACCTGAACACGCCGCTCCTGCCCCAACCGATGCACCCGGTCGGTCGCCTGATCTTCTACGGCCGGATTCCACCACCGATCATAGTGAAACACATGATTCGCCGCGGTAAGGTTTAACCCGAACCCCCCGGCTTTTAGAGACAGAACAAACAACGGCGAGTCCACGGACTCGTCCTGGAACGTGTTCACCATTCGATCGCGGGACTTACGCGGCGTGCCACCATGCAAAAAGAGCACGCTGCGCCCGAAGTTACTCTGTAGCAGTCGCACCAGTAGGTTGCCCATCTGTCGGTATTGCGTAAAAATCAGTGCGGAGTCGCCCTCGGCGAGCACCACTTCGATCATTTCGACCAGACGATCGCACTTCCCACTGCGTCCGGGCAACGATGATCCATCTCCCAGGAACTGGGCGGGATGATTGCACACCTGCTTCAGCTTGACCAACGCGGCGAGAATCAAACCCCGGCGGCGCATCCCCTGAGACCGTTCAATCTCGCCGAGCATGTCGTTGACCACCGCCTCATACAGCGAGGCCTGCTCTCGGGTTAGCGTGCAAAAAACCTTCATCTCCATCTTCTCGGGCAGATCAACCTCGATGGTCGGGTCAGATTTGATCCGTCGAAGAACAAAGGGACGAATCAGATGCCGCAAACGCTCTGAACGGTCCGCGTCGTGATGACGTTCAATGGGTACGGCGAAACGCCGCCGAAAATCACCCGCCGATCCGAGATAGCCCGGATTGAGAAAATCCAGAATGGACCAAAGCTCGCTGAGCCGATTTTCGATCGGCGTTCCGGTCAAGGCTAACCGATGTACCGCGCGCAACGACCGGACGGCCATGGACTGTTTGGCCGCCGGATTCTTGATGTTCTGCGCCTCGTCCAACACGATCCGAGACCACGCCACACAATTCAGGTGGTCGAAATCACGATGCGTCAACGCATAGGTGCTGATCACCACATCATGCCGCTTCGCCTCCTCGACAAACGCCGGACCACTCAAGCGTTCCAAACCGTGATGCACCATCACACTCAGTGTCGGGGCAAACCGTTCGATCTCACGTTGCCAGTTCCCGACGAGAGAAGTCGGCACCACGAGCAAAGTCGGACCCGCGCCGGCCCCCTCCTGCTTCTCGTAGAGCCACAGCGCGATCATCTGAATCGTCTTGCCGAGACCCATATCGTCGGCGAGACAACCACCAAGACCGATGCGAGACAGGAACCGCATCCAACTCATCCCCTTGCACTGATAAGGACGCATTTCTCCCTGAAAACCGGCGGGCTGGTCGGCCAGCTCGATGGCCGAAACACCCTCGGCACCACCCAACACAGACTCCAGCCAACCGTGTGTCCGGAGGCCGGCCACGGGCAATCCCGTCTCCAGATCATCCGCCAGGTAATACTGCCGCATCGCCTCAAAAAGCGTCATCCGCCCGTGCTGCTGCCCTTCGAGAAACGTGAGGGCCGCTTGAATATCCGCCGGTTGGATCTCCGTCCACTGACCCCGAAGCTGGACCAAAGACTGCTTGGCGTGCGCAAGCTGCGTCAGTTCTTCCAGCGATATGTCCTCTCCGCCCAGCGCCACGTGCCAATCAAACGCCACCAATGATTCCAAACTGATGGCGCTATCGGCAACCACGGAGCCGTCTTCGACCGGACGAATGTCCAAACGCATACGCAGCCGCGGACGGTTCTCACGCCACCAAGGGGGCAGCCACACGCCGTACCCCTCCGATTCGAGCATGGGTGCCACATCGCGCAAAAAGGCGTACGCCTCTTCCATCGTGAGGAAGAACTTCACCGGACCATCGGCACCCGCACCGCTTGCGATCGGTGGAAAATAGCGCGCCGCATGATCCACGTCGGATCGAAGCTGTGCCTCAGCATGGTCGAACGGACGCGGCAAGATTCTGGGACGCTCGATACGATCAGCCGACAACTGCTCGGCATCTACCACAAACGAGGGGTCGCCCGTCGCCTGCACATGCAGCGTCATCCGCCAGGGCCTGTCTTCTTCTTCCACCGCCCCTTGCAGGGACAGATCGGGCGCATGAAGCTGGAAACACGTTCGACACGCCCTCTCAGATACGGCCGGGTGTAGCTTGTCAAGCCATTGCTCGACGGCCGACTGGGTCGCGGCGCACTCCGGGTCTGAACCTGTCATCGAAGCGTCGCTGCGTACCAACGCCTGAAGCCATCGCGTCTGGGCGGTGAGAGAATCCTCCGGCAAATCCTGAATGGCATGGGCCAGTTCATCACCAGCCAGGCATCGGCGAACCAGCGAATCGACCGATCGCCATAGAAAACTCTCCACCAAATCAGAAGCCTGCGCCTCGCCTTTTGTTTCCGCCAAAGATCTACAAACCGGCGGCATCGCCACGATCAACGCATGCAGTCGGCTCGAAGTGTCATGGTCGTCAACGGCCACTCGCCACAAACCGTAGTACTCTCCCGCTTCCGCACGATGAACCGCCGGGAGAAATCGCTGCTTGGCCAGCAACTCCAACACGAGCCGGGCCACACGAACCCAATAGCGAAACGAAGGGGCCAGATGTACATCGCGAAGGGTCGCTACGGCCTGTGCCGTTAGCAGGTCAATGGCATCGGCAGGCTGAAATGCCAGCGAAGGCACATGGTACTCAGCGAACGAACCGAACGAGGACTCAGAGGACGGATCGGGTGCCGCATCGGTCGGATCGCACAACTGATCCTCACGGGATGCCGGGACCGGCAACAACAAACGCAAGCTGGACGCACTCGCACCCGACGCAAGCAGGCTGTCCCAGCCATCCCCGATGCAGTGACGAATCTGTTCCGACGTGGCCCCCACTGGACGCGACGCACGATCAGAGGGTGCCGTCGCCCTGGCAGGAAGCCTCACGGCCTGTCGGTCATCCCCCGTGGGGTCCGACAAAGACCACACGTGCAGTGCATCGTTGGTCCAAATCGCTTCCAGTGTCATCATGGCCGAGGATGTTCGCCCTGGTCTGTGGTGGTTGGTTTCATGAAAACCCGCATCGCCTTCAAAAAAAGCGAAACCGTCATTATACGACAGCAGGCCCGAGCGTCCACTCTCTGAGTGATTCGGACTACGAAGCTACAGAGGGCGCAGGGCACTTTCGTCGGCATCAGCGCAAGGCGGGTGGTTTGCCCGGCCAGTCAGTGGCTCACCTGCCCCGCCAAGCGGCAGGTCAGCCTTTCGGCCTTAGGGTGAAAGAACCACTCACGCTATCTACCACGTTTCACAACTATGGCGACTATGATACCTCTCCCCGAGCCGAATGATTTCGCTTACGCGGCCTGGAACACCGAACCTCGAACGAACTCTTGAAACCGGCAGGTAGTAGTCGTAGAACTTATGAACCGCGGTACTCCCCATCATTCACGGCCGCCGATTTAATCATACACCTGATTTCGGAACCCCAGCGAAGGAAACACCGGCACGAACCATGCCGTCATCGTGTGGAAACAGGAGGGATCAGTTCGAAAGCTACGCGAAAGGCGCTATCACCGACATCATTGATCTCAAACCGAACCACCAACAAGGCACCACACGGAAAGTCCAAACCCAACTTGGCCTCAAACGGCAGTGCCGATCCGATGCTCACCGAGCCGTCCGACGAGCCGTTCGCGGCCTCATCGAAAAACGCCACGCCAGCCACCATGGCCTCGGAAACGAGATCGGCATCCGACATGTTCGCCCGGGCCAATTCCAGCAACCGAGCGCTGCCGATACCAAACGTCCGGGCGCAAGGGATCGTGCCGATCGCACTTTCACTATTCGGACCCAGCGTCAGTCCCGACTCGTCGAGCCCAAACTGAACAACGGAAGGTGCTGAAAACTCATCAAGCGGGTCAAACGTGCCCGCCGTAAACACAACTCGATTCGGGGTGTTGTTGATAAACAGCACTCGGACATCACCGCGATCGCCGGCCGTATCACCCCCGAGAGACGCCGATGCCACGAACATACAGCCCGCATCGGCCAGTGTCAGGACGGCAACCAGCACCACCAGCCGGAAACCGCCGTGACCGAAGCACCGTCGCCCCACCAAGCATGTTCGTAGATGCGCCTCCATGAGATCGAGCATCGGCCTTTGGTCCGATCAGCCTTGAATATAGATTGGCGAATTCACTCGTCCGGGAAACACCGTCCATACAAACGTCCCAGAGCAGATCGCCGGGGACACCCCGCTCAGACGGCGAATGGAATCTGCCCGATGCAGGAGCCTACAATCACGCGACACCGACGCAGTGTGCAGTCGCGTCGGTGTGTGACAGACCCACATGATACCGACCCGAGTAAGGGACGAAGAGGCCGCCGTGATGACCGACACCTTTGGCGCGATGCGTCACCACCAACTGACCATTCTGAAGCAATTGCTACCCGGACCGCTGACCGAGTTCGAGCTTAGCCAGGCCGTGTCCCAGTCCACAGGCTTCGGCACAGGTGTCGCAGCCGAGATGATGCCCCAGTGGCTCGACGAACTCAAAACAGAAGGTCTCGTGTGGTCCGGCTCGTTGTTCAATTCAGAAGATCAATCCATCACGGCTGCCGCGCTGACACTGCGCGGTCGCCATCTGGTCATGTAGACGCGCCGCGATCGCTGTAGTGAGGCCGGCAAGCAAACGCTTACACGCCACCCTACTGAGTACCGCTCAGCGAAGCACTGTCGATGCATCAAGTCGACGTGTCTCCGTATACAACTATCCACACTTGCTGTTGGTCCGCGCGTGCCGTAAACTCACCGCTGTTCGGAGTATCAACCGCGGCGTCAGAATCGGCGTCGCCAAGCGTTAAGCGTTTTCGAAAACAGCGAGCCGTCATGGACAGTCTGTCACCTGTCGTGGAAATCGAGGGCGTCACCAAAACGTTCGGTCAGCACCGCGCGGTGGATGATCTATCACTCTCGGTTCCAAACGGCTCGATCTACGGGTTCATCGGTCCCAACGGCTCCGGCAAGACCACGACGTTGCGCATGATCATGCGTATCTATTACCCCGACCCTGGTGCCGGAACGATCCGCGTGCTCGGGATGGAAGACCACACGGCCGCCACCGACCGCATCGGTTATCTGCCGGAGGAACGCGGGCTTTACAAAAAGATGAAGGTTCGCGAGCTGCTTCGTTTCTACGCTGAACTCAAAGGCTGTCAAACGCACAAAGCGGCTATTGCCGACTGGCTGGAACGGCTCGACCTGACGCCTTGGGCCGACAAAAAAATCGAAACACTCTCGAAGGGAATGGCCCAAAAGGTGCAGTTCATCTCCGCCGTCATCCACCAACCCGAGCTCGTGATCCTCGATGAGCCCTTTACGGGGCTGGACCCGGTCAACGCCAATGTGCTGCGTGATGCCGTGCTGGAGCTCCGGCGAAGCGGCACCACGGTCATCTTTTCCACGCATGACATGCGAGCGGCGGAGGAACTCTGCGACTTCGTCTTCATGATTTTTCGCGGACAGAAGGTTCTCGACGGCTCTCTGGAGAATATCAAAGGAACCTATGGCAAGGACACGATTCGTGTCCAGGTCGAGGGGAACGGTTTCGACCTGCACCATGTCACCGGTGTCGAGGCGGTCACTGATTTCGGACACTTGCAAGAGCTGCGCATCTCGGAACACACGAACACACAGGACGTGTTGGAGTCGCTCATGAAAACCGGTCGCGTCACTCATTTTGAGCTAACCCGACCGTCGCTTCATGACATCTTCGTTCGTATCGCCGGCCCGGAGGCCACGGACACGCACGCGGACTCATCAGTACAGGAGTCGAGCCATGCGTAAAATGATCGTCGTAGCGGTCCGTGAATACGCCGCTGCCGTCAAAACCAAAGCTTTTATCCTGATGCTGGTCCTCATGCCGATTATGATGGGTGGCACCGCTGTCGTTCAGTTGTTGCTTAAGGACAAAGTGGATACGCGCGACAAGAAGTTTGCCGTAATCGACTATTCCGGCGTCATCTACGACACCCTGGCAGCCGAAGCCGCAAAGCGTAACGAACAAGACATCTACACCAACGACGAGTCACGCAAGCAGATCAAACCCAAGTTTCTCATCGAGAAGATCGAGCCGACTTCGACCTCTCGAGATGAAGCGGCCTTTCACCAGTCCGAACGCGTCACGAACAAAGAGATCCTCGCTTTTGTGATCATCGGACCGAACGTGGTTACAGGCGACGGAAAGACGGATGATAGTACGATCGCCTACCACTCCAACAGCCCCACCTATGACGGCTTCCGCCGTTGGGCATCCGCCACGATCAACAAGCGAATTCGAGGACTTCGACTCGCGGCAGCCGGGCTGGATGTCGACACTGTGACGAAAGCGACAAGAACCGTCCCCGTGGGCAACTTGAATCTGCTATCGAAGGACGCCTCCGGCGTCATCAAGCCGGCGGAGCCAACCAACCGCATCGCCACGTTCTTGGTTCCGATGGGCATGATGATGCTCATGTTCATGGTCGTGATGGTCGGCGCGTCACCGCTCACACAGAGCACCCTGGAAGAGAAAATGCAACGGATTGCCGAGGTGCTGCTGGGTTCGATTTCTCCGTTTCAGCTTATGATGGGAAAGCTGATCGGGACCGTGGGCGTGTCGCTCACCATCGCAACCCTCTACCTCGTGGGTGCGTTTTTCGCCATGAAGCAAAGCGGATATGCCGATCTGTTTCCGGCCCACGTTGTCTGGTGGTTTGTGCTGTACCTCGCGCTGGCCGTGCTCATGTATGGCTCGCTGTTCATTGCCATCGGTGCCGCCGTGACGGACATGAAGGAATCACAAAGTCTGCTGACCCCGGTCATGCTGATCGTCATCTCGCCGATGTTTGTGTGGATGCGCGTACTCCAGGAGCCCACCGCTCCATTTGCAGTCATCGCGTCCCTGTTTCCACCGGCCACACCGATGTTGATGATTATCAGGCAGACCGTTCCACCGGGCATCCCCCTTTGGCAACCGCTGCTGGGGATTGTTCTTGTGCTCTTGACCACGCTCTTCTTCGTGGTGGCCGCAGGTCGCATCTTTCGTATCGGTATTCTCATGCAGGGACGCGGTGCCAGGCCGATGGAGTTGCTCGGCTGGGTCTTTCGGGGCTAGCCGGCGGATCCGTCCCCCACGAAAACAGACAATCCACAGGCTTGAAATGACCGATAGCTGCGGTACGATCGCCGCGGTGCCGGCGTACCGGAGCGCGAGCCACGCAGATTCAGAGATTCAAACATTCCTGCCTTTCGGAGCATTGTATGACCCGAGCTATGGTCGTCTCGATCGTGGTCGCCCTTCTTTTCGCCGCCGGATGTGCGAGTTCTCCGGAGCAGCATTTTATTCGCAGCGTCAAGAACCAACCGGCCCGGGATTTTGAGCTCAAAGACCTCTCCGGAAAACTCGTCAAACTGAGCGCGTTTCGAGGCAAGCCGGTGCTGCTGGCTTTTTTTGCGTATGGCTGAGGCCCCTGCCGTGCGGAGGCTCCGCACATCAGCGCTATCGCCGCGAAATATGCTCACGAGGGTTTGGTCGTGCTCGCGCCAAACGCGTGGGATGAAGAGAAACGCCTGCTCAAACGATACGCCAGGAAAGAAAAGTTGAAACAGCGCATTCTGCTCGACGGCGGGACCCTGTTCGATTCATACGGCGGCGTCATGATCCCCACCGTGTTGTTCATCGACAGACGCGGTATCGTGAGAGATGTGGAAGTCGGCTTCGGCGACCCCAACGACCTCACCAAACTCACTGAAAAACTCTTGGCGGCAAACTGACGAAAACAGAAGAGAGACGTTCCTTCTTCTTCAGCGGCCCGGCAGACCACTACGCACCGTGCGAACTCGAACCACTCGCAGCGGATACGCCCTCCCTGTGCATCTAATTCATCGGCGCATTTAATTCATCGGCACCGCAACCAACGTGGGACTGATTGATAACATCCCGTCCACCACTTCGATGTCACAGATGGTGGCGGGGCCGGTCTCCGTGAAATAGGCCCGCGGCTCTCCGCTTACGGTTCCGAATCGAACCTGAAACATCTTTGCCGCACCCAGGAAATTCCCGTCCGTGTCCCAGCCGGTGAAATCAACATCCCCCGCCACCCATATCATCGTTTTCGCTACCCCGTCGAAACGAACGATCTGCTCGTCGACATCCCGCACGCTCGTGGTGGAAAATGTGGAATCCGGATCAGCAAACACCACCAGATTGTCGTTCGTAGCATCAGGTTGATTCCCAGTATCAACCTGACCGCCATTCCCAGTATCAACCTGACCGCCATTCCCATCATCAGACGTACCTGGCGAGTTGGGCTGAAGCGCACAACCAACAAAAACACTGGTCAGCACGCATGCAACAGTCGTAACGCATAGCCGATTACGTTTCATTCCGGTCGCCTTTCAAGAGTCAAGAGGATTCCAACATTCATCCTAAGGCTGCGGCGTCGAATCTCCACAGCCGCCACGCCCGAATCGTCCGCGCCGCCGGGTGCCGTGTCAACCATCGAACCGGTAGTTGCATGTCGAGCGGCAAGCATAAAAGTTCTTACAGCGATAGGGAGACCCTACCGATCGTTATGGATATCTCGACAAGATCGCAGCACCACACGGGCAACCTTATTCGTTTCCCTTGATGAGCCGGCCATACAATCCCTCTAGGTGCCCCACCATGGCGCGCCAGTCATACGCCTCCAGGCATCGCTCGCGGCCGCGCTGTCCGAGCCGCCGCCGTAGTACCGCGTCGCCCGCAAGCCGGACCATCGCATCGCCCAACCCTGCGGTATCTCCGTAACGCACGAGTACGCCTGTCTCGTCAGGTATCACCACTTCGGGTGCGCCATCATTATCAAAACTGATCGCCGGCACCGCCACGAGCAACCCCTGCACCAACGCACGCGGCAACCCCTCCCACCGAGACGCGTGCAACACCATGTCAAAACCGTTGACGATTCGTCCAACCGCTTCCGGCTTCACAAGCCCGAGCATGACCACTCGATCGCGCAGGCCCATCGCCTCCAAACGCCTTTCGTAATCCGCTTTCCTGCGACCGTCACCCACCCACACAAAACGAAGTCGCGGCTCACGCTCCAACGCACGCGGCATGGACGCGATAATCTCGTCATACCCCTTGTCATCGAAGAGACGCGCGATCGTACCCACGACCACATCCGCCTCGTCCACGCCCCACGCCTCGCGCACCGCGTGCCGAACCGTCTCATCGGGCGCAAACCGCTCCGTCTCCATACCCGAGCGCACCGTCGTGAACCGCTCTCGCGGACCAAGCCCGGCGGCCACCGCCTGCGCCGTCATCGCATCGGCCACACACACAAACGCCGTCGTGCATCGCCCCGCGCGGCGTTCCAACATCGTATAAAGCATCCGAGGCAGCCATGCCTGCGTTCGGTTGAAGGCCATGCCATGAATCGTATGAACGACAATCGGCACGTGGCTGCGACGCGCCGCCTCCCGCCCGATGATGCCGGCCTTGCTGCTGTGGGTGTGGACGATATCCGGAGCGATGCCCTCGAAGAGCCGCACCAACTCACGCACAGCCCGCCAATCACCAACCGGATTCACCGAACGCCGCATCGCCGGCAGCTTCACCAACCGGCATCCACACGCCTCGGCCGCCGCCCACAACGAGCCCTCCGGACCGGTTTCTTCGCCGGCCGCCAGCGTCACGTCATGCCCCGCCTCGACAAGACCACGACAAGTCAAGACGGTGTTTTCCTGCGCGCCGCCGACGATAAGTCTCGTAATGACGTGAACGATTTTCATTCGGTGGCTCTGCGGCTCACTCGGTGGCGTCGCTCGGCGGTGGACGCAGCAGATGCGCCGGATACCGAACCCACCGCAGACACAGCCCACAGGCCGGTGCCGTCGGACCGGCGGCGGTGCGATCCTTACTGGCCAGAATCTCCGGCAGCCGGTCGGGTTCCCATCGGCCACACCCGATGTCCATCAGCGTACCGACCATGTTTCGTACCTGTCGATAGAGAAACCCGGTACCCTCCACGTCAATACGAATCTCGTCCAGATGGCGTTCGACGTCGCAGCGAATCACCCGCCGCACCATACATTCGCGAATCCCCCGTGTGGCGGTCATGGAAGTAAAATCCATCTCCCCAACGAAGTGCCGGGCGGCCGCCTGCATCCGATCCACGTCTAAGTCGTGCCAGTGGTGATACGCGTATGACTGGATCAAACGCTCGACCGGACGACCGAGCGCGTTGTGGATTCGATAACGGTAGAGCTTGCTGATGGCACTCCGCGTCGCGTGAAACGCCCGGTTCACATCCCGAATCGCCAAGATGGCGATGTCCTTGGGCAGCCGCGAGCCCAGCGCGTGCCGCATACTCTCGACCGGAAATTGACACGTGGTATCAAAATGGCAGACATGGGCCGCGGCATGAACGCCGGAGTCCGTGCGTCCGCTCCCGGAGATCGACACCGGGTGGCGCAGAGCGCGCTGCGCCGTAGCCGTCAGTAGCTCCTGCACGGTCCGAAACCCCGGCTGAGCCTGCCAGCCGTGGAACTCCGTTCCGTCAAACGCGACCCACATCGCTACTCTTCGACACATCCGCGCGATATTACGGCCACGACTTCAACCCAACAAGCGCCGCTCCTCGAAGCAACCTCCGCGGGGTGCAAGACGGAATCGGTGGGTGCCCCATTCTTTGCCCCAAGGCAAAGGGTGGGGGACGAAAACGGAGGCGATAATGATACGGATGGGGAACGGAGTCTTGCATGCGAAGTCCGTACCCCACGTGACCGAGCCATCTTGTCTATGGAAGACGCCGCGCCGGATCCAACCGACGCAACGTCTGTGGTTTGCCATTTTCAGCTCGCACACCCAGGTACGGGTGTCAGGCGACCAATTCCTCACAAAGCGTAGCGCCAAAGCGCTGCCTCAGCCGCGTGAGAATCTCTTTGTGGATCTGGCTGACACGGGACTCGGAAAGATCGAGCACCGCACCGATTTCGGCCATCGTCATTTCTTCAAAGTAGTAAAGCACAAGCACCAACCGCTCTTCGCGGGCCAGGTCTCGTGTGAGGTGGGCCGTGAGCATCTCTCTCGAAATCTTAATCCCCGGGTCATCCGATTTGGTATCGCGAACATCCCACGTGTGCGAAGTCCCCTGGCTCCGATGATCGCCGGACGGTTCCATCGCGCTAAAGTGGACTTCCTTCCCAAGCTGCGACAGACGCGACAGGTAGTCGAACCGATCTACCGACATATCGAGACGCTTGGCTACATCCTCCTGCGACGGCGAATACTCCATGTCCGTCCCCATGGCTTCCTGAACCAGCATTCGCTTTTTCTCAAACGTTCGAACCGTGCGGCTCTGCGGGTCCAAGCTCCGGAGCCAGTCCATCACCGCACCGGAAATTCGCTGCTGACAAAAGGTTTCGAACTTCGCTTTGCGCTCCGGGTCGTAACCTTCGACCGCCTCAATCAGCCCGTCAAATGCAGCGCTACATATCTCATCGTAGGATATTTGGGCCGGGAGCTTTCGAGACAATCGCGCCGCGTGACTGTGAACCAGATGACTGTAATGCACCACAATCTTGTTCCGCATCGCCACCGAAGATGTCTTGAGATACCGCTTCCACATCGCTTCGATCGTCATTTCCCGCTTCGCCATGGAATTGCTCCTGAGCCCGTACCGTTTCGGTCCTGCCAGCGATCCAACCGACACATTGGCTGTATGATGGACCGCCAACAGATCGTGTATCTACACAATATAGATAACCTAGGTAGATTGTCGGACCGACAATTCCGATATCTTCACCATATTGCCCATTTTATCATTTGTCAATCAGAAAACTGTAACCTTCCAAAAGTCAAAGACTTATGGTCATATCCCGAATGGAACGATGACGCATACCCGCTTCGGAGATGGCCCATTGGAAGGTTTTGGGACCGAACGAACCTGCTTTTCTGTTAATTTGGGTATATACCGGACCGACTGGTGGCGAAAAACCGCGGCGAATAATGCGTCCGGACGGATGCCCAGCGGAGGCGTTACCGGTCAAACCAATCGCCTATCGGATCAGACGGTCGCCTGGCCGACACGATCCGTCGGTTCGGCGGATCGGGCCGTAGATGAGGTTCTACAATCCTCAACGATGACCCCATCGCGAAGCGTGATGATTCGATCACAACGCTGAGCCACATCATGCTCATGCGTCACAATGATGATCGTACGACCCTGATAGCGAAGCGTTTCGAACACCGTCAGGATGAGTTCCCCGGTAGCCGTATCGAGATTACCGGTTGGCTCGTCGGCCAGGAGAATCAGTGGGTCATTGACGAGCGACCGGGCGATGGCCGCCCGCTGCTGCTGGCCGCCGGAAAGCTCAGTCGGTCGGTGATGGCGGCGGTCAAGGAGTCCGACGGTCGCAAGGAGTTTCTCTGACTTCTCTCGGCGGGTTTGCGGCAAGACGCCCTGATAGAACAACGGCACCTCGATGTTTTCCTGAATGGTCAACTGCGGTATCAGGTTGAAGTTCTGAAAGACGAATCCGATACGCTGCCCGCGAATTTCCGAAAGATCATCGTCATCCAACAGTGCCACGTCGGTGTCACCCAGAAAATAGCTGCCTCCGGTCGGTCGGTCGAGACAACCCAAAAGGTTGAGCATCGTGCTCTTACCCGAGCCACTCTGACCGCAAATCGCGACGGACTCTCCTTCGACAAAATCAAGATCAATGCCCCGCAGCGCATGTACGCGTACCGGACTCCCTGGCTTACCGTACACTTTGGAGAGTTGTCTTAGGGAGGCTATCACAATGGAGTGTCTCTACGATCCGGCAGGTGCATGAGAGGTTCTGGCCTGAGAAGATTTACCATGTCCTCTCCTGGATGGCTTGCCCTTGCCGCCTGGGCGGCCCTTGCGGCCTCTGTGGGAGGAGGAACCGGAGTTACCGTCCGCCGCTTTCGCGACGTCGGGAATCATCCGGATATGTTCGTCGTTAAAGGCAAGCAGCACCTGCTCGCCCACCCGAACCCCTTTCGTAACCTCAGCCCACTCCATCCCGATCGAGCCAATTTCCACCTGCGAAAAAGAAACGTCTCCGTCCTGTTCCTCGAAAACGAACCGACGATTCCCCACGGTATAGATAGCCTGAACCGGCACCGCCGCAGCCGCGTCCACATGTTCCACAAGAATTTTCACGAACGCCGTCGCGCCGGGTTTCAGAGCCGTCGCGGACGCGTCCAGAGTGATCTCAGTTTCATATTCCTTCAGGTCGGGATTGAGCCAGCGGTTTTGCGTGTCGGCGAGTACCGCGATCTTAGTGACCGTGCCGTCGAACTCCTGCCCTTCCAGACCTTCGACCGTCACACGGGCCTTCTGCCCCAAAGAGAGCTTGCTTGCCTTGGATTCGTGAACACGAACCACCACCAACATTTTCGAGGTATCGGGCAGAGACAACAGTACCTGCCGCTCGCGAACACTCGCCCCTTCTCGAATCTGGTTATCCGAGGACATGAAATAACCACCGCCGTCATAATAAACGACAAAACCTTGTGTCGGAGCGTAGATACGGCATTGCTCCTGCTGGCGGCGCAGTTTGGCCAGCTGATCTTGGTTGAGCTGAAGCTCCTTTCGCCGCCCTTCCACAGCCGCCACCTGTTTTGCTTCCTCTGCCTCGGCGCTCTTTTTCGTACGACCGCATTCTTTGATCGCCTCTTCAACGTCAGATTCGCGCTGGCGCAGCTCTGCGACATGGGTGTACTTCTCGAGAACTTTTCGCGAATGCTCGGCCTTCTCCAGATCCCAGACGGCCTTTTCGCTTGCGAACTTGGATTCCGCAAACTCCGTTTTTGTAATGAAATTCCTGGCGAGCAGCTTGACGGCCGCCTCGTAATCCTCCAACCGGCGGTCACGCGTGATACGCGCCTCTTTGATCGCGATGTCAGCGTCCTTGAGTCGCTGCGTCCAGTCCGCTTTTTCGTACTTCTCCAGTTCCAACTTGGTCAGCTCAATCTTCAGTTCCGCCTTGCGGATGTCACTTTCGTTTCGATCCCGTTGGATTTCAAGCTCCGTCTTGGCCGCTTCGTATGCCGCAATGGCGTTGGCCTCTTTCAGCTCCTCTTGTTGGATGCGATTTTTTATTTCGTCACTCGCCAGTTCCACCAACAACTCGCCCTTCTTGACCGCCTTGCCTTCTTTGACGAGCGAAATAATTGTCGAACGACCCTCGACCTCGCATACAATATCTGTGGAAGTCGCCGCCTTCAGCTCGCCCTTCTCCTTCAGCATGACTGAGAAGGCCCGCGGTGCCACGGTAAACTTGGTGACGTCACTCGATGAACCGTTGCCCAAAGAAGGCAGCATCGACCAACCGGTGATCCCCGCCGCAAGCAACACCAAAATAAAGACAGCACGCCGCGCCACCCGCTTCGTACGAGTCGGCCGGACTTCTGAGACGGGACGCCCCATGTCGGAGATCGCTTCCGCCGGGGAACTGGATGGGGTCATGGTTGTCATGGTTGATGCCTCACAGGATACGGTGCGTTACGGACTCGCGGCCCCCTTCATCGTAACCACCTGGGAAATACCGGAAGGACGCCATAGTACATATCATCAAACAGAGTAACGTCTTACACCATAAATCACAAAAATGTGACGTCTAAACTTGTGCGTACGCCACGCAGACACTCGACAGAGCTGTTGATCGAGCGTGGCAGGATCACGATCCGTCATCTCCCGGTTCCAGCCAGCTCCCGTCGGCGGATACGCGAAGCATGCCGGTATCCCGGCGGGACTCCAGAATCGCAATCCGAAAGGCCGCCACTGCGTCCGCAAAATCATTTCTCGCCGCGAGCAAATCGGTTTCGGCGTCAACCACGTCCTGGTTGGTCTGCTTGCCGAGGTTATACTGCACCGTCGCAGCGGCGAGACGCCGCTCATTCTCGGTCACGTTCATTTCCTGGATTTGACGGACATCGGCCGTCTGCTCAATCCGCCGCATGGCTCGCCGGACGTCGGCCCGGACACGATCGACGAATTCCTCATGGCTACGTTGGGCCCGGCGAAGGGCAATTTGTGACGATCGATAATCCCTGATCTCCGTGCGGCGATCATCGAGACGAAACTCCAACCCAGCCCGCCAGGAAGTACGTGACGTGTTCTGAGTGGTCGTCGAAAAATGGTCGGGATTCGAGTTGCTCAACAGGTCGGCCGTGAATTCCAAGTCCGGCAGGATGCGATTCTCCGCTATCACCACACCACGTCGGGCATCATCCACACGATCCGCATCGTTGAGCAAATCCAACCGGTAGGTCAGCGCCGTCTCAATCGCTTCTTCCACGCTGACCTCCGTCAAAAGGCCGTCGAGAGACTGACTCGCCTCGTCCGCCGACTGGTCGGGCACATCGAGTTGTTCCACCACCGGCATGCCCAACAGAATCTTGAAACGGTCCATCGCCGTTTGATAATCCTCTCGCGTCCGGGAGAGCGCCACCTCGGCGTCACGAAGTGTCGATTGAGCACGAGACGCATCGAACACGGTCTTGCTGCGACCCATACGCTCCGTAAAATCGGCCTTCTCCCACGCCTTCATTCGACTTTTGTAGCTCTTCACGGTATTGGCAATCGCAGTCCGGCGTTGCTGAACAGAAAAATAATTACTAGCCACGGTCACGAGAAACGAACGACGAAACCGCTCGTAGGTGCGCACGGCATAAATCAATTCACGTTCGGCCACGTACCGTGACTCATACGCCACGCGACCGGCTCCACGAAACAGCGGGATGTTCGCCTCAAGAATAAGCTGCCCCGACTCGCCCGTCGTGACGTGCGTCTTCAGATCGTTGACAAAAGACGTCACCGCCCGCGCCGCCAACTCACCGCCGAGCGGGAGCCGTTGACGCACGGCGATTTCCGCCACACTGGTCTGAGCCTGGTCGAGAACGGCATCCTTCTCGAAATCTTCGAATTCACTTTTCACGATAGTGGAAAACTGTGGCGTCCAGAGGTGACGCTCCAACGTCAAATCGAGTGCGGCCAGATAGAGGTCTTCTTTTGCATTCTGGAGATCCCGGGCGTGACGCTCCGCATAGGCAAGCGTCTGACGCAAATCGAACACCCGGCCGGTCTTCGATTCAGACCCCTCGACCACCGCTTCGCCGGTGTCAGGGTCAGAGCCGGCCACGTCCTCTTCACCGGCCCCTGAGGTGGCGACGTGTTCCTCAACGCGGCTCGTACTGCGCCGCGCGAAGTCCTCAGGCAGAGCCGCGTCCAAAGGACGGGGCGTGAACTGATACATCCGCTCATCGTGTTCAGCGCCAACATTCGGCGATTCGATCGTGATGTCGGAAGTGAACCCCAACGCCGCGCGCTGGCGGTCAGCCACCGTACCATAGACTTGGGCGTCTGTGGCGGGCGAGAGTCTCGCAAAACACCCCCAGGATACAGCGGGAATCACCACGGCACATAGTCCATGCGAAAGAAACCGTAGGTTACGTCGATGCATGGTACTCCCGATGGTCATCGCCAGCCGAAAAAACGCATTCTCAAGGGGTCACGCGAATCCTGGTATCAGGATCGGTCCGCCTCGTCCCCCGATCCTAGCCGAAAACGAACGATGCAACCCTCCCTTGTACAAGATTCGACGATCCCGGACCCGAGACGTTATTATCCTATCCGTCGGCCAACGACTCCGGTAGGATGCCCTCGATAGCTCGGCCCCAACAGTGAACGAGATGACTCACACGACCAGAGCCCCAATCGATCGAAACCAAGGCCCGCCAATGACCCGACCCGAAACGCCTGGTCACACGGCCATCATCCAAGACGATCTGCGTTGGGTTGCTTGTACGGACATGGTGGTTCAACTGTTCGGCAGCGACGCCCCGCGGTGGCTCCACCTGGCCGATGACCCGCGCGCCACATGCGTGAAGACGGGCCATCATCGTAGCATCTGGCGTGTCACGCTAGCCGATGGTGACGTCTTCGCTAAAGTATTCACAGGCCGCGGACCTCTTGATCAATTCAAAGCATGGTGCGGACTCACGAACGGTCAACGCGAGTGGCATCACGCTGTGGCTGCAAGGAACAAGGGGGCAGCCGTTGCCTCGCCGCTCGCCGTAGGGGTCAAGCGTTCCCCTCCGGTCTCCGCGGTATACCTATGTCGGGGGTTCGATCGTGGCATCCCCCTTCCCGAGGCCTGGTTCGCCGCCTCGAAAGCGGCGCAACCAGGGCAGACCCGCCGAAGCCTCATTGAATCCGTGGCCGTGCTCTATGCCACTGCGCACCAGGCCGGACTCAACCACCTCGATGGGCATCCGCACAACGTGCTCGTCCGAAATCACGACTCGGATGGGTTTGACTCGATATTTATCGACTTAGCCTGGGCGCGGATCAGAGCGCGTCCACTTGACACAACGGAGTCGGCCGCATCGCTCGCGCAGCTCGATCACTTTTTTCGCCGCGTAGCAACGAAAACCGAACGGCTGCGTTTTCTACACAGGTACCATAAAACAAGGTTCACAAACGATCTGGATCTATCAGCGAGGGACCACATCCGAAGCCTGAGCGAGAAGATCGAATCCGCCCGCAAACACCATGCCGGGCGACTGGCTGGCCGACGAGATCGACGTTTGCACCAACACGGAAAATACTTCGCCACAATCCATTTCGGAAATGGGTGGTCCGGAGTTTTCACACTGAAGCACACGCGGCGGCACTTCTTCGACCTGAGTCATATCGAAGACCGCACGGAAGCCGACTGGCGTTCCATCATGGCTACGATCACTGCGGGCGTTTTTTCGAAGTCCGAGGAGACTGGTCCGTTGAAGGAAGACATGACATCAAAGGAAGACGGAGGGCTTGTCGTCACAGTGGACCGCGCGGCCGGTCTGACGCAGCGAATCGCATGGACCCTGTTTGGTTCACCAAGCCGGAACGTGTTCCTCGAATCGCACCGATGTCGGCATCGTGACCTGGTCGCTCCGTTGATTCTTGGGTTTGCACAGCGCCGCCGGGGAAGTTTGATTGATCTCTCCGTCACGATCCGACCGAAGCCGCAGCCGGACGTTCGTTCGCCCGGCATGACTCAGGAATGGCTCAAAGATGACCAACATTGAAATCGTTCGCGGCGACCTCACGGAGCAGGTCGTCGACGCCATCGTCAACGCCGCCAATGAATCACTTCTGGGTGGGGGTGGTGTGGACGGTGCCATCCATCGGGCCGCAGGCCCACAACTCCTGGACGAATGCCGAACCCTCGGTGGATGCCCCACCGGACAAGCAAAAGCCACCAAAGCGTACCATCTCCCGGCTACGTACGTGGTTCATACGGTCGGTCCGGTGTGGCGCGGAGGGCAACAGCACGAGCCGGAATTGCTGGCGAGCTGCTACCAAACGTCATTGGCGACCGTCGCAAGTCTGGGGTGCCTGAGCGTCGCTTTTCCTGCTATCAGTTGCGGCGTATACGGCTACCCGTTGGCTCTGGCTGCCCGGGTTTCTCTTGATGCCGTTCGCTCGTTCGTCGACACCGAACCACTGCCCACGCTCGTGCGATGGGTCATGTACGACGAGAGCGCCTATCTGGCGTGGAAAGAAGCCTTTGCCCGCCCATGGCCTAACCGGGGTTCATGACGCTTTGTGCGGCCTTGCGTGGGACGATACCAGCGTCGCGGCATGCGGCGTCGCGGATTCAGCAGAGGCGTCCGGCTCGGCGTTTGCCCCTGCTATGCCTCGTTTGAACCCGCGCGATCAAACGCCCATCGTGTCACATCTCCGTGTGCAAGACACTTTGGATGGCATCAGGGCCGGGCAGCCACAGGGCGGCCCCACCTTCCATCTCCGGAAGAAGGAACGACCTCTCCAACCGTTATTCACAACCACCGATTCGGTCATACGTATACGAGTCCGACCTAACCCCCGTGCTTGACAGCCACTTGTAACAGCCCAACAATGGTTACCGACAGTGTGCGGGAGGCCTGTGCCACGAATAATCAGCCCCGCAAAGCTATTTTTCGTGATGCGGGTCGGCTTGGCCGGTTTCGGTAGAGTGGTCTCGCCTCCGCCGTGTGGCGAACAGATCCACCGGACCGGTTTCCGGGGTTGAAGACTTGGTCTGCGGTGTAAACCCGCCGTCCTGGCAAGACGGAAAAGAAGTTCTTGGAACAACAAAAACGCGAGCCCCCCATAGGTCTGATTCCCCCGGCTCATCCGGTTCCTTGGGAAAAGCTGACTTGGGGCACGCGGAAAGGCCGGTCGGTAGCTGCGAGTCCGACGTATTCGGCGGTTAACGGAGTCGACCCTAAGAAAGGTGTAGCGCCAATGGTGTTGCGTGCGGCAATGGTTCATCGACGTTGGTTAACGAGATCCCTGTGGTGTCTTCTGTGCCTCTGGGGCGTCGCCGCGTGGTGCGGTTCGGCGCTCGCGGCGGAACCGCCCGCACGTTTCTTCGTCATGCGTGACGGGCGAAAGATTCCGCTTCGGGAATCGAAAACGGAATACGGCGTCATTTTTAGAGATATCCGCTCGGTCAAAACCGGCGCGGCACGTCTGCGCTCGACCATCGGGGCCGAGGTACGTGACTTCAGCGGCAAACGCGAAAGCCGGGTCAAGCGGCTGCGCGTTACCAAGACCAGCGCCGCGATGCGAGCGATGATCGCCGCGGATCCGTCCGTAGCCGAGGTCCACCCCACCTACTATTTCCCCCGCGCCTCCAAGACGAGCATCGGCACGGGCACGTTGCTGGCCCGTGTGCAACCGGGACTTACCGACGTAGAGCTCCAACGTCTCTGGGATGATTTTGACGTCACCGTAGTCAAACACCAGCCGGGCCAAAAAGAGACGTACATCTTACGGCCATCCAACATGGATGAGCTGCTCTGTGCGGAAAAAATGGCTGATGATGCTCGCACGGTGTGGGCGCAACCGAATTTCCGGTCTCCCGTGGTGCAGCATCAGATCGCACCTTCTGACGAGTTTTATTCCCTCCAGTGGCACCTGGACAACACCGGACAGGGCGGCGGCACTCCAGACGCAGATATTGACGCCCCGGAAGCATGGACCATCGCCAACGGACAGGACGTTCTCATTGGCATGTTTGACGACGCTTGCGACGTCGACCATCCCGACCTCAGGGCCGGTTACACCGGGGTCGGGCAAGACCTCGCGTTGAGCTCCAACGCCGACGGAGCTGATGACCCCCGGCCCAAACAGCCCTTTGATGACCACGGCACGCGCGTCATGGGTCTTGCAGTAGCCTCGGCCAACACCATTGGCGTCCGCGGCGTGGCGTATCAATCACAGTTCACCGTATCGCGCGGTATGGCGGCCGGCCTGACGGACGCCGAAATGGCGTTGGCCTTCGTTTTTGCAAAACAGCAAGACGTTGACGTTCACATCAACAGTTGGGGGTTCTTCCCACCCATACCAAACCCAGCCGTCATCGTGGATCAGATCGACAACGCGTTCAGGTTGGGCCGTGATAGAGGTGATCTCGATGGGGACGGTGTGTCCGACCCGCTTGGCATGGTAATCGTTTTCGCATCCGGCAATTCTGACATTGAGAATGAAGTAGGGTTCGAGCTGTCAGCCTTGCCTTCCGTGATTGCGGTCGGCGCAAGCCACAACGGTGATGCGCGCGCGAGCTATAGCAACTTCGGCGACACACTCAATTTTCTCGCACCGAGTGGTGATGATTTTCGATCGAAATTGTGGACCACAGACAACCGCGACACCCTCGAGATTGCCAATCCGGGGGTGAACATCGGCGGCGTCAATGTCGAATCCCCTGGGTTTGAATTCTCGGAAACTGATCAGTCCGGTCTGTACACGGAGGGCTTCAACGGTACGTCAGGATCATGTCCGATCGCCGCGGGGGTGGCCGCTCTGATCCTCTCCGTCAACCCCATACTGACGGCCACAGACGTTCGAATCATCATGGAGCACACTTGTGACAAGATCAACCCGGCTGGTGCCGACTATGACGGCATCACCAATCGAAGCCTCAAATATGGCTACGGACGCATCAACGCCAAGGCTGCCGTAGATGCCGCGAGTCAGTCCCTTACGACCTTCCGAACATGGCCGGACCTTCCGGCTGACGTCACGGTCAACAATTCCAGAATCGAGTGGCGCCGAAGCACGGGCACCGACGAGTTCCTCGTGGTTGAGAGCGTCGCGCCGTTTGGCTTTATCCCTTAAGACGGAGCATGCTACGACACCCGTCAGATCGGATGTCAAGACGCCGCCCTGTCCGACCTACCGGACGGCGTTACCATATCCGCCGTGGGATGCGATGCCCTCGCTTGTACCTCCGGCGTCGGCGATCTGTGTGCAGACCCAAAGGGTGGTGAAGACCACTGTCTCGATTTCACCACCTCGGGCAAGAAATACTTCGCCCTGTATGCACGAAGCACGGGCGGACGCTATTCATTCGGAGTAGGCATCGACTCAGACAACACCAGTGGTACGGCACCCGGCAGCGGGGGCATCACCACCGGGACGCCGGCCGTCACCATCCAAGCCACACCACTCGAAGGCGAATCGCCCCTATCCGTACAATTCCGAGGGAACGCGGTCAGCACGGCCGCCATCGACGAATCGCGTACGGCGTGGGACTTCGACACATCGGACTCCACCCTCGTGGACTCCTCCAATCGAACGGCCGTCCACACATACACGGTAGAGGCCGGAGCCAAGGAGTCGTTCAAGGCCACGCTGACCATGTTCGACGTGAACGGCAACTCAGGTTCGGCCGAGGTGACGATTCAGGTCACCGGTCCAGAGACCGAAGCGTCATCCGCCGCACAACAGAGTAAGGGTGTCACCATTGCGATAGGCACAGTCAACAACCCCGGTGCCAACATTACATCGGGAACGTCACCGCTCACGGTTCTATTCTCGATCGACGCCGCATCGCTTGCGGGAGAGTTGGAATCGGTCACATGGGATCTGGGTGACGGCGACAAGGCGACCAGCCTATCCGTCCCCCACACCTACGTGAACACCTCGGACCGTACTCAACGAATTGCCATCACGGCTACCGTGTCATCCATCACAAGCTTGGGGGTCATATCGAAAGCAAGCTCCACGCGTTTTCTCACCGTAGAACCGGGAAGCGTCTCGACTGATTCCAACAATCCCAATCTCAGTGGTGCCGGCGTGTCGGGCGGTGGCAGTGCCACGACGCCGTGTGGCGCGGTCGGTATGGTCTCGTGGCTCGGCCTTTTCGGCGTACTGCTATCCGTGAGGCTCGTACGCAGAAAACGCCGAGTTTGGTAAATGAAGCGTAGTACGGGCGGCTACGCCTCACGAAGGATTCCCAGGAGACCGCATCCATGCTCCCGAAAGCCGGACCGCGCATCGCCGAAGTCATAAAAATCGCCAACGAAATCGCGCGGGAGTATGAGCGTGAGTATGTCGGGACCGAACATCTTCTGTTGGCGATCCGGCGCGAGGGCGACGGATTGGGAGCCAAGATCCTCGCACAAAAACATATCACGGAAACGCTGCTCCGTGAAGAGATCGACAAGCTGATCGTATCCCAACTGGAGGAAACCTGGGTCTTTGGTCGGCTTCCGGGCACGCCTCATTTCAAAAATGTCATGGCCGGGGCGATCGATGAATGCCAGGGTCTCGGTGGGTCGGAGGTTCGAACGGAGCACCTCCTGCTCTCGCTTGCTCGGGAGCATGGCTGCGTCGCTTTTCAAGCCCTGGAAGCGCTCGGAGTGACGTACGAAAAAGCCCGAGAGGACTTGTCCACTTTGGCCAAGCCATAGTAAATCGTTCGGGGCACACAACGGAGAAGACGTATGAAAACCTATGGACTTATTCCGCGTCGCGCAGCCGCAGGCTTATCAATCCTGTCGGCAATCATGATGGTCGCCCCGATGGCCTCGGCCGGCGACACCACCAAACACGACTACCGCGGGCTGCTGGGAAAAAACAGTAACAAAGTCATTCACCGAGACGGCAAGACGCTGCTCTGGGCCGGTGGCGACCCGAACGATCCGGACAAAGCGCAGTGGTACGATTTCACCGGCTCACCGATACCTGCGGAAGAGCTTCAATTCGGCATTGGTAAGGACCGCATCCGGGCGATCGATGACCCCCTGTTCGTCAAGCCGGACGACCCCCGTCTCAAGCGAATCCCTGCCAGCCCTTATCGACGCGACGAAAGAGTCCGCACACCGGACGATATCAACGTCATCGGGTACGTCGTCAATGGGGAAGCAAGAGCCTATCCCGCAGCCCTGCTCGACCATCACGAACTGGTGAACGACCGAATCGGCGGCAAGCCCGTCACGGTGGGTTGGTGACCGCTCGCCAAATTGTCCGTGGTTCACGGACGAAACATTAACGGTCGTCTCGACGAATTCGGCGTCAGCGGTTACGTCCACAAAGATGTCTTCGTGATTTTTGACCGCCGCACGGAAAGCCTATGGTGGCCGATGGACGACAAAAACTGGACCGCGATTTCAGGACCGCGAAAAGGCGAAATCATACCCTTCATCGAGGAACCGCCGCTCATCACGCTGGGCGAGTGGCGCAAAAAACACCCCAAGACCGTCGTGCTGCTCGGCTCGAAATCGGAGATCGAGAAAGAACACTAGACCACGGCCATTCAGGCTGAAGGCCCGCTCGACAGTAGACGGAACGAAGTCCGTCGCGAACCATCGTGAGCAGGTCCGCGTTGTACAGCCGGGTGTAGCTCGCGTTAGATTCTGCATGACGTTTCCTTTCGAAATAACACGGCCTTTCGGCCAAACCTTGATCGTGACCTTTCTGCACCACCGGTCTCTCGTAAGCGGGGAAACATCGTGCCCAACGGTCGCCGCGGCTTGCTGTACTCATCAGAAGGGTTATGCGCGAAATGGTCGGATGTGTTGCATCTGCGGGGTTCGTGGATCCAGCACCATAAGGCAGCGCGGAAAGCCGGCGGCGGGTATTCAGCTGGCGTGACCGCAGCGGTTCAGTCGCCCGTGAAGACGTTCGGAATGTCGCGGAAACCACTCAGGACACGGACGACTTCGATGCCGTCGCGCATCGGATAATAGAAAATGACGTAATTGCCGACGGGGAAGCTCCGAAGCGATTCGCCGAGCTCATATCGGGGGCGGCCTGTACCGGGCTGTGTGGCCAGCGTCTGAAACTTGCCCACAAGTTGGTCAATGAAATGATCGGCAGCGCTGAAGTTGTCCGAGGCGATGTATAGCCAGATGTCATCCAGGTCTGAGCGAGACTGAGCGGAAAGGCGGTATCGA
>JAJRSP010000185.1 GCA_024278775.1 Planctomycetota bacterium
CACGAACCGTCATCCACGTGCCACGAACCGTCATCCACGACGGCTGGCCCAATCCGCGCCGCCGCCCGCCGCCCCGCGCCGTCACAAGAACAGCCTTCATGGTACGCTTGTTTTGGGACTAGGCATCGCATCGCCCACGGAAACGAGATCGGAACAAAGCGATCTTACGCTCGGCCGGGGAAAGGCGGTCGTCGACCGCGTGCTCGTGAGACCTCGGCATGGTCAGCTTGCGTGCAACCAGTGTACCGCTACCCTGCTTGACGACGGATGACATATTCCGGTGCAAAGCCGGTTTGACGAAGCTCGCGGTTAAAAGCGCGCTGGCGCACTTCGTAGCTTGGCCGTACATTCCGCGTCAACACGATCGAACGGCTTACGAAAACAGACGATTGCCCTCGGAAGGAATTCGGGGCGGCGTGCATCCAATTGGGTGACTTGATCGAACAACGACCACCTCGTGGGCAAGGGCGAAGCCCAGCAACAAAAATACGGGAGAATGATCATGAAACACGTTTCAAGCGTCACAGGTACATTTTTTCTTGTGAGTCTTGCCGTTCTTGTTCAGTCGCCGACGGCATGGTCGGGGGACAATGGGATGCAGAACAACAGTCAGGCTCGTAGATCGTCGGCTGCTCCCAAGTCGTTGAACGAGGAGTTGGCGGCGATGCGGGCCAAGGTTACGAAGCTGGAAGCCGCGCTAAAAGAGAAACATCAAGGCCAAACGCAATCTTCGATGAGTAAGGGCAAAGCGAATCAGGTAGTCCGGGGTGATGGCATGTCTGGAACACCACAGGAGGGCGTGGCACGACAATCCGTTGCCGTCCAGGCAACGCCCCCGAAGAAAGAGATGAAGGCCAATGGCAGTATGAGCGGTGGCATGAAGGGGATGAAATCCGGCAAGAAGATGGGCATGGGGATGATGTCCGCCAAGGGCAAGAAGATGGGGATGGTGTCCGGCAAGAAAATGGGGATGGGCATGATGGGAGGCAAAGGCATGGGGATGATGGGCCGCATGCCCAAGATGGCGGGCATGGCGATGCCGTCCGCGCTGCCCGGCTTTCCCGGCGCGTCGCACATCTATCACATTGGTTCGACGGGTTTCTTTCTCGACCACGGCGAACACATCACCCTCTCCAGGGAGCAAGAGACGAAGCTTAATCAGTTCAAGGAAAAATCGCTCCTCAAGCAGGCTACGTTTACGCGGCAGATCGAAGAGGCCGAGCAGAATCTATGGGTACTCACCAGCTCCGACACGCCCGACATAGCCAAGATCGATGCTCAGGTTCGGAAGATCGCTAAGTTGCAGGGAGATCAACGGATCGCTTTCATTCGCGCGGTTGGCGAAGCAGCCAAGGTGCTGACGAACGAACAGCGCAAGAAGCTCGTTGGCCAACACGGAGGGGAACTGAACGGAAACGGATAAAGCAGCATCGAATCGACAACGACGATTCCGAATAAGTCACGAACATGAGACTAAATCCATGAAAGCGATATTGTTCAGATGCGGGTCGTCTCAGCCGTCTCGCTTCCTGCCCGCCCGTGATCGCATGGTTGTTCTGCTGGCGATGTGCGCTGGATTGGCTTGGCTACCTCATTTTGCCGCCGGACAGGTATCTCCCGAAGAGCACAAGAAACATCACCCAGGCCAAGCCTCGGCTGGCAACGCTCCATCCCAGGCCGGCGCATCCAGCCAGGAGAGTGGTGGAAGCAAAGGCATGGGCGGCGGCATGATGGGCGGTGGTATGAGTGGCAAGGGGAAGGGCGGCGGCATGGGCAAAGGCATGGGCGGTGGCATGGGAAAGGGCATGGGCAAGCGATCCCAGGCGCCGGAAGAGCTTTACCCGGAGCTGATGACGCTTCCAAACATGACGCCGGAAGAACGTGGTGAACTCGAGCGCAAGGCTCACGAGCGGATGATCGAGGGCGCTGCCCTCTTGTCGAAAGGCGTTGGCGAGCTTGCCGAGGCTGCACCCAGCGACGATTTTCGTACGATGGAGCGGGCCACGGCTACGCTGCGGCAAGGCCTGTTGCAGTTCGAGTCGGGCCTCGCAGCGCACCGGGCCATTGCCGAAGGGAAGGCGCCCCGCAATACCGCGCTCGAGTGGTTTCAACGTGATCTGAATCTACTGCCGCTGGCCAATGACGAGCCGAAATTCCGACTCTTCGGCATGACAGCATTCCACACCAGCATCATGACGCTGCTTGCGGTTTTCGTGGTCGCCGCGTTTTGGATGTACCACTCCAGGATGCGTCGTGCAGCCGCTCTGCTGGAAAGACTCACCGCGGTGGACGCACCGGCGCCTTCACCTGCGATGTCACCGCCCGCTGCCGCCCCATCAAGACCCGCGCCAAAGGCCGCATCCTCTGGTCCCGCCGCGTCACCAGCCAAAAAGAATCCGGCGGCTGCGGCCGGCGATTGTTGCGATGGATCAGCCGTGGACTGTGCAACCGAGGATGGAGCGTCGGACCGCCCCGACATCTCGCAGGGATTGCTGCGCGTCGTCAAGAAAAAACTGTGCAAGCTGCGGGTCGCCCGAATCTACCAGGAAACCGCAGACGTCAAGACATTCCGGCTCGTCGCGTGCCACGGCGGCGGCATTCCGTTCAGCTATTTCCCCGGGCAGTTCCTCACGGTCACCATGCCGATCGGTGAAAAACCGATCCGGCGAAGCTATACAATCTCATCCTCTCCGACGCAGGGTTACTACTGCGAGATGACCGTCAAGCGTGAAGAGCATGGGGCCGGATCGCGTTATTTGCACGATACGGTCAAGGAAGGTGACACGCTTGAGATTCAAGCCCCCAACGGGAAGTTCATCTTCACCGGAAAAGAGGCGGACGGTGTTGTGCTTATTTCCGGCGGGGTCGGCATCACGCCCATGATGAGTATCACCCGCGCCCTGACCGATATGGGTTGGCCGGGCGACATCTACTTCGTCGTAGCCTGTCGAGACCCCGAGCACCTTATCTTCAAGTCCGAATTGCATCGCCTGGCGGAGCGGCACGCGAACCTGCACCTCGTGATCGCCATGAGCCGGATCGAGGCGGAAATCGACGGCTACCATCGCGGACGGTTGACCAAAGAACTGCTTGCCAAAGCGGTGCCGGACATCGCTTCGAAATGGATACACCTTTGCGGGGCACCGCCCATGATGGACGGCACAAAGCAGATGCTCTCCGAGATGGGCGTGCCTTCGGAAAAAATCCACACCGAGAACTTCGGCTCACAACAGAAGCCCAAGGCGAGAGCCGCACAGCGTGAACAGGTCAGCGCCGCCGCAACGGAAAAGACGGCTGCGACGGAAACACCGGCTGCGACCGCTACGTTTCAAACATCCGGGAAATCGATACCATTCCTGCCCGACGAGACGATTCTCGAAGCAGCCGAAAGGGTCGATGTCGATATCGAAAACTCATGCAGGGTCGGGATGTGCGGTGTCTGCACGGTCAAGCTTCTTTCCGGAAACGTGACGATGGAAGTCGAAGACGGCTTGGAGCCTGAAGCCAAAGAGGCTGGCATTATACTGGCCTGCCAAGCCAAGCCGACGGGCGACGTGACGGTGGAGGCGTGATCCAATGAAAGAGCGGGAGCGCGTCCTGGCCACCGGTCTGACGATCTTGATGCTGATCGTGTGGCTTGGGTTTCTCGTTCACCATGCACCACGTTTCGCCGGCAGCTTGTGGGGCGGCGTGCTGGGCGTAAGCGGTGGGCTGCTCATGCTCGTGCCGCTGGCCTACCTGATCGTGAAACGCATCAAAAGGCTCAAAAAATGGCTGAACAAGTGCGTCTCGATGCGGACGTTACTTGCGTGGCACGTCTACGCCGGCATCATCGGCCCGATTCTGGTAATGCTGCACACCGGGCATAAGTTTGAAAGCCCGGTAGGCATCGCCTTGACCGCGATGACCCTCGTCGTCGTAATCAGCGGCTTTGTAGGCCTCTATGTGATGAAGCAGTTTTCCACAGAGATTCGCGAAAAGAAGGCGATGTTGGCCGGACTTCAAAAGTCCTATGAGCAGGCCGCCGCTGAAATGGCGAATGACCCCCGGCAAGCTCAGCAGTTGCAACCGTTCACAGGGTGGACCGGGCGCATTGCGGCGAGCTTTTTCGTTCCTGACTTCGCCTCGGAACCGGCTGGCACATCGCCTACCACTGTGGCCGGTGCGGCGGGTGTTCTTCGCCTGTCGGAATCGATCGCCGACCTGGAACACGCGATCAAGATGCACGAGACGTTCAAGAAGTGGTTCGGCAAATGGCTGAAGTTCCACATCATCATTTCCTGCATCCTCTATGTTCTCATGGTCCTGCACGTCTGGGCGGCCATCCACTTTGGGTTGAGATGGTTTCCGTCGACCGGCCAATCCTATTACGATCGCCCCGCAATGTACGAAAACACATCCACGTCGCGTATTCTTCCGCCTAATGACCAGGCCGAGGTGCTTGAGTCTGCGGCTGCGGTCGATGATTTTTCGCTCTATTTCGGGCGGATGTTCCGGCGTTACTGGCGGTCACCGGTCGCCATTCACGGCATACCGACCACAGTGTTCGACTACGCTGGAATCGCGCGGGAAGCGGGTCAGCCGGAATCGGACTTCGAGCGATCTTTGGCAGCACTGAAGCGAGTGACACCGGATCACCTTGAAGGCGACGATCGAGAAAAGGCCTTCTGGATCAACGTCTACAACCTCGGTGCTATGAAACTCGTGGCGGAGAATTACCCGGTCACCTCGATCACCGATTCCAAGATCAGTTCCGGCAACCCCTGGGGCATCCCGGGCATTCAGGTCGGAGATTCGCGATACGCCTTGCGCCAAATCGAAACGGAAATTCTGCTCGGGAAGTTTGGCGACCCGCGCATTGTGTTCGCCGTCAGTTGTGCAGCCGTCAGTTGCCCCGACCGCACCGGCGACATTTTCTCCGGTACACGAATCGACGAACAACTTGACGAAATGATTCGGAAGCTTCTTGCCAATCCAAAGAAAGGATTGGCCATCGACCGACAGCGTGAGGTCGTCACGATATCGTGGATATGGAAGGCTGATCGAAAACTGTTCGGCGACGGCAGTGATGACGCTTTATTGACGTTCCTGCAACGTTATGTGGCTTCTGATACTCAAAACTGGATTGATGCAGCCCGCACCAGAATCAAGATTGAATACTTTGAACACGATTGGGGCTTGAACGATATCGCCTTGGCGGATGGTGGTAACTAATGGGGCATACTCGGAAGAAAGTCGGTACCAGGAAGAATTGGTCAACGAACCGCATTCTTCTGATTGCAGGCCTGATCGGTTTTGCTGTTGTCTGGATGTTGACGCCCGCCGACTCCGCCTTCAAGCAGCCAGCCACATGGCAGCGCATGACGAACCCCGGGCAGCTTTCCGCCGCGCATGCCTCGCTCGAAGACAATTGCGCCGCATGCCACACGCCGATCAGGGGTGTCGAAGCCGAGAATTGCATCAGTTGTCACGCGAACAACACCGCGCTACTTAAGAGCCAGCCGACGGCATTTCACGCCAACGTCGACACGTGTACCGAGTGCCATCTCGAACATCAGGGGCGCGGGCATCGGCCCACGGAAATGGACCACACGACATTGTCTCGCCTGGGCTTGCGACAACTGAACGACGGCGATCGGTCCGGTGAGCGCGAACAGGTTCGGCGGCAGTTGCAAGTCTGGATGGCACACACCGGAGATGAATCACTTCCCCACACGCGCATCACACGCGACGAGTTGATCCTCAACTGCGTCACCTGCCACGGCAACGAGGATCCTCACGTCGCCTACTTCGGCGACGGGTGTGCCAACTGTCACGCCACCACCGCATGGAACATACCGGAATACATACACCCATCATCCAACTCGACAGACTGCAAGCAATGTCACAAGGCACCGCCCAGCCATTTTATGCCGATGTTCAATTCGATGTGTGCGAAGATGCTCGGAAAGAAGCCGGACAGCATCAAGCAATGCTACGTGTGCCACGAAATCTCGGCGTGGAACAACATGAAAGGCGCCCCGTGGCACAAGAAAACGATGAGCCATATTCCATCGCGTTGATGGCTGCGTAACCCTGACGCGCCTGCGAGGTTATCTGAAAACCCCGCGTTTTGGAGCGAGTCGCGCCGACTACGCCTGCCATGCGCGTGTGTGAACGACGGATGAAGAACGCGGCGGCGTGGCCATACCGGTGGTCGGTTGAAAAACGTGGAGATGGCGGTGTGCAGACCCCGCCAGGGGGTGAACCGTGAATTCCGCTTGTCGCACGACCCGTTGCGAGCGCTGCGCCTTGGCCTCGCACGGCTGGGCGTATGCGCAAAGCCCTCAAAACGGATGCCCCAACACCTGTCTCCGATGAACGCGCGCGGGATTGATTCAAAACACCGAGAACACTCTTTGTCGAGCACATCGGATTAACACGCCGGCTGAATGTACCCGACCGCCTTACGCACAAGGTCATCCGGCACGCTATCACACAGGACGGGTTGCCCGATGCTCTTCAACAGCACGAATCGCGCGACGCCGGCGACGGCCTTCTTGTCCAGAGCGATGAACGGCTGCAATACCTCCGCCCCGACCGGCGAGGGCAAACGCACCGGCAGGGCGACGCCCGCAAGCACTGCCTCAATTCGATCCGCCGAAGGGGCGTCGAGCATACCCATCTGCACCGCAAGCCAACCTGCGGCCGCCATGCCGATGGCCACACACTCGCCATGACGCAGATCAAACCGCCCGCAGGCTTCGATCGCGTGGCCGATCGTGTGTCCGTAGTTGAGCATCGCCCGTTCGCCCGTCGTTTCCCGTTCGTCGCATAAGACGATGTCAGCTTTGATGCGCACGTTGCGTCGCACCAACTCCACCAGAATCCCTTCCTCGCGAATCGTCGCGTCGGCAGCGTGCTCCTCATGCCAGCTCAAAAACGTCTCGTCCCGGATGGCTGCGTGCTTGACGCTCTCTGCCAACCCCGCTGCCAGATCACGATCGGAAAGCGTCGCCAAGGTAGCCACGTCACAAACCACCAGCCGCGGATGATGAAACGCCCCGATCAGATTCTTGCCTCGCGGATGATTGACGGCGGTCTTGCCCCCGATGGCTGCGTCGATTTGAGCCTCCAGCGTCGTAGGGATCAGAACGGACGGAATGCCCCGCATCCAAGTTGCAGCCGCGAATCCCGCCAGATCGGTCACCACACCGCCACCGACCCCAACGACCACACCATCCCGCCCGACGCCCAGGTCAGCCAGCGTATCGTAGACACCCGCCAGCCCGCCGAGCGACTTGCTCGCCTCCCCAGGCGTCACAGCCAGCAGGCCGGTGGTCATTCCAGCCGCCTCCAGCGACGCCCGAACCGGCTCCGCATACCGGGCAGCCACGTTTTCATCCGTCACAACCAAGGCCCGCCGCGTCCCGAGGAATTCCACAACAGCGGCCCCAGTGCTGGGGCTGAGGTTTGCTCCGCTGTGAAATTCGGTTTTTCCGGCGGTAAATTCAAAAAAATCACGGCCTGAATTCATGAGTCATGTACCCTGCTCAACGGTTCGTTCGTAAGATTCTGCCTGTTCGACATAATCGGTAAATGTTAGGTATCAGTAAGTGTTTCGCCATATTAGCGACGCTCAGGGACATCTTGAAAAGTCACAGTTTACTACATGTGTCCCAAGTTCCGATAATCCTATTATTGAAAACAGGTTACAAATTATCTACAAGTTTTCCACAACTTATGCCAGCCCCGTTCGTATGTCACGTGTATAAGCCTTTGTGAGTGTGTTGGCACGTTAGCGGACGTAGTGTTTTTCTTCTGTTACTTTTTTCTTGGAAACAACTTACGTTCGATTTACCTGTTGCTCAATTGACACGTTGGGGCGTCCGATCCCGTTGACGAGTTTGTGAAAGTTTGGTATAGTTCCCGTATGGTACGTTCAGCTACAATCAAGAGAAAGACTCCAACGCGGAAATCCGTCACAGGCGGCCCTATCCGCACATATCGTGCTGCACTCAAATTCTTAAACGGATGCTTGAATTTTGAGCGTACGCCGCCCACGACGGAAACTCTCGCGAATTATTCGCTTAATCGCATGCAGCGGTTGGTTTCTGCTTTGGGGCACCCGCAGAAGAAACTGAAGTGCGTTCACGTCGCCGGCTCCAAGGGCAAGGGCAGCACGGTGGCCATGCTGGCCGGGATGCTGCGGAATTGCGGTTATAAAGTGGGGGTTTACACCTCCCCGCACATTCTCGACGCACGCGAGCGGATCACGGTGAACGGCACGTGCATCACGGAGGCGGCGTTCACGAGGTACATCCAGACGATTTCGACGGCGGCCGACAAGCCGCGCGTCAGCGATCCGACCTATTTTGAGGCGCTTACAGCGGCTGCGTTTCTGTATTTCGTCGATTCCGAGGTGGAAATCGCCCTTATCGAAACCGGTTTGGGGGGGCGGTTGGACGCGACCAACGTCGTCAGCCCCGAAGTGGTGGCGATTACGAGCATCAGCAACGACCATATGGGTATCCTGGGCAACACGCTTGAGGAAATCGCGCTTGAGAAAGCCGGTATTTTTAAGAAAGGCATCCAGGTCAACTGCTCTCCGCAGACGGAGGGCGTGGAGAAATCACTCCGCGAAGCCGCTGAGGCCGCGGGATGCCCAATTCGCCTCACCGGGCGGGATGTCGGTTTCAGCTCGCGTTTTGAGTACTCCCGGGGATTGGGGCCTCACACGCGCATTTGCGTGACCACGCCGACCAGCAAGTACGAGCACGTTCACGCGCCCATGCTGGGTGACCATCAGGCGTTGAATTGTGCGTTGGCGCTGGGTGTGATTGATTCGCTCAAGCAGCGCGGGTTTGCCATCGACGATCGGAAGGCTGTCGAAGGGCTTTCCGGCGTCAAGTTGGCAGGTAGGATGGAATTCATCTCTGAGCAGCCTCGGATCATGGTTGACGGTGCCCACAACGCAGCGAGTATCGAAGCGTTGATGCGGGCCATCGGGCAGAACGTCCCGTATGACTCGATGGTGATCATTTTCGGTTGCCAGAAGGGCAAGGACATCACGGGCATGCTTCGGCATATTCGCTTGGGTGCGGACAAGATCATCTTCACCTCGACCGGCTCGCCGCGCTCGATGGATCCGTTCGATCTGTCGTCGTCGTTCAACGATCTGTCTACCAAGATGTGCCAGGTGGCGGATACGCTTGAGGATGCCCTGTCCATCGCCGACCGGGCTGTCACACGCGATGACCTGATCTGCATTACCGGATCGTTCGCGCTCGTCGGACGGGCCAAGCGCCTGCTTGCCAAGTAATCGAGCCTCCCTGACACTATACGCCCGTGGCGACCTTCGATGGTTGCGATGGGCGTTTTGCATTGTGTGGGCACGCGCCTGGTGCTGTGTTACACCTGAATTGATGGGTAATTCGGGCCGTGATGCGAATAGCGGGAGCGGCGTAATTGGCGACTGTTATGGTCCACCGCTTCCTTACGGGCGCGGCTCTGTTTGGTCTTTTGCCATCGAGCCAGACATCCGCACTGCGTTGTGGGGGAAAGTTTTGCCATGCCCGACGAATCACATCTTGAGCACGTTCAGTACGGCGTTTACCGCGACGGTTTGATTGAGTTGAACGAATACGTCGATTGGCCCGACGGTACGTGCGTGGTGGTTTCACCGGCGAAGCTTGTGGTCAAGCCGGATCGGCCTAATGGTGCGGGCGGGGTGATTGTGGCTGGCTTCGGGCTGGCTGGTCGGGCGGTGGCTGACCTGTTGGAGCAGGGCGGTATTGCGTATGTGATCGTCGAGCGGAATCTTGCGACGATCGAAACGCAAACGCAACTGGGGCGCAAAGCCGTCGAAGGCGATGTGGCTGAAGCTGAGACACTTCTGGCAGCCGGGATCAAGGGGGCAGCCATTCTCGCTTTGACGATTCCGGACGAAGAGGCTGTCCTGCGTGCGGTTTTGATCGCGCGCAATCTGAACCCGGACGTGTTCATCATCGCGCGGACGACCTACGCCTCGCGCGGGATTCGCGCGACAAAGCTCGGGGCGGACGAGGTTGTGAAGTCGGAGCAGGCTGTCGCGCTTCAGTTTTACAATCGGATGAAGAAGCGCCTCGAGCGTGCGACGCCCGACGGGTGATGTTCGATCCCATTTCGATGTATCCTGCGACGGCGGACCTTCACTCCGGCAGGCCTTTGACGCCGTAGAGGGCGAAGACGGCATCGTCGATGCGTTTCTCGTGTGTTTCGACCTCGGCTTCAAGCGACCTGGTCTCGCGGTCGGAGAGCGCTGCGGGTTTGAGGCAACCCTCGGCTTGGGTGAATGGCAAAGCGGATGGCCGGAGCTTGGCCTTGGCGTCCATGATGACGCGGACGGATTCGGTGATCCGCGCGGCGTTTTTTTTGTCTTTGGTGGTCGTTGGGAGCTTGATGGGGATTTGTGCGATGTATGCCTTGCTATAGGCGAACCATCCGCTGTGGAAGGGCGTGGTCACGCGATGGAGAAAAGCGTCGAGGAGCTTACTGTTCAAGAGGCCACAAAGATAGCGCAGGTCGATCGGTATGCTTGGAAGCACGGCATGCGCACCACCGCCACCGCCACCACTACCCACGAAGAACTGCTCACCTTTGCTATCCAACGCGTATTCTGCGCGCTTCGCTATCGCCGGAACTAATATCGAGGTAGTATGAAATCTTGTGGAAATTGATCGAAAGGTGGGGCATCCTCCGGGTTGTTAACAAGACCCTTTTTACAGGAGGAGCCCGATGGCTACCAAAACTCAAACGGAGAAGATTGTCAAGCGGCGCGATGAGCATGCG
>JAJRSP010000186.1 GCA_024278775.1 Planctomycetota bacterium
GTGCAGGGAAAGGTCGTGCTGATTCCTTAGATCGGCGTGGAGTGGGGCCGATACGTTTTTGGCGGGTGAACGCGATGTCGGTGTTAATGTATCGTTTTGACTGTCTCGAAGCCTTTCCGGTGATTGACAGCCTATCGTCACACGAGGCCGTGGTCGAAACGTCGTTGGTTGGCGCGGGTGATGCGGCGTTTCTCGATGTGTCGATCACGCGATCCGCGGGCGCGACCGGACCGCTGGAAGTAGCACTGGCGCTGCCACTCCGCACCGTGATGGGAACCATCCACCTGTTAGAGTTAATCGTTGCGGCGCGTGCCGGAGCGTGCCAGGTCGCGGTGGAGCTTGAAGAAGCGTCTGCCGGAATACGGCGTTTGTTGTTCGATTTCGTCGACCATAGCGGCCCGCTCGCTTACACGGCCGATGTTGCGCATGGCGGGGTGGGCACGTTTCAGTTTCATCGCCTGTGTATGTCTCTTCCCGGTTCGTGCGATGGTGCGAAAATAGGTTTGGTTTCTCTGTCGTATTTCGGCGATGCTCGAATGGCACCGTCGGAGCTGGCACGTTAGAGCGGTTTCTTCTTTCGTGGAGTGGGTGTCGGCTGAGTGGCATGGCCAAGCGAAGCGCGTCCATGTCTTCGGTTTGTCGAGGATTCATGCCCGCACCTACCGCTTGGGCATGCCACCCTCAATCGAACCACACCCATCAATTAAACTGTGACAATGCTCTAATATACGATTCGTTTCCACGATCCATCGACAACGGTAAGCTTGCCGCCGCTGACAGAGAGCGTGACTTCGACGATGTATTTGGCGGTGTTGCAGACACCGGTACCGGTCATCACAACGAAGTTGTTGGGGGCTTGACCGATATCGCCATCGTCAGGGTCGTTAACTTCCAAGCTGAAGGTACCATCGCCAATGGGAATGTCGGTCGCCCAAACGGTAGGACGTCTGAGTGTGGTGCGCCAGTTTGGATCCTTGCGCATCCAGTAATAGCCCATCTCGATGGCAGACCGGGCATACATTCTTGCGCGGGTGAACTCCGCGGAGGACTGCGACGTGCGGCGTTCAATACCCACACTGGCGAGGGCGGCCAGCCCGATGACCATGACGACCATCGCCGAGCCAAGGACCAGTACATACACGGAGGCACGGCGTCGCGACGCGCAGGAACGAACGCAACAGTTCCCAACGCGGCCGTGCCGAAGGGTTTTGCTTGTGGTGTGGTGTCTCATAGTGGTGCCACCTGATTGACGCTTATCACGGTACCGGCCGAGATGCCGGCAGCCCAATCCGTAGCCCGCTGCATGATCGTGATGGCATCGGCATTCAACGAGTTGAAATCAAAGCCGGTGTCACCCCAGGGCAGCATGACGCGGCGTCCGGCTGCGGTGCCGACCTTCCCATACAACAAGTCTCCCGTGTTCAGATATGCCAAACCCAAGTAGGCGGTTTTTGCGGACACCGTGGTTTCGGCCAACGGGTGAATCCCTGGGGCCTTCAAGTCGGTGAGCGTGTAGAGGGGTTGGGCTGTGGTGAATAGTGGCAGCGATCCGAGCACGAATCCGGAGGTGATGTCGTGCGAGTTGACGGTTATGAAGATCGCCGTCTGGGATGCGCTATTGGTGGTGTCTCCGAAACCGAATTGCGGTACGAGTCCCGGCTCCTCCAAGACGACGCCGATCGTCGCGCCCACCAGCTTAGTGCCGACGTTGAGCGGCGACACCTCGGTCGATACGTAGACCACATCAGCACCGGCCAGCGCGGCGTCGTACGTTTTTTGATTGTCCTTGTCTCTCACATAGGTGACCATGTAGCCCCACGATTCGATTAGCGCAACGCGCAACGCTTCTTGGGCATTGAGGTTTTTGGGGTCGATAGCCACAAAAAGGCAGTTTTTTCCGTTGGGTGGACCGATCGTGCGGTACGCCGTCATGGTGGCCATCACCCTGCCGTTTTTCAAGGACTCCACGGTGATGCGCTTGATGCCTGTATTTTTCGGCGTGTTGGACGACAGATCTTCGGGGGCTTTTTGCCAGGCGACTTTGACCGTACGCATCCAGCCGTTGAAGCCGACCACGGCGGTGCCGTCCTTGTGCTGAACTGAGGTCGAAGCCCACATGGTGTAATCATCCACGTCGTCGTAAGCCGTACGGACCGACGCGCTTTCCAGGCCTTCCCGCCCGAACGCCACGGTGTCGACCGGCTCTTCATACGCCTGACTGAGTATTTCCGACATCAGATCCTCTGCGAGAAGATGCCCGCGCGCGTGGTCGCTGTTGTTGAGTCGTCCCATGTTCGCACTACCCAAGGTATTGAGCGCCGAGACGAGTAACCCGCTGATGATGAGCATCGAGACGAGCACTTCGGCCAAACCCATAGCGTGGCAACGAGACCGGCGATTGGATATCATGTGGTTATTTATCACGGGGGCTTTCATGGTCATGGAGCCAGGGGGTGGTTGAGAAGTTCGACACTTGTGACGATCTGTCCGCCCATATCAGCCGTAGCGCGCATGCTGATCTGCACACGTCTCAAATTGCTGTTGGGAAATGTGCCCGTCATCAGCTCATACGTAAGGGTCACGTCGTCCAGTGCGGACAGGACCATGGCTACGGGATCGGTGTTGTACTTGCGAGTCAGCGGCGCACCGGGTACCCCGGACCATCCGTAGCGGATGGTTTCATTCAGACGGTCACCATTTCTGTCGGCGACGGTGAAGGTGAGCGTAGTCGCAGTCCGGGCCGTAACAGTGATCGCGGTACTGAGTTCGGCGACGATATCCTGGACGACGGCGCTGGTTCGTACCGTGTGGGTCAGGATGTTGTCTTCCCCGGGCAGGGCCCGGCTGGCGAGGAGCATGCTGGAGCCGATGCCCGTAAGCAGAACCCCAGCGATGCTGAGGCTGACCACGGACTCGATCAGCGTGAACGCGTGACGGTGGTTGGCTGTTCCCATGGTTATTGCGCCACAATGGTGGGCCTGAGTCCGCCGGTACCCGACAGCGTGATCGTACGCTGAGCGTTTCCGGCACTGATGACGATGGTGCCGCCGCTATCCGGGTTTCCGTAGCCGTCGAAGATGAGTGTGGCGTTTCCACCCAAATTGGCGCTGACGAGTGTGGCGGCGTAGGGTTCTTCGCCAAGGGAAACGACGTATCCCTGGCTCTTGTGGGTGAGGCTAGTCAATCCCACAAGCGTGTAGTCATTTCTGAGAACGTTGAAATCGATTTGTTGCGAGGTGCTGGTGTGCTTTGCTTGTTGCCTTGCGTAGTCA
>JAJRSP010000187.1 GCA_024278775.1 Planctomycetota bacterium
CGGCGTCGGCGTCCGAGGCGGATATCACGCAGTCAATCGACAACGCCATGATCGCGGCCGTCGCGTCGCTCTGCGTGGATTGAAGTCGCCCGTCCTCTCGCTGACAGTGACCGTGTGTCCTACGTGCTACACTGTTCGCACGTGTCTGTGCAACCGCCGTTGATACAGAAGCCGCCGAAATCGCTATTCGTATACACTCGCCGAATGTCCGATTGCTTTTTCAGCGTCATTTCCCCTTTGAACAACCCACGGTGCCGTCGTATACTGGGCGCGTCGAGTTGTTGTAGTTCGTTTTTTTCCGAAGAGGGGAGGGCGTTCTTATGGCACATCGGCAGCGTTTGATTTGCGGCCGACGGATTTCGAATCACCACACCATCTTCCGCGTCGTTTCGCTTGCGACCAGTATGCTCGACGCCGTTTCCGCCGACGCATTCGCGTCCTTCCACTATAGGCGGGCTATGCTGTCAACTTGGTGGCGACTTCGCCGGTGATGGCGCAAAGTGTGCCACGACGACATCGACGATGTCTTTGCTACGGAAATCTTTCGTTCGTCGTTGGATGGTACTGCCCCCGAGCTTGTTGTTCCGATGAGTGGTTTTGAGTCTAGGGCTGTGGCGTTTGACACAGTCAACAGCAAACTCTGCGAATCGCTGGATCCACCCGGTGCTTGTTCCATGAGGCGTACCCATCCCGGACGCCTCCGCCTGGGCGCTGCTCGCCCCTGCTCTCTCCGCTACTAGTACGGTTGTCCTTCGCCAACCGCGTGACAGTGCGTGTGAAGCGGGTTTTCTTGAGTTGACTTGTTGAATGTCGCATTTCTCTCCGGTTTGGTGAGCACCGGCTGTTTGGAGTTGTCGTTCGTTCCAAACAAGTCGTCAGGTTATAACACCACAAGCCGAGTCTCTGTGTTATACTTCTGAAGGAAGCAGTTCTCGAAAGGTGTTGCGCGATGGTATATGGTCCCATGACGTTGATCGTGACGCTCTTGTTGGGCGTGCTACTCGCTGCGGGACTGTGGTTGCTGCGGTGTGCGTATCAGTCGCCCAAAGGGTCGGACGTAAGAGTCTGCTCATCTTGCAAGAACGGCAATCGAGCGGAAGCGCGGTTTTGCGCCCATTGCGGCAAACCGTTGGACCATGGTCCGTGGGATGGCACGGCGTGTAATGATACGGCGTAGCTGGTTCGGAAGGTTCTTTTCAGAAAGGTTCGGTCATGTCTGACATGGGTGATCCCTATGCCACACCAATGAATCGGCAACCGTTGTCGTGGGTGCGTGCCGTGGGCGGCGGAGTAGGTATGTTGGTTTTGTTTATCAGTCTGTTGTTTTGGTTCGTCATCCGCGTGGAGGTGAATCCTGATAAGCTGCTTGTCTACGTGAACAAGACCGGAAAACGACTGCCGGCCGAGTTGACAGACGAGTTTGGTGATCAGGTCGTGCTCTATCCGGAGTTGGTGTCGCGCATTGCGGAGATTACCGGCGAGTCGGCGGAGGCGGTCAGGCTCGGCTATAAGGGCATCCGGTTCGAGGTGCTGGGTGAGGGGCGGTATTTCCCCAATCCTTATTCGGTCAAGCCGATGACGCTCCCCGCGACGATCATCCAGCAAGACGAGATGGGCGTGTTGATCCGGAAGTTTGGCAAACCGTTGCCCTATCCCAAGACGGTGGCCACCGAGCCTGATGAACGCGGTCCTCAGGCGGAGATTCTTCGTCCGGCCAAGCACTACATCAACTTGTTGGCGTATGACGTGCAACGGTTCAAGGCGGCCCGGATTTCAGAGGGGCACGTTGGCGTGGTGACGTTGCTCTCGGGTGACGAACCAAAAACCAAGAACACCTACACCGTGCAACCGGGGGAGAAGGGCGTGCAGTCGAAGACGGTTCCGCCGGGTCTGGAGTACTACAACCCCTACCTCAAGCAGATTGAAATCGTAGACGTGCGCAGTCACAAGTACGACATGCTCGGTGACGACGCCATTCAGTTTCCTTCCAGCGATAGTTTTACGATCGCCATCGAGGGGACGATCGAGTGGGCGCTGCGTCCGGAGCATATCGCCCGAGTGACGGTGGAGTATGGAAACGAAGCGGACATTCTCGACAAGATTATTCTTCCCAACGCTCGCAGTATTTCTCGCATCCAAGGGTCCAAGCTTAGTGCCAGAGAGTTCATCAACGGCAAGACACGTACGGCGTTTCAGGATCAGTTTTTGCATGAGCTTCGTCGGGAGTGTTGGTCACAGGGAATCGATATCAAATCGGCGTTGGTGAGGGATATCAAACCGCCCGCCGAGATCGCCACACTCATCTCGCAGCGCGAACAGGCCGACCAGGAGATTGAACGATCCACCAATCAGATGGAAGAAGCCAAGTCCAAGTCGCTACTGGTAGAGCAGCAGGAGCTACAGGAGCAGAACAAGGCACTCGGTGATGCCCGGCGTGAAGTGGTGACCACGGTGCAACAGGCGAAGCAGCGGAGGGTGGTCTCTGTGACGCGGGCGCAGCGTGAGTTGGACGTGGCGAAGCTGGAACTGGAGGCTGCGGCCAAGCTCGCCGCGGCGATTCGTTCTCGTGGAGAGGCCGAGGCCAAAGTGATTTTATATGACTACCAGGCCCGTGCGGAGCCGCTGAAACGCGCGGTGGACGCCTTCGGAGGCGGCACGACGTATGCGCAGCAGTTCTTCCTACAAAAGACCGCACCGGCGATCCGCTCGGTCTTGTCGAATACCGATGGCCCTTTCGCAGAAGTATTTAGACAACTGCAATCCTTCAAGACGACCTCGTCGAAAGGGGGTTCCGAATGAAACGCCGTGTGATTCTTATCGGTTTGGGTGGGTGCTTTGTGGTGCTGGCGGGTGCGGGTGTTCTCGTGTGGACGACGTGCCGTGTGTATGTACCGTATGACCGTTGCGCCGTGTTGATTCGCAAGATGGGTGACGTATTGCCGCAAGGACAGCGGGTGGCGACGGAGCCCGGTTATCGCGGGATTCAGGTGGAAGTCCTCGGTCCGGGGCGCCACTTCTACAACCCGATCGTTTGGGACTGGGAGCTCAAACCGCTGACGGTGGTGCCCTCGGGGAACCCGAGCACGTGGGAGTGGATTCATTCTCTCGATGAACGCCAGCGCGATCAGCTTCGGGCCGGTACGTTTGAGTTCAAAGGTGAGTTTCCTCAGATCGGCGTGGTGACGCGCCGCGTCGGACCGGTGGCACCGGCCGGGCAAATCATCGTCGACCGCAAGAGCGGCATGCGGGGGATTCTACGCGAGGTGCTCACACCGGGCACGTACAAGCTCAATCCGTATGTGTACGATATCGAGCTTCACCCGGCCGTGGTGATCCCGGCTGGTTTTGTGGGGGTCGTGACCAACCTCTTTGGTGATGGACGACCCGACAAGCCCGCCGGGGGCGCGCCGGGCGACGACGTGACGGATAGAGATGCCAACGACATGATGGTAAGTTCCGTGCCGTCGTTGGCCGAGCGCGGTCACCGAGGCACGCTCCGTGATGTCTTGCAGCCGGGTGTCTATTTCATCAACCCCAAGCTTCAGAAGGTGACGCTCATCGAGATCGGTTTTAATGAATATTCGCAGATCAAAGTCAGCGACACTGAGAACTATCGGATTCCCTTTCCGTCGGACACGGGGTATGACATCAAGGTGGGGGTGACGGTGGTGTGGGGGATCGATCCGGCGCACGCGGCGGAAATCATTAACGAGTTCGGCAATATCGATCGCGTGTTGGATAAGGTCATCGGTCCGCAGCTACGTTCGATCGCCAGAAACGTCGGCTCCACGTATGCCGCCCGCGACTTTATCCAGGGCGAAAAGCGGGAGAAGTTTCAACGGGCCATGACGGCTGAGCTGCAACGGATCTGTCGGGCCAAGAACATCGACGTGCTGCTGGCATTGGTGAGAGAGATTGAGGTTCACGCGCCGGGGGCCGGTACGGCCGAAGGTGATGTCACTGAAGATCTGAAACGAACAATTCAAGAGAGTTTTGTGGCCATCGAGAAGCAACTGACCAACGCGAAGAAACGCGAGGCCGCAGCCGTGCGCGCCACGCTCGAAGAAGAACGAAAGAAGATCGACATCATGCGAGAGACGATCAAGGCGGAGACGCGCGTGCTCGTGGCGAACATCGGAGCAGACGCCGAAAAAGAAGCGGCCACCATCGACGCCCAGGCGGAACTGGAGGTGGCTACGATTCGCCAGCAGGTGGCCGCTCTGACGGCCCAACGTGTCGAGATTCTCGGTCGGGCCAATGCGGACGTCGAGCGACTCAAGAATGAGGCCGAGGCCAAAGGTTATGAGATGTTGGTCAACGCCTTCGGTAGCGGAGAAGCCTACAACTTGTACACCTTTGCGGAGCATTTTCAGCCGGAGTCGATACGCCTGTTCTTCGCCGGAGACGGAACCCTTTGGACGGATCTGTCGCGCTTTGAGGAGTTGGGTGCGGCCAAGCTATTGGATAAATAGGGGCCGAAAACAGGTGACTCTCCCTATTTAATGATTTAATGATCGCTGTAGTTCCCGGAGTGACCGATCACGCGTCGCGTTTTCTGCAGGGGAGACACATGCCGTCGGGTGGCGGACGGTGGGCCGGCGGAGGCAGGAGCGTAGCGCGATGGCGACGGTTCGCAAGCACGAGAGCGATGAAGACCTGGCGGTATCGACCTACTCGGGTGGTGCCAACGTCGTCAAGGCGGGATTTTCGTTTTCGGAACGCGGCGCGGGGGACATGGTCTGCATCGCGTCGTGTGTCGTGCAAAACAGTTCGGGGTCGAGTAGCAATTTCGCCCGGGCCAGGATGTTTTCGTTTACCGGAGCCTCGGCCGCACACACGGATGATCTGGCCTACGATCCGAGCGCGAACGTATGGCGCGGGGCCGGCGGTATGGACGTGATCGACGCGGGCCACGGTTTGGTGGAGGTCTATCTCGGTGGCGGTTAGCGCGACCATGCGAGACGCCCACGTCGTGGGTATCCAAAAACTTTCCAGCGACGAGTGGGCCACATCCACCGGCGCGAGCAGCACGACATCTTCCGCGTTTCAGGACAAGATCGCCCTGACGTTTACACCAAGCGCTGCGGGTGATTACTTCGTGCTGGCCACGGCGGAGTGTCGCCACGACACGGCAAGCCACCGGATGGAATGCCAACTTGATCACGGCGGTACGGCGATCGGTGTTTGGCAGATGACACCGGCCAGTGCCGGCGAATACCGAACGTGGGCCGTGCTCGTCAAGCTGGCGGCGCTCTCCGGACCGCAGACGATCAGATTGCAGTTTCGGCGCGTCACGGCCGTTGGTACAAGCTACATGCGCCACGCGCGACTCTGGGCCTTTCGCGGGGATACGTTCCGAAACGTGGGCTATGCCGAGAACGCCACCACCCAAACACAAACCGCGACCACGATGACCGATGCGTTGGTGCTCACCTACCCCGTCGCGACCGCCGGCGATCATCTTCTTATCGCGGCCGCACATGTGACCGGGCCAAACGATTATGCGATTCGCGGGACGCACGCGTTGCTGGTGGATGGCGTCACCAAGGCGACCGACTCGCTACGACGTCACACGGCCGTCTTGACCAACGACATGGCGAGTTTTTTGTACGCCGAAGTCGTAAACTTTTCGACGACGGGCCACAAGACAATCAAGTTTCAGCAGCGGCGTACCGACACCGGGGTGGGTGTATCAAGCGTGTTCACGCGGCAGGCCATCGTGGCGTTGGAACTTCCGGTAGCCGGTCCAGCTCGCGTGGTGTCGCTGGGGCAGGTGTTCCTCAGCGATCGCGTGGCTTACTCGGGATAAGCCGCCCGTCCCCCCCGCTTGCTTCACCTACGGCGACGAACGGTGTTCACGACCGCCGATTGTGTCTTTCCCCTGACATTCACTCCTGCTGGTACCACGTTTCACAACTATGGCGACTATGATAGCGCTCTCTGAGCTGCCTGCTTTTGCTTACGCGGCGATGGAACGCCGAGCCTTGCACGAATTCTCGAAACCGCGCGGGCTGAAGCCCGAGGCTCAGGTAGTCGTGGAGCTTATGAAATGCGGTGCTAGCGCCCGCTTGACAGTTCGCTTCAGGCTGTGAACAATGTCCTGTCCGGCGCGGAACGTCCGGAAAGCCGGGCGGGAAGCCCTGATAAGCGGGTTGTCGGCGTTTTTGCGCGGTGGCGTTGCCGTGCGGGCGGCGGGGGCGTGTGGCTTGTTTCGGGCGTGACGGGTCGGATCCCAACCAAACGATAGGGTTCACTACGCAGCGGAGGTTGCTCAACAGATGGCACGAGCAAGAGAAGGCGGCAAGGCCGTCACGATAGGAATGATCGTATTCGCCGCGCTTTGGGCGATGGCCACGGTGTTTGTCGTGATTCTCTACACGGGGCAGGAGGATCTGAACAATGAGATCGCTCAGGTTCGCGCGGAGAACGAGCAGATTGTGTCGTCGCAGGAGCGTCGTTCGATCGAGCTAATCAAGTCGGCCCGGTCCGGCGGTCCGACGGTGGTGGGGCTCATGGAGCAGGCCCGCGGTGACATGGCGCTGCTTGCGACGGGTGACCCGGCCGACGACCCCGGTAGTGTGCGTGCCAAGCGGGATCAGGTGCTGTCGGCTATCCGAGACGACGGACTGGTGAAAGACCCCGGTAGCTATGAGGAGGTATCACTGCACGAGGCACTGGTGATGCTGTATGACAGCTATCGTACGGAGAGCGCCTTACGCACCGAGTTGGAGAAGCGTGCCGGCGATCTTGAGGCTGAGGTGACCCGCTTGGTCGAGGAAAACTCGGCCATGAAGAACGATTTTGAGGCGCGGGCAGCGGAAATGTCTGCGAGTCTGGAAGAGGCCGAAAAGTCTCGGACGTCTTTCCGCTCTGAGCGTGACGCTTCGCTCGCCACGATCGAGCAGGATTTCGCGAAGGTATCAGAACAGAACAACGTCGCGTTGACCAAGGAACGCCAGCTTCGACAGGAGTGTGAGGCCAATCTGACCGAGGCGCAGGAGCGGTTCCGCGTGCTTCGCCGTAAGCTTGGTGGGATGATGGTCGGCCCGGATGAGCTGGCTACTGCTCGTACGCCGGATGGTACGATTCTGACGGCCGTGCCCGGTGATGAGGTGGTTTACGTGGACCTCGGCCGGCGCGACGGCCTGACACTCGGACTGCAGTTTGCGGTCTATTCCGCTGAGACGGGGATTCCTGCGGATGGACGATCGAAGGCTCAGATTGAGGTGGTCTCGATCAATGCTACGTCGGCCGAATGCAAGATCGTACGTCAGGGGCGAAACCAGGTGATCCTGGCTGGCGATCTGATCGCGAATCCGATCTACGATCCGTCGCGTAAGATGGTGTTTGTCATTACCGGGAGCTTTGATCTGAACCGTGACGGGATCATGGATCGTGATGGGGCCGGTGCCATGGCTGCGCTGGTCACAAACTGGGGCGGTACGGTCAGCCCGGAGCTGACTCCGCTGACGGATTTTGTGGTGGTTGGGGCCGCCCCGCGCCGCCCGAAGCCGGACACCAAGGTGGCTCCTGACCGAGTGGAGTTGAACAAATCGCGACGCAAGGTGTGGGACGCCTACACCAAGACGGTGACTACTGCACAGAACCTATCCATCCCTATGATGACGCAGGAGGTGTTTTTGAACTTCTTGGGCTATTCCTCCCGGTACGCCGCCAGGTAGGCCGGTACGCGGCCGGGTAGGATTGGGTCGCCAAGTGGGTTGGGATGGTAGATAAGATTGGTTTTTGTGGTGGTTCAGGGGTTTTTTTGTGCCTCTCCGGGAGTTCTTCCCGGATTGCCGGATTGTGGGCTGGATGGGTCCGGTTTGGGTATCTGAAGCTGCCACAACTCTTTACGACATATACGGTTGGGATTTGCCCGTCCGAGAAAAATGTGGTACACTCCTAGTACTGGGAGTTCCGCAAAACCATCAATGTTAGGTTGATTTGTTGTGATGTCGGTCATCGCGAGCCGTTCGTGGTGTCGCTTTGCCGTGGAAAGACAGGTGTTCTTTACCTTTGCATGGTTTTGAGCAAAAAAGCGCCTCATTCTCGACCGGGTAGATTTGGTCGATGTGGTTTCCGAGCACGTCACGCTTCGTCGGAGCGGTCGGCGTATGGTGGGGTTGTGCCCGTTTCACAGCGAAAAAACCCCTTCTTTTACTGTTACGCCAGAAATGGGGCTTTTTAAGTGTTTTGGCTGCGGTAAGGGTGGGGATCTGTTTTCGTTCGTGCAGTTTCGTGAAAATGTGGAGTTCATGGAAGCGATGCGGATGCTGGCCGATCGCGCGGGTGTTGACCTGGGGGCGGTTGGGTCTGACGTCACAACCGGCTTGGGGCGTGCCGATCTGGCCAAGGTGAACGCGTGGGCGGCCTCATTCTTCCGGAACAACCTGACCGCGTTGCCTTGTGGTGAGTCGGTGCGGTCTTATGTGGCCGGTCGTGGTATTTCCGAAGAGACGGCGGAGCAGTTTCAGTTGGGGGCGGCCGTGGAGGGCATGCCGCCGCTGATCGAGGCGGCACGTCGGGCCGGTTTCGATGTGGAATTGCTTGTAGCGGCTGATTTGCTGCGGCGTGGTGAGGAGGGCGGCGGCCGATGTTATGAGACGTTTCGTCAGCGGCTGATGTTCCCCATTCGTGATGCGATGCGCCGCGTGATTGGTTTTGGTGGGCGTACGCTTATCGATGATCGGGCGAAGTACCTCAACACGCGGCAGAATGATCTGTTCGATAAGGGGCTGACGCTATACGGGATCGACCGGGCACGCGATGCGATTGTGTCGCGGGGACGGGCGGTGATCGTTGAGGGGTACACGGATTGCGTGGCCGCTCATCAGGCTGGTTTTTCGGAAACGGTCGCGACGCTCGGTACGGCGATGACGGAATCTCACGTCGAGCTTCTTCGTCGGTATGCGGACGAAGTGATCTTGCTTTTTGACTCGGATCGTGCCGGTTTGGAGGCGTCGGATCGTGCCATCAAGGTGGCACTTCCGCGTTGTTTGGGTTGCCGGATGGCCAGAATTCCGGACGGAAAGGATCCGAGCGAGTTTCTTGGTTCTCACGGAAAAGATGCGTTTTCGGACGTATTGAACCGGGCTGTTGACGCGCTAGAATTCAAGTGGCTTCAGATTGAGGATCAGATGCGCGGAGACGCATCACCCGCTCGTCGACGCGAGGCGATTCTCGATTTTCTTCGGATCGTGGCTGAGGGGGCGGACGGCAAGGCCGTCGACGCGATCCAGCGGGGATTGTTGGTGAATCAGGTGGCTCACCTGCTGCAAATGGATCGCGCCGAGATCGACGCGATGTTGGTGCGGCTCAAGCCACGACGAAAGTTTGCGGCGGCTTCGTCTGTTGCGCCGCGCGGGGGGGCTTCTTCGCCTGTCGTGTCTGGTTCATCCGTACCTTCCGGTGGTGCGGAGATGTCGGCCGGGGGAACTTCGCCTGAGGGCGCTTCTGATAGTAGTGCTTCTGGTGATCGTGTTTCTGGTGAGTGCGTCTCTGGCGGTGTCCAGCGAGATTGGGTGCGTGTGTTGGAAGTCATTTTGAACGAACCGGGGTTGCTGGCCGTGGTCGGTGGTCTGGGGGATTTGTCAGGCATTGCTGATCCGCGGGATCGCCGCATTGCTGAGGTTGCCGTGAGGTTGGCGGATCAGCTCGGTGAGTTTCGTATAGCCGATTTGTTGGGAGAGTTGCACGATTCAGCGGATGTGAACCGGGTGGCCGATTTGGCGCTTCAGGGATCCGGGCGTTGTTCTTATGAGGCGGAGCTTCGTGACGCGGTAGACCGCATTCGTCGCCGGCAAGAGGCGACGGTATTGGAAAGTACGAAGCAGCGTTTGTTGGGACGGCGTGAAGATTCGCAAGGGTTAACCGGTGGATCGGAGGAGGGTGAGGCGTATCGCGATGGCGTGGAAGCGCTCCGTCACTTTGTCCCGCAGCGTTTGAGACGCAAGGCGGAAGCGGGCGGTGGTATTGGTGTTTCTGGTTAGGGTTTGGACTGTAGCGACGTAGTGTTTTGGAGCTGCAATGATCGACGTGATCGAAAAAACAGTGAGTGAGATTCAAAGTGCGGTGGGCGAATTGCTCTCGCGAGGGAAAAAGCGCGGCTACGTGACGTGGGAGGAGATGAATGAGATTCTCCCGGACGACGCGATTGACCCCTCGCAGCTCGAAATGATCTTGATGCGCCTCGAAGAGGCGAAAATCGAGACGCTCGATGAGATCGAAGCGAGCCGGTATGAGCGAAAACGTAAATCGGGTTCGTCCCGGCGCAAAGAACCTGAAATAGTGGAGGCGGCCCGGAATCAGCTCACGGCTGCAGAGTTGGCGGCGGCTGCGGAATCGGGAGTCAAGCGGATCGACGATCCCGTTCGCATGTACCTTACCCAGATGGGTGAGATACCGCTGCTGACGCGTGAAGAGGAGATTCGGCTGGCCAAGAAAATCGAGCTGACGCGTATGGCGTTTCGGCAGAAGGTGCTGGAGAGTGATTACTGCGCGCGTCTGGCCGTGGACATTCTTCAGCAGGTTCACGACAGCACGCTGCCGTTTGACCGAACCATGAAGATATCCACTTCGGAGCATGCGGCGAAGTCGCGTATCAGTCAGCGTATCCCGGTCAATCTGGAGACGGTGCGTGCGTTGATGGCGTTGAACGATGAGGCGTGGGAGGAGATGACGACGACGCGCATGGCGGCTGCCAAGCGTCGGGAGTTGCATGCCCAGATGCGCGAGCGACGTCGCAAAGTATCCAAGTTGTTGGAAGAGCTTTCGCTGCGTACGAGTCGCGTTCAGCCGTTGATGAAGCGTCTTCGTGGCTTGCATCTGAAGATGATCGACCTGGAGCGTCGGCTGGATCGTCAGGCGAAGCGTCGCACGGTGTCGGAGGAAGATTTTCTCGCGATGGGCGATGAGCTGGACGGTATTCGTTCGCTCTGCCTGGAAGATCGGGAAGAGCTCGGTGATCGTCTGACGAGTATTGAGCGCGTCTTCGGCGAGTACGAGGAGGCCAAGCGGAATCTTTCCGGCGGCAACCTTCGTTTGGTGGTGAGTATCGCCAAGAAGTATCGCAACCGGGGGCTGAGCTTTTTGGACATCATCCAAGAGGGCAATACCGGGCTGATGCGTGCGGTGGATAAGTACGAGTACAAACGCGGCTACAAGTTCAGCACGTACGCGACGTGGTGGATTCGTCAGGCGATTACTCGTGCCATCGCAGACCATGCGCGGACGATTCGTATTCCGGTGCATATGATCGAGACGATGAGCCGCCTGCGTAACATCTCGAAGGCGCTGCTTCAGGAGCTTGGTCGCGAGCCGACGATTGAGGAGATTGCCCGGCGTGCCAAGATGCCCGTGAGCGAGGCGCGTCGTGTGTTGAAGATTTCGCGGCATCCCATATCGCTGGATCGCCCGGTCGGCGAGAGCGAAGATTCGTATTTCGGTGATTTCATCGAAGACGGTTCGGTGGAGTCCCCGGTGGGGACGGCCGGCGGTGAGATGCTCAAAGATCGCGTCGAGGAAGTGCTGAAAACGTTGACCTATCGTGAGCGTGAGATCATCAAGCTACGCTACGGAATTGGCGACGGGTACACCTATACCCTGGAGGAGGTCGGCAAGATCTTCAAGGTGACGCGGGAACGTGTGCGTCAGGTGGAAGCGAAGGCGATTCGCAAGCTGCAGCATCCGGTTCGGGCCAGGAAACTCGAGGGCTTTCTCGATAACCTCACTCCTGCAGAGGTGTCGTAGTCGCGAGCCGAGCGTTGTATCGCCGTTGGATATAACAGGGTCCGTGCGTTCTTTGGGATGCGCGGACCCTTTCCGTTGTCGGGCGGCGGCTCCAGTCTTCGGTGGGCATGGTGGTGCGACAAGCCACAGTATGCCGGTGGTTGCTTTCGCCAGTGGTTACCTTACGGCCGTGACGGTGTTCGTGGGTTCGGCGCGGGGAGCAAGGCACTTCCGGCGGGCTCTCCCCCCCTACGGTTCGGCCCCCACCGTTTGGCACGTGGGGGTGTTGCCAAGCGGTCCGTCGTCGTGTTAGAGTCCGTCCTTCGCGTGAGGGAAGGGGTTTGAGGGAGTGTCCGGACGCCTGGTGGGTTCCGCGGTCTTCAAAGCCGTCGAGGCGTTGTTTACGCAGCGCCTGGTGGGTTCGATTCCCATCCACTCCCGTTTCGTATCTTTGCGTGGTCTTTCACGACTTTACCCCACCATTTTTGTAGTGTCATTTATGGTGTCACGCAGTGGCATGTTTTGCCTGGACGCGTAGTGACCGTCGTACATTCTGTCGTTAGTTCCGCCTGCCAAGCACGAGCGATGCGTAGTACAGCATCGTCATGATTGCGGTGATCGTGGCAGCCACATAGGTCAACGCCGCCGCGTTGAGTACCTTGCCGACGATCTTGTTTTCCTGGGCCGTGACCATGCCTTGTTCCAGGAGGATCGTGCGGGCGCGGCTCGACGCGTTGAACTCGACCGGCAGGTTTACCAACTGAAACAGCACCACCACCCCGAAGAGACCGAGACCGGCCACCGCGACCGGCTGTCCGAACTTCATCTGCATGTAAGAAAGGATCAGCCCGACAAACACCAGTCCGACCGACAATTGACTGCCGACCGACGCCATAGGTACCAGCCCGTTACGAATGACCAGCGGACCGTAGTCCTGGGCATCTTGTAAGGCGTGACCCACCTCGTGCGCCGCGATACCGAGCGAAGCGAGGGAGCGACCCTGGTATACGTCCGGAGACAGCCGAAGCACCTTCTTTTTCGGATCGTAATGATCCCCCAGAAAGCTCTTGGCCGGCTCGATCGCCACGTCACTAATACCGAACGCGTTAAGAATGCGCTGGGCCGCTTCAGCACCGCTCAGCCCACTGCTCGCCCTGATCTTCCCGGCACTGGCATACGCCGATTTGACCATCCCCTGTGCGATCAAACCAAGCAGCATGGCCGGACCGACGTACACCAGGTACATCGGATCGATCCAAAAGCCGTAAAAAGCCAACAGTTCCATGATATCAGCGCTCCACAACACTCCGGTGGCATCGTTCGCCCGCCCGACAACAGGTGTCCCTTATAGTCTACCTCCGTTTTACGTCACGGGTCGGGTAGAAGATCGCCGTGCCTTTATAATCGGACAGTGTAGAGTTGTCGCTTCAGCGCTGACCGTCGCGGGTGAGCGGCTTTCCAGTAGGCCTTGGGGTGTGGCACGCCACGCTACCACACCCCTTCTGAGGGGGCTCTGATGGCGAAACTTGCTCCGAGACGTAGTTTCGGGTACGTCTGGGCCGGGATTCCAGGAGAAAGACCGGATGCATTTTGCCATCATCAACACCGAGTGGGGGGCGTTCGGCGTGGTGGCTCGCGATCATCGACTTGTCGCAACGTATCTTCCGATGCCGGAATCCAAGCTGCGAAGGGCCATCGCCAGAGACCACCCGGAGGCCGTGGAGTCAAAAGGATTGTTGCCCGTTTTTCGCCGGCAGGTGGTGGACTACTTCTCCGGAAACCGTGTGCGTTTTTCCGTTTCGCTCGACCTGGATGATATGCCGCCGTTCCGCGCGGAGGTGCTCCGGCAATGCCGCAAGACGCCCTATGGGCAGACGGCTTCTTATGGTGATCTCGCGGGTGCGGCCGGTAATCCGGGTGCCGCACGTGCGGTGGGGAGCGCGATGGCCCACAACCCGCTTCCCCTCGTGGTACCGTGTCATCGGGTGTTGCGAAGCGACGGCACGATCGGCGGTTTTTCCTCACCCGAAGGTGTCTCGCAGAAGCGGCGTCTGCTTGAGCTGGAAGGTGCTGCGATTCTGAAATAGTGCCACCGTGTGACACGATGGCTTCGGCGATTATCTTCTGAAAGGAACCGGTCATGGCGGATCTCACAAGACGTGATTTTTTTCAATCGGCGGCTGCGCTCGCCGCCACCGGCGCGCTGGCCGTTACGACCGACGATGCCGTGGCCCAAGGCGGCGCGCCCTCCGGACCCGTCGTGATATCCAGCAACAACGGCCTCCGCGCGACGGAAAAGGCAGCGGCCATGATTCGAGCCGGTGCCGACACGCTCGACGCCGTGATCGCCGGTGTCAACATCGTCGAAGAAGATCCGAACGACATGTCCGTTGGCTATGGTGGTATTCCCAACGAAGACGGCATCGTTGAGCTGGACTCTTGCGTGATGCACGGGCCGACCTGCCGCGCGGGGTCGGTCGCCGCGCTGCGCCACATCAAGACACCGTCGCTCGTCGCACAAAAAGTCATGGAACGCACCGATCACGTGATGCTCGTCGGCGAGGGGGCGCTGCGTTTTGCCCGCGCTCATGGCTTTACGGAGACCAACCTGCTCACCGAGAAATC
>JAJRSP010000188.1 GCA_024278775.1 Planctomycetota bacterium
CCGCGCTTAGGCGGATGATGTACTTCTTATACCGAATTGCCATAACGATCCTCCATGATCTGATGACTCGACTTCCGCATCATGGAAACATCGGAACAAAGAACCCAAAACCCGCACATTTTCGCGTGGCGATGCACTAGTGTCGGTGGTGCCCAACCTACAAGACCAATCGGATCGACTAATGAAGTCACGCGCGAATACGCATATTCGTACACATTCAACCCGAGTCTGATGCCCAAGGGGTCTCGTTGGAGGAAGCGGCCGGTGGTTGGATCGTAGTACCTTGCGCCGACGTGTTGATAGGGCATGCCGCTGACGTATGGATCTCCGAGGCTGCCGCCGGCCGACTGATAGCCGAACGCGCCGACGTAGCCGAAGCGGTTCACGCTGCTGCCACTGACGCGCTCGCCGAAGGCGGTGTAGCTGGCCTGTTCACCGGTGACGCCGGCGCTGTTCGTCATGAATCTCGTCGTGCCGAGCATATCGGTATGATAATACGACGTCTGCGGCGTGCCAGCCAGATCATTGATCCGCGCCAGCTTCCGAATACGCCCCGTCGTCAGGCCAATCTACCCGGCTGATCAGCGTTTTCTACGTTCCAACCAAAGCCGCCAAGCCCGCTGCGTCGCATCAGGCTCAAAGTCCAGGCCACACTCCGGACAGCATCCGGACTCCACACCACGAAGATGATAACCGCATCCCAAACAAACCAGCAGGCCTTTCTTTGTAACATCGCGTGCCATTATTGCCTTTATCACCCTCCTCTTAATTAAGATATAAACCATTCCACCTAGGAAGAAGAACGAGCCCCAGGCGCTGCGCGCTCCTGTCACGCCCCACTGGATCACCAAACCGACGCCAGTGAATGCGACGACATTGGATATCCATCCGTACTTTTCGCATATTCGAGTGTACACGAGGGGTATAGTTGTTTCTCGATCACGTTCGACTGTTGCGATTCTCATTGTTGTTATTATTACCGTCTGTCTCATACAAGCTGATTATTCGTTGCGTTCTTAGACGAGTCAGCTTTCTCATCAACCTCCAGCATAACCAGCCATATGCGCTGCATCCTGCGCACGGTCGTTGCCATTGTAGTGACAATGCCTGCAATCGTTATCAGGAAGGCCATCTCGACTTGGGCTGCTGCCCAGGTTGTCTATGAGTTCATCAAAGTCAGGTCCATGTCGTTCGCTATAGTCCAGAACAGCGGCACATCCCAGCAACAGTCCTGAGGCTGCAGCAAGAGCCTCCGACGGGCCAGCGACTCCACCCCCGAATACTGCGGCTCCGGCCAATCCGGCGAGCACCCCGGCTAAATCCACAAGGTCATCCTTGAGCTTCATCCCATCTGGGTCAACAGACACGGTAGGTATCCCAAGGACATACGCATAGACATTCAGCCCGCCGCGGATCCCAATCGGATCGCGTTGGAAGAAGCGGCCGGTGGTGGGATCGTAATATCTTGCGCCGACGTGTAGGTAGGGCATGCCCTCTTGGCCGGTCGATGACTTCGTGTTCTCGTAGCCGAACGCACCGACGTAGCCGAAGCGTGTAGCGCTGCCGCTGACGCGCTCGCCGAAGGCGGTGTAGAGGGTCTGTTCACCGGTGACGCCGGCGCTGTCCGTCATGAATCTCGTCGTGCCGAGCATATCGGTATGATAATACGACGTCTGCGGCGCGCCAGCCAGATCATTGATCCGCGCCAGCCCGAGCTCGTAGCCCGTCTCCGAATACGCTCCCGTGCCCACCTCCGTCCACCGCGACTTGTACGGCCGGTCCCCGTCGTACTCCGTAAGCGTTCTGGCCGACTCCGTAAAGGTGCCGCCGGTCAGGGCCGCCGGATCAAGCTCGATGTCCAAAAACCGCTGCCGGGCACCGTCCGAAAGGAACTCGTGCGCCCACGTCACCGCATAATCCGTCGTCGGGTTGGAAGTGAAGGGGTCGTCCCAGCACCACTCCTCACCCATCGCGAGCGTGACGCTCTGCCCGTTCAAAGCATACCCGAACCGCGTGGCCGTGTACCTCGAGGAACCCGCGGGGCATCCGCCGGGGGGTACCCGCACCGCACCGCCGCCTTTGGCTCCCTGCGTCTGCATCGTGACACGCTTGGCCGGGTCGATGACCCGACCTACTTCACCGCCGCCGCTGCCGAAACCGGCCCCGACCGATTCATCCCGAGAGACAACCCGCGTCACATTGCCCGCGCAGTTGTACACATACCAGCTCGTCTTCGCCAGCACAGCGCCGGGGCCTTGGCCGGTGAACTCCTCGACCTTCATCTGCCGGTTGTTGGCCGTGTCGTAGGCAGCCGGATCGTCCAGGTCATAGGTGTACCGCCACTCCCTGTCGTTCGCGTGGTCCCGCTTCATCGTGCGATTTCCACCCGCGTCATACTCGTAGGCGTACCAGTAGTCATACCCTCCGAAGATCGCATCAACCCGCTTTTCCTCGATCAGCCGACCACGGTTGTCCGGCTGAATACGGCAGTCACGTAAAAGTAGAATGTCCCCTTTTCTTCCCCGCCCTCCCTTGCCGGTTATGCTCGGAGTGGCGAGGTTTCCTCGAACTCTTGATCTAGGTGAGTTTGGTGCCGAAGTTGTTCGATACCGTCGAGAATTCGCGAGTGGCCTGCCCCCAATCTATGTACCAGGGGCTATGAGAGTCTGTACCTGATTCTTCTCTTCACCATCCCCTGCCCGTTGGGGCAGGCGGAGCGTAGCGGAGCCTGTCCCAGCGGGCGACGCGCTCGCCGGGAGTCCTCCCACCTTAGCCGCATAGGCCGCCGGTGTCTCATAGTCCAAACTGCTGTGCGGCCGACGGTGATTGTACGCCAGCCGGTAATCCTCTGTCACCACCTTCGCCTCTTTCAAGCTTGTGAACAGCTCGCCGTTGAGCAGTTCATCACGCAACTTGCTGTTGAACGATTCGTTGAAGCCGTTCTGCCACGGCGAACCCGGCTCGATGTATAACGTCTTCACGCCAGCTTCGCCCAGCCATGCCTGCAACGCCTTGGCGATGAACTCCGGTCCGTTATCGCTGCGAAGGTGCTCCGGCAAACCACGAACCTCGAACAGATAACGCAACGTCTCAATCACCTCGCGGCTCGTGATGCTGCGCTCTACCTCGATGGCCAGGCACTCACGTGTGTATTCGTCCTCGACGGTCAGAAACTTCACCGGCCGACCATCCACCGTCTGGTCGCTGACAAAATCGTAGCACCGCACGTGGTTGATCCGCTCGGCGCGATGCCGCACGCATCCGTTGTCGCTGTGGCCCAAACGCCTTCTTTTTCGCTGCTTTTTCGGCACTTTCAAGCCCTCCTTACGCCACAAGCGATACACACGCTTGCGGTTCACACGAAAACCCTCGCGACGCAACAACGCCCCAATCCGTCGGTAGCCGTAACGCGGATGACGTCGAGCCAGGATCAACATCATCTGCACCAATGGACGCTCGTCGTCGCGCTCACGCGCCACATTCCGCTGCGTCGAACGCGGCTGTCCCAACACCCGGCAAGCCCGGCGTTCGGAACAAGTCCGACGCTCCGAAACCTCTTGAAGCCGCTTACGCGTCTTGGTCACCGCTTCCCTGCGGCGCGCCGGGCTTAGAAGTTTCCCTTCATCGCTTCTTCGAGAATCTGTTTGTCGAGGATCAGATCCGCGACGGCTTTCTTCAGCCGACGGTTCTCGATCTCCAGTTCCTTCAGGTGCTTGGCCTCGTTCGCCTTCATGCCGCCGTACTGATTCCGCCAGCGGTGGAACGTCGCCTCCGATACCTCCAAGGCCTGGCACACCAACGCGATGTCCTTGCCCTCTGAGAGTAACCGATCCGCTTCCCGGAGCTTACGAATAATCTGCTCCGGATTGTGTCGCTTTCGTTTCATCTTCGAGTCCTCCTGCCCGATCTACGGGCCGTGGGAACTCTCATAACACCTGGAGCAGATTGAGGGTAGCAGGCCAACATCACTCACGACACTGGCCGAATCGGCGCCAACACCGCGCTCAGCCGTCAAACAAATCAACCTGACACCTTTTCCGACCAAGAAGAAAAATGTGCGGGCGGGGAGACACCCCCGCCGGAGAAGCTATCGCCGTACAAACAGGAAACAGACGCACTCCATCCCTCCCTTGCCAGTACCACTTGCACTCGATCTCCGTCCGGCTCATACAGAATTGCAAAAACTAATGGCGGACGAAAGATGCCGATTCCGTTGTACATAGCCGAAGGCCGCGTTGTCAAGAAAAAAATCTGAACATTAATAAAATCGCGGGGAACCTGGCAGGCATTCGGACATTCGGTTCTCTCCCACCCAAGGCCACTGCCTCCCCCACCACCGGAGGAGACGGACTACCCGATCTTGCCCGGCTCCGACCGCACGCTCAGCCGTCAAACAAATCAACCCGACACCTTTTCCAATCCGAGCCAGGCGAGTGTCAGGCGCTTGACATCTGTGTCGCGATAGCCCTGCCCGGTAACGATGAAACCACTCGGCTCGGAACAGATCAGTGCGGTGCGGTGCTTCGCCTCCGTCGCCGGGGCCCCATGCGAACCTTTCACGAGCGTCGCGTCCAGCGGGATCGAGGCCGTGGCCGTATCAACGAATAACTCGACCGGGTCGTAACCGGGCTTTCGATGAATATCCACCGTTCGGGCGAAGCCCGGTGCATTCCGATCATCCAACCACCAGTAATACGCAAACCAGTGGTCGTCCTCCGCCACGGCCACCACCTCACCGGACCGAGGGTGACCCACGCCCAGCGCTCGCCGTTCATCGCCCACCATCACCCGCGCGACACCGGGCAGCGCGGCGATCACCTCCGCCGTGCGATCGACCTGTGCCGGGTCGCTCACGAACACGTGCATAAGCTGATGATCCACCATCGCAAACGAAGTCGACCCGGCCAGATCAATCTCCTCGGCCTCGTCGTACGCATGCACCGAGAGCAGCTCCGCCTCACGCAGCGCCCGGTTGGGATAGACCACGCCCGTCACATCCGTCAGCGCGTATTCCCCGGCCACCACATACATCACATTATCGCCATGCTCTCCCCCCTCGATCTGCGTCGCAAACGCCGCCAGTTCCGCATCCAGCTCGCGTAGCGCTTCGGTCGCCTGCTCGCTATGGGGGCCGTACTTTTGTGACGCATAATCCAGATGCGGCAGGTAGACCCAGTGGAAATTCGGGGCGTGCGTTTCATGCAGCCGGGCGGCCGCGCGGAGAATCCACCGCGTGGATTCGATATTCGCGAGCGGACCCCAATAATGCTGCAACGGAAAATGCCCTAGCTCATCGAGCAGCTTTTGATAGAGGCCGTCCGGCTTGGAATAACACCACAGCTTGGTCGTGCCGTCGGCCTCGTGGATCGGCTCCGGCGTCACGATGAAATCGGCCCCGCAATCCTTGATGTTTTGCGCATGCCAGACGGCCGAGGTCAGCCCCGGCCGCGCCGCGCGAAGCGCATCCCATACCTGTTCGCCGCCGATGACGTCGTTCCGCGCGACCCAGAACTCCACGGCCGCTCGGCTGCGGTCGTAGAATCCGTTAGCAATCACGCCGTGCGACTCGGCACCGCCGCCCGTCCAGAAACAGGCTTGCACCGACGAAGTCACGCACGGAAACGTCGGCGTCAACTCCGCCAATGCACCGGCGTTCGCCCAACCGTACAACGTGGGCGTCTGCCCTTGGGTAATATCTCCCGGCCGAAGCCCCGGTATCGACAGAAAAAACAGGTGATCTTTTGCCATGATTCTACCTCTGGATGGGCGCCGGGCGGCCCATGACCTTAGCCGTGGGGACTCAATTCGGAGGCGATCCAAGTTCCCCACCTCTCAAGAAGAGGCCACCCGCCGCAAATGCGTATCGTCCCGTCGAAACTAATCAACCGTCGCACCATCGTATCTCAACACGGCCGCGTGTCACGCCACGGCCGCGCCGCTATGATGAAGCGTATGAGTGATACATTGAAATGTGATCATTTCCCGGCGTGTAGCGGGTGCGCACTCATCGGAACGCCGATCGACGTGCAACTCCGTGACAAGCTCGACGCCGTTCGCAGTCTTTTTTCCGACGCCGGACTCCCGCGCTTTGACGCGAACGCCATTACAAAGATCACGTCCAGCCCCAAGGCATACGCCTATCGCAACCGCGTACGGTTGGCCGTCGCGGACCAGAACAAGCCCGGCGAACGAAGCCCATCACACATCGCACTGGGTCTCTACCGGGCCGGCACGCACGACATCGTCGATATCCCCCACTGCCCAGTGCAGCCGCAGTCGATCAATGAAACTGTGGAGGGTATCCGCGAGAGCCTTCGTACATACGGCGTCACGCTCTACGACGAACGCGCCCACACCGGCGACCTGCGCTACGTCAGCGTTCGCATGGGAATCAACACCGGCGAGATACTGGTCGGCTTGGTGGCCTCGCGGAGCGAATTACCTCAGAAGGAGAATCTGGCGTCCCGCCTGATGCGTCGCAACCCCCACACCGTCGGCGTGGTGCTCAATATCAACCCGGACCGGGGGAACGTGATCTTCGGAGAAACCTGCGAGACGCTCGCGGGTCGCAGTTACCTGGAGGAAACCGTCTGCGGCATTCGTATCCACCTCGGCCTGCAAAGTTTTTTTCAGATCAACACCGGCATCGCCGAACTCGCCTACTCCGCTATCGTTCATCATCTGACTGACGCTGCGGAACACGATCGAGCACGGCTCACACTGCTCGATCTTTTCTGCGGCGTCGGCACGATCGGACTTGTGGCCGCAAGGCGCGTCGCCAGGGTCATCGGAGTCGAGCGAGACGCCGAAGCGATCGGTCACGCGAAGGATGCGGCCCGGATCAACCATCTAGACAACGTGGCGTTTGCCGCCGGAGACGTGGCACGGGAACTCACGGCGATCGCCGCGCAGCATGCGCACCGCGCCGGTTCGACTGACCGGCTCGCCGTCGTGGTTAATCCGCCGCGAAAGGGGCTTACCCCAGAGACGCGAGACCAGCTCATCGCCATCGCGCCGGACCGGTTCGCGTATCTGTCCTGCGCGCCTCAAACCCTTCTTCGCGATCTGGCCACCCTCACGCGCGAGCGGTTCACGCTTCGCCATGTGGAGCTGTTTGACATGTTCCCCCAAACCGATCAGGTCGAGACGCTGGCCATCCTCGACCGCCGCTAACCTCGCGGTTACGATCCGCCCATGGCCGAGCTTGTCAGCGAATCACTCACGCCGCACGCCGGCACATTTGACGCGGTCGCCATGGGATCTGGGCGGCCCGGCCTGCCCACGGGATTCTCATGGCGAGATGATGCGTTCGACATCACCGAGGTACGATCGGAGTGGAAGGAATCATCGCGAGAGGGCAGCCACGCCCAGGGCGAACTCTACCTGCGTCGGCATTACTCCACGCTGCTGATGAGCGACGGTAGCCTCTGGACGGTCTATTTCATCCGGCAGGCGTCTCCATCGGGGAACCCCAAAAAACGCTGGTTCCTTTACACGAGAGAAGACGCGCCGCCGAAAAATGAGAACGTGATATAGTACGACGCGAGTGCTCCATTCTTCGCTGAGGACGTATGGTGAGGGAAGTGAATGACAAGATGGAACCGTGTGCCCCACCGCTAAAGCAATGGGCCACCCGGCCGTCCCCCACCGTTCGCCTTGGGGCGAAGAATGGGGCACCCGCCGATTCCGCCATGCTCCGCGAGAACGCGGTGTAGTGCTATGCGGTGTAACCGTTGGAGTTAACAATGCTACGCGAAACCTATCCCTACTACTTGGCCAACAAACCGGTCGCGCCGAACGCCGATCTTGTCGTCACCAACAAATACACGAACGAGCCGGCCTGCCGCGTCGCGATGGCCGACGCGGACGCCATCGACCAGGCCATCGCGGCCGCCGAAGAAGCCTTTCCCAAAACTCGTGCCATGCCGGCGTTTCAGCGTCAGGAAGTCCTCCACCATGTCGTGGGGCGTGTCAGCCAGCGGCACGAAGAACTGGCCCAGGCGCTCTGCATCGAGGCCGGCAAACCCATCCGCGACGCACGCGGAGAGGTCACCCGCCTGGTCGACACGTTTCGCGTTGCTGCGGAAGAATCCACTCGCATGATGGGCGAGTACATGCCGCTCGACATCTCCGCCCGCGCCGAGGGATATGACTGCCTCTGGCGACGGTTTCCCATTGGTCCGTGCAGCTTTATCACGCCGTTCAACTTCCCGCTCAACCTCGTCGCCCACAAGGTCGCGCCGGCTATCGCCGTGGGGTGTCCCTTCGTGCTCAAGCCGGCCAGCCTCACACCAATCGGGGCGATTATCCTTGGAGAAATCCTGGCGGAAACCGATTTGCCCGACGGTGCGTTCAGCATCCTGCCCTGCCCGCGAGATGGGGCCGAGCGGTTCACCACCGATCCGCGGCTCAAGCTGCTCAGCTTCACCGGCTCCCCCGATGTCGGTTGGGCGCTCAAGGCAAAGGCGGGGAAGAAAAAGGTAACGCTCGAACTCGGCGGAAACGCGGCCTGTATCGTCGACGAGGGAGCTGACCTGAACTTCGCCGCAGACCGACTCATCATCGGCGCATTTTATCAGTCGGGGCAAAGCTGCATCGGCGTGCAACGCATCATCGCGCACGAAAGCGTCTACGAGCCGCTCAAGGAAAAACTGATTCAACGCATTGGAAATCTGGTGGCCGGTGACCCGCTGGATGAACGTACGTTCCTCGGCCCGATGATTTCCGAGAAAGACGCCAAACGCATGGAATCATGGGTGGAAGAGGCCGTCAGTTCCGGGGCCACGGTAATCGTCGGCGGAAAGCGTCACGGGCTGTTCTTCGACGCCACGCTGCTCGAACAGGTCGGCGCAGATCAAAAGCTCAACTGCGTGGAAGCCTTTGGTCCGGTCGCCACCATGCAATCCTATGGCGATTTCAAAGAGGCCGTGCGCACTGTCAACGACAGCGTCTACGGCTTGCAGGCGGGGTTTTTCACGACACACATCGACCGCGTCATGTACGCCTATCGCGAACTCGAGGTCGGCGGCGTGGTCATCAACGACGTACCGAGCGTGCGCGTGGACAGCATGCCCTACGGCGGCATCAAGGACTCGGGGCTGGGTCGTGAGGGCGTCCGCTTCGCCATGGAAGACATGACCGAAATCAAAATGCTCATGATGAACAAGCTCGGCCGGCTGTAAGGCTCTGAGGCAACTTCCTTACCCATCTATCGCACGACCGCCGATTCAGCCACGCACCCATTCCGCTGCGCGAAAACAGTAACTGTTCTATAGGGTCAACAGCGCCGAAATCAGTTTCTCATCCTCGATGCCGAGATCGCGAAACGCTTGGCGTTTTTGTGTCTCGGTCAGGGTGGTATCAGCGGCAATCGCTTCAAGGTCTTGCACGGTAAAGAGCTGCCCACCCGCACCAACCAGCCGATTCGGAAAGTCGGTCACGCCGCTACGGCAACCGGTTGGCAGGACACCGCACAAGGCGACAGCCACAAACACGCAGACATGACGAAAACGATGAAACATAGGCACTGTATCGTCACCCTCCATGCGATACCGCCACCTGATCGGGACCGCGGCTGGGGGGAATAGGAGCTGCGTGGCATGGCCCGGAAAATCGCTGCCATGTCTTCGGTCTGTCACGCATTCAAGCCCGCACCTCCGGCTTGGGCATGCCCCCCTCGATCGACACCACACCCACCAAAGAAGCGGCGACAAAGCGATTGCGCGTGCCCGCTTACGTGGGGACCGTCAGAGCAGGATTGGTCCGACGCCCCGGCAGCACCTCGACCGCGGGTTTGCTGGCTGCTACGGGCCCAGGGTTCACAAAGCCGTTGACAACCTTGGCCAGCTCATCGACCCGAGCCCGCCACGTTTCATGAACAACTGTGCGACTGATATTCTCCGCCCGACCGGCATCATCCTCCCGGAGCACGCGGTCACAAGCGAGCGCGAACGCTTCCGGACTTGGGGCGGTGGTAATCCATCGCCGGTATGGCTCTGCCTCGGGGAGCGGCGTCGAGACCACGGGGAGGCCGGCCGCAAGGTATTCTCGCATTTTCACCGGATTGACGTGACGTGTCATCTCATTCTGCGCGAAGAGCAACAGTCCGGCATCAAAATGGGCACAGTACGCCGGCAGCGCTTCATAGGGCTTTCGCCCCAGCAGATGCACGTTATCGATATCACGCAACTCGGTGACATCGACCTTGGCATCCCCCAGAACCGCAAAAGAGAAGCCGGGACGCAAGCGGGCCACCTCGGCCAGCAGCTTCAGATCAACCCAATGTTCGATCAATCCAAAATATCCGAACACGGGTCGAGGTAATGGCGCTAGATCGACCGGTATCGGAAGATTGTTCTTCCAAGCCGTCGAAAAATGGTCGTAGTCAACGCCGTGTCGTGCGAGCACAGTATCGGGTCGGTGTCGGCGTCGCGCGTGACACAACGGCTCGGAGGTGGCCACCACGACATCCGCGCGATCCAACAGTTCGTCTTCGGCTTCAGCGATTCGAGCGGTATCAAACCCCTGAAACTCTCTGTATTCATCCACGCAGTAGTACAGGAAACACTCCTCGTCAAATTGTCCGACAAGATACGGTACGTCCGGCGCGAAACTCCAGACCTGCACGGGCAAGGCGCGTCCGCGTTGGGTTTTGCGAACGGCCCGCCGAATCTGTGCGATGAGCAATGCCTCATGCGCACTTTTCAGAACCGGATGAGCCGCTCCGGGAATGACAAGGGGTGTCACCTGTACGATGGAGGGCGTCTCTCGGCGCACGCCGCGCGCCACACGTCGCAAGGCAGAAGCCGCACTCATGATGTCGGCGCGGTTCATCGTCGGACGGCGGCTGCCGTGGTAGTTCACCCAGACGATCTCATTGCGCTCGGACAATATCTTGATAATCTGATGTTTACTCGTAGGGTCATAGTCCCACGAGCTGGCGATACAAACGATGAGTCGATCCTGTATCAACGCCCTATCCCACTCGAACCCATCACACCCACGGCAGGACCGATGACAAGCGCCGCCGTATCCGTCCGATCCCAATCGGGATCAACCCTGTTACGACTGTTCGCTGCTGTAATAGTTCTGATAGCGGTAGTAATTATACCGATACCCATAACCATACCCGTAGCCGTACCGACCACCGGCACCATCCCGCCCGACCAGCAGGCATCCCAACACGGGGATATTATTCACCTGAAGCAGGCGCACGGCCCGCTTGGCGTCCGCTTCGTGTGTCCGGTTCAAACGCACGAGCATGACCACGGCCGAACACATCTGACCAATAATGCCAACGTCTGTCACCGTCGTCGCCGGCGGCGTATCGACGATGGTGTAATGAAAATCGTTCTGCATACGACGAAACGTGGGCATCGCACTGGCGGTAGCGAGCAGTTCGGCGGCCGAACGTCCCTGGGTGCTGCCGGCGGGAAGAAATGTCAGGTTGGAAATCGGAGTGCTACGGAGCACGTCGTCATATTTGGCCTTACCCGCAAGAACGTCCGCCAGACCGGGTCCGGAGGGTTGGTTGAGCATTTGCGCCAGAGAACTCCGGCGGAAGTCGCCGTCCACCACGAGCACCTTAAGGTGACGGATTTCCGCAAGAATACATCCCAGGTTCAACGAGGTAACGCTCTTGCCTTCCTTGGGTACGGCACTGGTCACCGCGATCACCCGGTGTTCGTAGTTGAGATTCTGGCTGAGAATACGCGTGCGCAGCGAGCGATACTGCTCGGTCACGAGTGAGGAGCGTTCGAAGAAGGGCACGAGCGATTCCGATAGTCCTTCCACCACCGGCACCGGCTCAGCCGACTCTTCCTCCACCAGCGGCGGAGTCACACGGCTCATCGCCGAAGTAATGGTCGTTGATGACGTGGGCAACGGCGCGTGAGCCACACCGGTGCCCGTACTACCTGCACCATCGGCTAGACGCCGTTCCTGCTCGGCTCGATGTAGCGCGTCGGCAATCCTACCCATTCGCAATCATCCTTTTCCACACACCACACTGCCACCCTCATCCGGAAACATCTTCCCACGACGTCATTCGTTTCTCAGAAGCCACTCGTCCCGCCGTAACCACTCGAGCTGCTAAAGCCACCCGAAGAAAAGCCGCTCGAAGAACTACCGTTACTACCGTACACATTCGACGCATCACGCATGTAGGCCGGACCGGTGTACAAATCCGTCAAAGGATAGAACGGGAACAAGATGGCCCGAACGCGATTAGCGAACCACGCCACCGGAGTCGGCGGTACGAACACCACATCGTCCGGCTCGAGCAGGATGTTCTTGCTCCAATCCCCCGTTTTCAGCATGTCTTTCACGTCGACCACGATCGTACGAACCGGTCGGCCATCGCGGGCCGGACGGGTCACAGACACGCGAGACGTCCAGGACAGAAAATTGGGCACCGCCGTAAGCACCGCATCCACGAGCGTATCCCGACCGGTATAGCGTATCGACTGGGCGCCCACTCCCTCACCGTACACGTAATACTTCTTGCTCTCGTAGGACACGACCTTGACGGCCACCTTGGGGTCAACGTAGTACCGTCCAAGCAGCACCTCGAGCTTGGCACCCACCTCCTTGGCCGTCATACCCACAATCTTGACATCACCAAGCAACTTCAACGTGATCTTGCCGTTGGGCTGAATTCGATGCATACCCCCATCAATCTCCGCGATGCGCGGTGCCGTAATGGCCACGGCATCCGGAATACCCAGGCGATACTCGATGGCCGATACCTGGTGCTCTCGGTCGCGGAGGAAGTGCAACATGTCCTTATTGTCAGGCGCGGCGCACCCGCCCACCGCCAACCATAGCGGCACCACCCGGAGCAGGTGACGTACCCTTTGCGAAGAAACTCTCAGCATAACACTGGCTCCGCCACTCCGGTCACATCCAACCGAAAGCTGCCGCACGGCACCCGGCACGGTGATCATCCAAACGTGGCTCAGCGCGGTTTTATCGGGAGATGCGGGTCGTCACTGAACATTCTCGGCCCCCAAATACCATCCGATGTGGTAAGGTCCGAGAACAACAGCTACCCCTAGTGATCCGGTTGGTCACGGCATCATCGGGTGACCTCCGCCGCCCCGAGAACACGCGCCGGGACCATCGAGCGCAGGGGGAGACCTCAAGCGACGTAGACGCGGGACCGATATCCCCATCGTCCGCCTACCGGATGAACCGGTAAGCCAGGACCGTTCTGTGACTGGGAAATCCATGTACGCACAGTTTTTCGGACTTCGCGAACTGCCCTTCAACAACACGCCGGATCCACGTTTTTTTTATTCGACGCCGGATCATGAAGAGGCGATGGCTTCGCTGATCTACGCCGTCCAAGAGAGAAAAGGGTTCGTGCTGCTGACGGGCGAAATCGGCGCAGGAAAAACGCTGGTCTCACGGATGATGCTGCGCCACTTCGGCACGATGATTTCTTTCGCGACGATCAACCACGCCGTGGAGGACGGCCGGGACCTACTCGAGTCGATCTGCACGGAGTTCGAGATGCATGTCGACCCGGGTGCCAGCCGGACCAACCTCGTGCGGCTCCTGCACGACTTTCTACTCAGCAAGTTCGCTCAGAATCACCCGGTGGTACTCGTCCTAGACGAAGCTCAAAACCTGTCCTCAGACGCGTTCGAACAGCTTCGTATGATCGGAAATCTCGAAGCCGATGACGCCAAGTTGTTACAGATCGTCATCGTGGGGCAACCCGAACTCCAACAACGTTTCGCCTCTCCCAAGTTTTGCCAACTACGGCAGCGAATCTTCCGTAACTTTCACCTGCCCGCCATGAACCGAGAAACGGCGGAGGGGTACATCCGACATCGACTCTCGGTAGCCGGTTCAGAAAAGCTTTCGACCTTCACTGACGACGCGATGGACCGAATCTTTGAGTTTTCTCGCGGCGTCCCGCGCATCATCAACACACTCTGCGACAACGCCATGCTGAGTGCGTACTCGGCCGACCGAACTGAAATCGACGGCAACGCCATCCAATCCGGCGTCGAGCAGATGATGGTCACCGAACCGACCGCCGACGATACATCCGACGCCTTCGCAGCTGCCGATCGTACCTCACCGGTATCAGTACCAACCCCTGCCCGCGCACCGGCGCAGCCTCGACCGGAACCTCCCCGCGAGCCCCCAGCACCAACCGCTCCGCCGCCCGTAACCGTGAGCCAACCACCCAGACCCGCGCCTCCGAGACGTCAGCCACGCGTCGCCAACCAGTTCGCCCGACGACGCCAGGCCCCGGCAACCGTCTGGCCGGCAGCGCTCGCCGCCCAACAAGACCGGGTTAACGCAGAGAGCGCGGCCCTGCTTGCTCAATCCAAATGTGCGCGGGCGGAACTGGAGCCGCTCGTTCATCGGGCCGAATCCCTCGTGACCCGCGCTCAGTTGGCCGTCGATGATCTGACGCGACGGGAGGAGCGGCTGCGTAGCGCCGATCGAACCGTATCCGTAGTGGTCCGTGAACTCCGCAGTCTGCTTGACCGGGCGCAACGAACCCCGGTTCGCTCGTCAAAAACCAACACCACCCAGCGCACGACATCGCCTCTTACGGCGCAACCAAACCTGCTGCATGACAAGCGTATTCTCAAGCAAATCGAAGCCGACCGGGGACGGATCGAGGGGTTTCAGCGCCGTGCCGCTCAGTTGCGAGATATGCTCGACGCCACACGTCAGGGTGCGACCGCGGCAGATTCTCCCCGTGATGTCCACCACGGCAACTCTGTCCCAAGTAAGTAGGCCCCGACGCCACCTCACCAACTCGCTCCGTTCATGCGCCGGCATCCGGTGGCCCGTCTACCGTCGACACCAACCGTAACGCCGAAAACACGATCACAATCGCCAACCAGTGCAGCACCGTGCCCAGCACTACGCCGCCGACGATCCACGACACGGGAAACGCCCAGAACACCACACCAAGCCCCTCGACACCGGGCGTCGCCCCGGAAAAATGTGGCAGACCGAAGTGGGTCAGGGCGTACCCGATGGTGATCGAAACTTTGGCGACCATCGTCCCGATCGGCGGAATCACCAAGGCCGCCCCGAGCATGGCGGCCAGGAGATTGTGGTGAAGCCGCTTGGAGCCATACGCCACGACAAGCGCAGTCCACCAGCCCAGCGGCAAACACGCCATGAACGCACCATGCCCGACGGCCGCCGACGCACACAATTGCTCCAGCCGACTGGATCGCACCTGTTGCCAGAGCGCCACCGGACTGACCCAATGGTGCCACGATGCCAGGCCATGAACGGTTTTGGCCCGTCCCCCACCGTTAAAGCCATGGGGCACCCGCTCACGGTTGTTGTAGGGCGGGCTATGGCCCGCCGCCGTCCATTCCACATCAGCAAGTTTCGGCTGAGGCCAGGGAATCAACCGCCGGATCGCGAGCGCCCAGTGCATGAAAAAACCTTTCGCCCCGTCGCGAAAAGGCTTCAAATGCGACACCCGCTCCCCGCGCGGCGGGTAAATACAAGACACCGGCACCTCCACGATCGGGCAACCGGCCCACACCGCCCGCGCGATGATCTCCGCCTCAAACCCGAACCGGCCCGTCCGACACCGAACCACGTCGAACAGACGCAACGGATAGACGCGAAGCCCGCACTGGCTATCACGAACTACCACGCCCGTCTCCAGCCAAAGCCCAAGCGACGACGTATACCATCCGGTCAGGTTGGACTTCGGCAGCCCCGGCGTGTGTTCGCTTCGCGTCCCGAGGACCAACGCATCCGGCACGGCACGCGCCGCATTGAGCATGGCCGGGATCTCCTCCGGCGAAAGCTGCCCGTCGGTGTCCATCGTGACGGCGTGGGTATAGCCGCTCTGCCGAGCCTGCGCGAAGCCCGTTCGCATAGCCGCGGCCTTACCCTGGTTTACGGTGTGGGTCAGCACATGCATGGACACCGGGTGCGTTTGACTCGACCAGGCATCGAGCACATCGGCCGTGTCATCGGTAGCCCCATCGTTGATGACAATCAGTGGCACCCCCACGCGTTCAATCCGCGCGAGCACATCGAGAAGCGTGACCGCATTGTTGTACGTGGGTGCGATTACGACCGGACGAAAGCAAACACCGGCCGGTGCGTCGTCCGCTAGATCCGCGTGCATCACAGGCACTACCCCTCTGCCTGCCAGGAAAACCCTTTGACGCCGACGATAAAGAACACGATCCCCACGCCGAGTAGCACGCCCCACGGCAGCAGCATCTCGCTGGTGGAAAAGTCGCGCCAGACGGCCCCCTCCATCGCGAGGATCGCCCACTTCACCGGGCTGATATGGCTCAACGATTGCATCCACTGCGGCATGAACATCCGCGGCACCATCCCGCCGCCGAGCATGGCCATCCCGAGCAGCACCCCCCAGCCCAAACCGCTCACCGACCGCTCCGTTTTTCCGAGGATGGATAGAAACATCATAATCCCCACGAACGCAGTGGCGATCATGACGAGCGAGACCGCGAGATGTCCAATCGAGTGGGGCACCACATCGAAAAACAGCCACCCCACGCCGAAGAGTGCGACCGCCAGCGACACCGTCGACCCGAAACAAGCCAGTGCCTTGCCCGCGAGAATCGTGGTCCGCCCGATCGGTGCCATGCGCAGACGTGACAGCGTGCCGCTGGTCCGCTCGATCACCATCGACGCTCCGAAGGACGCGCAACAACCCAGCACCCCCCAGATGATGCCCTGCGGAAACGAAATCTCAAAACTGTTCTTCGGGCCTTCTCGTTCGCGACCGACCTCGGTCACATCAATGTCAATCGGTTGCCAGCCGCTCAACCCGCCGGCCATCTCCTGCGCGCCCTCGTGGGGCGTGTCTGTGGCTTCCTTCTGCACGTCAATCTTCGTCATAAACCGATCCAACTCGGAATAGAAACGATCCAACGTCTCACGCCGCGCCGGAGGCATCGCGGTATCGGCACGGAGTTTCTCCCGGGCAGCATCGACCTGACGCCGGACGGACTCGCCCTCGGTCATACTCGACATGACCGACTCAAACGCGTATTTCGTGAGCAAACCACTAACCATCGCCGCCTCAGCCGTGCGCGCCGGGTCAACTCCCACCTCGATGCGAGGTTGTTCATTCAGGAGCACACGCCCCATCGCCTCGCCAAACCCCTTCGTCAGCACGAGGTAGGCCACCTTCTTTCCACGGCGCACCGCGTCGACCGCTGCGCCGCGCGTCGCTCGCGTCACCGAAAACTCACTCGCCCCGTCGAGCGTATCCACAAACGCGGCGGAACGCTCACTCTGATCTTCGTCCACGACGACGATCTGCATCCCCCCGCCGCCACCGCTTCGCGCGGCAAAGATCAAGCCGAAGAACACGCAGTAAATAAACGGGAACACAAACGTCACAAACGCACCACCACGATCGCGCAGCAGCAGGCGGATGTCCTTACCGGCCAGGGCTATAATGACTCTACCCATTAGTCCCGCAGCGCCCTCCCCGTGAGATTCAGAAACACACGCTCCAGGTCGGGCCGGTCCACGCGTAGCGACAGAATACCGCCCTCCTGTTGCAGCTTGATGCACTCTTGCAGTGGATCGTTCGATTCGATACGCGTTTCGCCGTCGCGGCGACGAACCGTCACGACGCTTTTGCCGCCGTGACGCTCGATGAGCTTGTCCACCGTGTCCAGCGCCAGAAACTTTCCGTGGTCGATAATGCCGACGCGGTCACACAGCCGCTCGGCCTCCTCCATGTAGTGCGTGGTGTAGATGACCGTTTTGCCCTGCGATTGAAGTTCGAGGATTTTATCAAACATCGCGTTACGAGACTGCGGGTCCACACCTACCGTCGGCTCATCGAGAAGCAACAGCGGCGGATCATGGACCAGCGCCACGGCGAGATTCAGACGACGTTTCATCCCACCGGAGTAGGTCTTGGCCCGGTCCGTCTGACGATCGCTCAGCGCCACAAAGTCCAACGACCACGCCACACGCTCACGAAGCGTCGTGCCACGCAATCCGGCCAGCTTCCCGAAAAAAGTCACATTCTCCGTCCCGGTTAACTCCTCATAGATCGCCATCGCCTGCGGCGCGACACCGATCTCCCGCCGCGACTGCGGCAGATCCGGACCGGCACCGCCGTTGAGTTCAATACTGCCAGAATCGGGCCGAAGCAGCCCGGCGATCATGCTGATCGTGGTCGTCTTGCCGGCCCCGTTGGGACCAAGGAAACCAAAAATCTCGCCCGGCTTCACCTCAAAGC
>JAJRSP010000189.1 GCA_024278775.1 Planctomycetota bacterium
AACGTCACCCTCTCCGACACCGACCTCGCCGCCCGCAAAGACAAGTGGCAAGCCCCCCCCTACAAGTTCACCCGCGGCACGCTGCACAAGTACATCAAAACCGTCAAAACCGCCAGCGAAGGCTGCGTGACGGATGAGTGAGACAACCTTAAGAGCCGATTGATAAAATCAGGAGGAGCTGCACGTGAGTGAAAACTTGGGTCGGACAATACAGATCTATCTCCCAACCGGGGAGCCACGGGGAATCCGAATTGCGGAGCTCACGACTCGGACCGTTCAGGCAATTCTGGTTCCGCAAAACCGCTTGAAAGAAGCGAGACAACGCCCGGAATTGGACCAAGTTGCGGTCTACTTTCTTTTCGGTGATTCGGAAGAACAAGCAAAACCGATTGTGTACATCGGCCAAACCGAAGATGTACGAACCAGGCTTGATCGCCACAGCAGCGAGAAGGATTTTTGGAGGACAGCCGTCATCATTGTCTCGAAGACACACGCGTTCACACCAGCTCACATAAGATGGCTGGAGTGGTATTGTCATCTGCGCGCAACTGAGATCGGCCGGTATCTGCTCGACAACACTCAACAGCCGCGAGAACCGTTCGTAACCGAACCCCTACGAGCAGATTGCCATGATGCTTTCGAGAACCTTGGGATTCTCCTGACGGCGTTGGGACATCCTGTCTACGAACCTCTTCACAAACCAAAGCCCGAAGCACAGTGGTTTGCTTGTACCGGACCGTACGCGAAAGGAGCAGGAACACTTACAGAGGAAGGATTTCTGGTGCGAAAGGGAGCACTTTGTCGACGTGAAATCGTTGATTCCGCCCTTGCCACCGTCTCATCCCTCCGGTCAAAGCTCTTTGAGAGCAATGTGTTGGCGGATTTCGATGAGCGCCAACTGGAATTCCAAGAGGACTACACCTTTGAGACTCCAAGTGGTGCCGCAGCTGTAATCCTCGGTCGCTCTTCAAACGGCTGGGTCGACTGGAAAGACAAACAAGGCCGCACGCTACACGACGTGAAACGTGCGCAGACGTCGTCCGCCAAGTAGGGTCCGCTGTGCGGACCGTGTGATGAACGTTCATCACGCGTGGATCAGTTTCCCAAAGGCAGACCAGGGTGCGGACGGGTGGCTGGGGCGTTGCGGATCGCTGATGAACGAACTCTGCCACGATCCATCGCAGACCGGTGTGAACCGGACGGCGTCCACGGCCCCAGTCGCGTGGCTCACGCGCTGAGGATGGTGAATCGCTGGATTACCGAAATCGGGTCGTCGACGTTTCAAGACACCACACCGACGCCGGGCGGTTGGGGTCGACCAACGGGAGCCCCCAGCGCGGGGGGCTCGCTAACGGTCCGTTGAAGAAGTCACCCGAAGCGTCAGCGAGGTGCTTCGCGTTGCTGATTCCTCGCGATGTCGTCCGTCGCTGACGCTTCGGGTTACGATGTCACCCGTTTTCAACAGACCGCTAACGCTCCACCCCAGCCAGCCGTCGACCCCTCGAACAAGATGCGCAGGATTCGTTTGCCGCGCGCATCGTACTCGAACGATTCGGTGCCTCAGACCGTTCGGAGGAGAATGCGAAGGGAACGGCCGTTGAGAGTCCAACGGTTTGTTGCGGTGCTCGTTGGATCATCGACCGGAACGTAAGTGTCCGTTGTCTGGAACGTTGCCGCGTCTTTCCCGTAGTTGGCGACAACCAGATGGAGTTGCCGATTGGCAAAGGCGGAGGCCACAACGTTGCCGGGGAGCGGCTCGGAAAAGAAATCGGAATCGCCAATCTCCAGCCAGGCCCACGTGCCTTCTTCGACCATGGGCAAGTACTGTTGGAGCCGGCGGGCATGCAACGGTCGGATTGCTGCGTTGCCGGGCACTGAGTCCCAGATGCTGTAGGTGTACGGCCCGTCGGGGTTGGTCTGATAGTGTTGCCAGATTTCGCGACAGCGACGTACCCAGAAGTCGTCTTTCGCAGACGGATAGTGAATGCCGGGAATCACCGCCCGCTCTCCCGTAAAGGGGCGGCCGGCATGCAGAATGGGAAACTGCATGTAGGGAATGCTATGCAGGTAGTCGTCTTCCGGGTTGGCGACGGCTGCGAATTCCCGGTCGATGCACGGAACCACGTAGGGCCGATGGTTCTTGACCTGCGCTCGCAGCCCGTCTGCGTTGTTCACTCCTTCGCCGACCCAGAGATAATCGTAGACCTTCAAGTCCCCAACGCGAGGTTGGGCCGCACCACTGATATGCAGTTTGACGATGCCTCCGCGACGTTTGACTTCGGCGTAGATCATCGCCAGCAGATCGGCGAGCGCTCCATCGTGTGTTGGCGTTTCCTCGAAGGCCAGGACTTCGTCTTCCGTCGGCGGGGGCTTGTTGTACGAGTTCGTCACGTAGCCGCCGTCGATATAGATTCCGTCCAGCCCGTAGTGATCCAGCACGCCGACGATGCGCGGCAACAGGTACGCCCGCCAGCTCGCACTCGATGGCGAACACCGGGCCATGTTGAAATACCCCACATGTAAAACGTCGTCTTTTCGAGACCAGTGCGGTTGGAAATCGGGATTGGGGATGTCGAAGAAACCGGTGGAGACGTAGGCCAGAAGTTTCATGCCCCGCTGGTGGACCATTTCCACGAAGCGATGGAAACCATCAGGGTTAAGAGCGGTATACTTGTTCCCGCCGAACAGTCCGATGGCATCGTTCCATTCGTCGAATACATGGATCAACTGAATGCCGTGATCCCGGAGCCGGTCGAGTTCCTGTTCGTCGTATTCGTCAGGATTCCAAGGTTTGCGGCAGGGGTACTCGCCCAGGTTGTAGCAGGCTTGCCCCGGCAGGTAGCTGTCGACCAAGTGCTTGCGCATCGATGTGCGGATGCCCTGCTCGCATCGGCGAATATTTCGGAGTCTCTGCCGATGTTCGTCGGCGGTGTAGGCACTGAGGACCGCCGCCGCCGCTGTGGGTGCCACACCGACGATGGCAGCTTGCGCGGCTGGCTCGACCCCTGTCGCACTCCACGCACCAACCAGTGATGCACCGCCGCCGGCTTTCAGAAACGCGCGCCTTTCCATGATCTCTCGTCCCTTTTTCTCCAGTGCGTTCTCTTCAAGTGAGGCGGCGGGTCGCATTGGCGGGCACAAGCCGGCCCCTATCAGCCCGTTGCAAAAGTCACCCGAAGCGTCAGCGAGGTCGTCCGCGTTGCTGATTCCTCGTGAGATCGTCCCTCGCTGACGCTTCGGGTTACGATGTCACCCGTTTTTCAACAGACTGCTAAGAGCCGCGACGACCTGGCCACGAAACTGAACCGGGCCTCCGGCGGAGTTGTGTTCACGACCATCCAGAAGTTCGAAGAACGCGGCAGTGCGGTCAGCGAGCGATCCAACATCGTCGTCACGGCGGACCAAGCGCATCGCAGCCAATACGGATTCCTCGATGGCGGTGCCCGGTAACCGTTCACACCCCGAATAGCAGGATGGGTGGTGGCGCGAGAACCGGCCCAAACCCTACGGATCGCAGGAACTTGGGGAGTCAACATCATGTCATCACCGATGCCAACGCGGTCCCCCTGAATCTGACGTTGACGGGAGCAAACCGCCATGATGTGACGCAATTGCTGCCGCTGGTTGACGGGATCAAGCCGGTTGCCGGACGGGTGGCCCCACTGTCGCGGTTTTCCTGCGGGGGTGGCTGGGGTCGAGCGCTAGCGAGCCTCCAGCGCTGGGGGATCCCGTTGGCCGACCCCAGTCACCCAGCACAGATCGCTCACGCGGACGGTGCTGGCAGACGGCTGATCCAGCTCTCGACGTCCAGCACTTCGCTGAGCATCATTTGTTGGGCGCACAGGATCGAGCGGTGCAACTCCTCGGCCGTCACCTGGCCCGCTTCGTTGTCCAGCGCGAGCGTTCCGGTGGCGTCCCGCAGGAACTCGACGGTGAACCCGCGGTGGACCGCCTGCCGCGCGGTCGTGTCGCAGCACATGTGTGTCATGTATCCCGCAATGGTCAGCGTGGTCACGCCACGCTCCCGCAGCCAGTCCTCCAGCGGTGTGTCGGTGAAGGCCCCCGGCAGCGACTTTTCGATCAGCACATCGCGCGGCCGCTCCGCGACCTGCGGATGCAATTCCCAGCCGGGCGTCCCTTTCTGAAAGAACGGCATGTCCGGGTCCGCAAAGTGATGCTGCACGACCACCGTCGGCACCCGCCCCGCCGCCGCATCCATCACCTCCAG
>JAJRSP010000190.1 GCA_024278775.1 Planctomycetota bacterium
CGGAAGCGGGCAGATCATCACCGACGCGGAACGTCAGAGCATCGGCGGCTACGGCGGTGATGACGCAGCGAACTGGTCCGGCACAATGCCAACGACAACCGACGAAGCGATCGCACGGATTGCAGCAGTCTTAACTGAACACCTTGGGGTAAGCATCCCCAATATCGAGCCATAGCAAAGGAGCGTTTCAATGGCGAATTACAAAGTTCTCATCGGCGATGTAACCAATGGTCTGGCCACGCATAACCAGTCGGCCTGGCAAGCGGGCGATCGTGTGATCGACCCGGCCGGGAATCAACTGGCCCGAACGAGCGAAGTCAGCGCCGCCGCCACGGGTATTCAGGGCGCGGTGGACACCTACGCCGAGTTGGCGGACCCCACCACGCTGGGCTTAGGCGTGCTCTACATCGTCCGCCAGGATACCGGTGCGCCCAGCGGCGACGGTGTCTACCGCGTTGAGGATAATGCGGGTACGAACGTCTGGGCGTTCCTCGACAAGCTCAATCTTCAGGACGCCTCGGAGGTGTCGTTCTCGAACGCGGCGTCCGGACTAACAGCTTCCGACGTGCAGGCTGCGCTCGATGAGATTGACGGCGCTGTCGACGGCAAAGCCCAGGACGTTTACGTCGATAGCTCGTTCACCGGCCCGGTCGATACCGCTGCGGTCGATCCCAACGGCACCATTCCGAGCATGTGGTTCCCGTCCGGCCCGGGCGACCCGCACGAGATGGTCGACGACGCGGTGCGCGATCCGAGCGTGCCCGACACCAGCGACTACGTCGAGTGGGACGCCACGATGCAGAGCAACGACGATCCGGTCGAACTGGAACTGGCGACGATCGATCTCGCCGGCGGCCGCGTCAACGAAGTGACGGTGCGCGCCTACTGCGGCGGAACGGATGCCGACATGGACGTGGCGCTGAACATCGGTGGAACATACACGCAGCCGCAACCACTGCTCAGTAACGGCGGCGCAAACGGCTGGCGTACCGCGACGTTCAATGCGACGACCGACCCGACGCTGTTCCCGTTCGTGCAGGCCAATCTCGACGCGCTGCGTGCGCGTTTCCGCGGCACCACGCAGAACCCGCCGCCCGGCCCGCGCGTCACGCTCTACGCCGCCTACGCCGACGTGATCCACGACGGCGGCAGCGCATGGGCGACCGCATCGCCGTCAACCTTACAGGTTGCGCTCGACCGCCTGGCCACCCAGGTCGCCGCGCACTTCGGTTCGAAGATCCCCGCGTAGCCCCCGGAATCAAAGGCGAGGCACTGCCATGATCGGCATGAAGGTGAAGTTCAACCCCCGCAAACCGCGTGACGGCATCGACACCCACAAGGTCAAACGTGCCGTCGATCGCTCCACCTTCCGAAACCTCGGCCACGCTGGCGCAGCCGTTCGTATGACGGCCCGTTGGAGCATTCGCCGAAGCCAAAGGCCCGCTGCTCCCGGATCGCCGCCGCGCACGCGCCGAGGCCAACTCAAGAAAGCCATCGTTTACGCGGTGGAGAAGACCAGGCAGCGCGTGGTGGTCGGACCCACGCACAACATCGTCGGCCCGTCCGCCATGGCCCACGAGTTCGGCGGGCGCTTCCGGGGTCAACGGTACCCCAAGCGCCCGCTGATGGGGCCGGCATTGATGAAGAATATCGACCGCCTGCCCAGGTTCTGGGCTGGATCGGTGAATTGAAAGGAGTGAAGTAAACCATGAGCATCAGACTCGGCATGGAAGCCAAACTGTACTGGGGTGCGGCCGGGGCAACGGCGAGCACGGAACTGACCAACGTCAAGGACGTCACGCTGAACCTCGAAACCGGCGAAGCCGACGTGACCACGCGCGGCAACCTCGGCTGGCGCGCCACGGTCGCCACGCTCAAGAACGGCAGCGTCGAATTCGAGATGGTCTGGGATACCGCCGATCCCGGCTTCGTCGCGCTCAAGGACGCCTACTTCAACAACGCACCGATCGCTCTGGCCGTTCTCGACGGCGACATCGCTGCCGGCGGGTCCGGCCTCGACGCGGACTTTGCCGTGACCAACTTCTCGCGCAGTGAACCGCTCGAGGAAGCGATCACGGTAAGCGTGACCGTCAAGCCGACGTATGCCACCCGCGCACCGGTCTGGATATAGGAGACATCTCGTTATGAAAACCTTCACCGATAACGCCGGCCGCACATGGACGGTCAACATCAACGTCGACGCCATCAAGCGCGTCAAGGGTTTGGTCGACGTCAACCTGCTCGATGTCATCGCCCCCGGAACGGCAAAAGGCGACCGCGATCTGCTTGGGCGCTTGAGCAGCGACCCGATTCTGCTCTGCGATGTGCTGTACGCCCTGTGTAAACCCGAGGCGGACCCCCGGAAGGTGTCAGACGAGGACTTCGGACGCGCCATGGGCGGCGATGCGATCGATCACGCGACGACGGCGTGGCTGGAGGAGTTGGTGGATTTTTTCCCGAAGGACAAGCGTCGCGTGCTCGGCAAGGCGCTTGCGAAGCTGCGGACACTCGAAGCCCGCGTGCTGGACGTCGCCGAGCAGAAGATCGACAGCCCGCAGATCGACGCGCTGATGGAGAAGGCGATGGCGGAACTGTCGAACGACTCATCAATGAACTCGCCGGAATCGCCGGTGTCCACGCCGGACCCCTGACGCTGCGTGAACTGGTGTGGATGGCTGAGGCAAAGCAGCGCACAGCCTGGTCGCATACGTCGGCCCTGCTGGCAATGCTCGCCAACGTCAATCGTGCAACTTCCGGGGGCAAGAGGAGTCAGTCGTTCAAGCCAAGTGACTTCGATCCGTTTGAACACACTGACATAGATCGCAGCGACAAACTTCCGGGAAGCGTGCGCATGTTGAAGGACGTATTCGTCAAACACAAGGAGGTGTAAACCATGAAGACCAATCACATCGTAGCCGTCGTCATTTTCCTCATCGTTGTCTTGTGCCTGGTCGCGTGCGCGACAGCGGGACGCATCATCACCGAGGAGCGCTACGGCGACCTGACGCGCCGCGTTACCGTACTGCAACCGGGCGGCGCGGTTGAAGCGGCTACACTCGATCAAACAGATCCGAATGACAAGGGCGTGACCCTGAGCGCATCGACCGGCGCGCGGCAGCGCGTCGATCAGGTCGGCGTGCGACGTATCGGTATCGTTACCTGGTCGGGTGTGGCCCTGTGTGTTATCGGCGCGACGCTCATCGTCGTTCGTGGTTGGTTCCCATTGATTCCCATGTCGGCCAGTATCGCCACGATCGGTGTGGGCGTAGCGCTACTGTGGCTGCCTGCCGTGCTGGATCAGTACACATGGCTGCTTCTGATCGTCGCGGGCTTTGTCGGCGTGTTGTATCTGACCGGCGGCATCGACAACTGGATCAAGCTTTACAGAAACAAGATGCCAACCGCATCTACCTCGCCACCACCACCTTCTGTAACTGGAAGCTAATCTATGCCCTCCGCACGTGGCATCAAAGCCGGCGCGGCGTATGTTGAACTATACGCCACCGACAATCGCCTGGCACGCGGTCTTCGCGCGGCGCAGAAGCGCCTGCGCGGGTTCAGCGTGTCGGTAAGCGGCATTGGTAAGCGCCTCACCGCACTGGCCGCCGTCAGCGCAACGCCACTGCTCGTCGGCGTGAAGGTGTTCGCCGACTTCCAGCAGCAGATGGCCAACGTCGAGACCATGTTGGCCCCCGGAAATGCCGAGAAATACATGGATCGCTTCCGACGCGGCATCCGCGAGATGTCCGTCGAGTTCGGCGAGTCCACCGAGGCGCTGGCTGGCGGGTTGTACGACATCCTCTCCGCGTCTGTCGCACCGGAGCGCGCACTCGACGTGTTGGCCACCTCGGCGCGCGCCGCTAAGGCAGGACTGACCGACACGCGCACTGCGGCGGATGCGATCACCACGGTGCTCAACGCTTACGGCCTGTCGGCCGAGCATGCCGGAGACGTCTCCGACTGGCTATTCAGCATCGTCCAGCGCGGCAAGACGACGTTTGCGGACCTCGCGCCCACCATCGGCAACGTCGCCACCATCGCCGCGACGGCGGGCATCGGCTTTGACGAACTGGGCGCTGCCGTCGCGACGCTAACGCGCAGCGGCATCAAGACCGAAGAATCAATGACGGCTGTCAACGCCATCCTCTCGGCCTTCCTCAAACCCAGCGCCGAAGGTGCCAAGCTCGCGCGCGAACTCGGATTCGAGTTGAACACGGCAACGCTCAAGAGCGAGGGACTCGTCGGCGTGTTCCAGCGCATCGCCGATCTGCCGCCGGACGCGATCGCAAAGCTGTTCCCGAATATTCGTGCGCTCAAGGGCGTATTACCGGCGCTAAAGAACATGGCGAGTTTTGGCGACGACGTCGCCGCAATGGCAAACCGTGCCGGCGCAACAGAGACAGCCTACGAGAAGATGACCAAGACGCTGACGCACGCGTTCAACCGCGTGAAGCAGGCGGGACTCGTGGCGCTGTCCGTGGTCGGCGAAGCCTTGAGCGAACCGGTCGCCAGGGCGTCAGCCGCGATCACGCGTTACGCGCAGATGATCGCCGAGTTGGTGCAGAAGAACAAGGGACTGGTGCTCGTCGCGGCGAAGGTCATCGCCATTGTCGGCCTGGTCGGCGGCACTCTCATGGCCGTGGGCATTGCCGGTCAGACGCTGGCGTTCATCTTCGGCGGCATCGCATCGATCATGTCCGGCGCTGGTGCTGCGATCGGCATTGTCGGCTCGGCGTTGGCGGCGATGCTTTCGCCGATCGGCCTGGTCATTGCCGGGGCGGTCGTTCTGGCTGGTGTCATCCTGCACGCCACCGGCGCGGCGGGGAAAGCTCTCGATTGGCTTGGAGGCCAATTCCGGGGGCTGAAAGACAAAGCGCTGGTCGCCTGGCAGGGTATCGCCGACGCACTGGCTGCCGGCGACATCGCCTTGGCCGCCAAGGTCCTGTGGTTAGCCTTAAAGATCGAATGGCAGCGCGGGATCAACTACCTCGAAAGCCTGTGGTTAGGCTTCAAGGACTTTTTCCTCGGCATCGCCGTGGACGCCTTCTACGGTGCGGTGAAAGTCCTCGCCACTGCCTGGCACGGCCTACGGGCGGTATGGGCCCAAACGACGGCGTATCTATATAAGGTATGGGTCCAGTTCACATCGGGAATTCAGTCCGCCTTCCGAGGAGCCCAGTTGAAGGTCGAAGAGGGCCTGCATCACATCGCGGGTTTGCTCGACGAGAACTACGACGTCGAGGCTGCGATCAACATCGCCCGCACGAACGAGCAGGCCGACCAGCGAAACATCGAGCAGCAGAAACAGCAGTCGCTCCAACAGAGCGAACAACAACGCCGGCAGGATATGGCCCGCATCGGCCAGGACTTCGAGGCTGAGAAGCAGGCGATCGACCAGGCATCGCAGAAGGCGCACAACGAGCGGCGGGGCCGCTACCAGCAGCAGATCGACGAATCGATGACGGCGCTCGAAGCGGCGCGCAGGGAATACCGCAGCGCCTTGGCCGAAGCCGCGCAGAAGCGCCGCGTCGCGGAATCGCAGCAACCATCCGAGGGTGACGGACAGTCTGGTCTATTGAACGAACTGAAGGATCGGCTGGCGAACCTCGGCGACACGCTGCAGCGCATCGGCGAGCGCACCGTTGAAGTCCGAGGCACGTTCAACGCCGCCGCGATCCAAAGCCTGATGACATCCGACGGCACGGCCGACCGCACCGCCAAGGCCACCGAAGCCACCGCCACCAACACCAAGCGACTACTGACCGAAGCCCGGCGCAGCACGCTGACGTTCGCTTGACCCTCTGGAAACACCCCGGAAGTTGCCATGCCCATCACCGTCGAAGAAAAACTCGAAAGCCGCCAGTCCACGACAGGGCAGAACGCTTCGGTGGACCTGATATACATCGTGCGCGGCAGCGACGATGACATCCAGATCAAAAGCGCCGTTGATACCAACTCACCGTCTGACCACGATGGCCTTGAAAAGCAAAGCATCCACATTGAACCGATTGGCCCGCAGCTTTGGGAAGCCACGGTGCGCTACGGTATTCCGGGTGGCACCAACGCACCGCCGCCGGAGACCGGTGAGTCCTCCTTCAGCTTCGACACCGGCGGCGGCAACCAGCACATCACCCAGTCGTTGCAGACCGTCGGGAGTTACGCCGCCACTGGAATGCCGGGGACTCCCGACTTCCAAGGTGCGATCGGCGTCGCAGACGCTTCCGGGGGCATTGACGGCGTGGACATCACCGTGCCCGTCTATCAATTCAGCGAAACGCACTACATCGACGACAGCGTCGTCACACTCGCCTATCGCGGCACGCTTTTCAACCTCACAGGCAAGACGAACGATGCGCCGTTCAAAGGCCTAAGTGCAGGCGAGGGTCTGTTCCTCGGCGCATCGGGTACGAAACGCGGCTCTGCCTCCGGGGGAACTTCCGGGGGCGGGGGTGCCCCCGGAAGTATGGGCGATTGGGAGATCACGTTTCGCTTCGCCGCGTCGCCGAATCGAACCGGCATGACCATCGGCGGTATCACCGGCATTGACAAGAAAGGCTGGGAGTACATCTGGGTGCGCTATGCGGATGTTGAGGACACGACCGCGCTGGTCATTGTGAAGAAACCTGTCGCCGTCTACGTCGAGAAGGTCTACGAGGAAGGCGACTTCGCGGCACTGGGAATCGGAACATAACCCCCCCCCGGAAGTTCCCCCGAAAGTTTCCCCGGAAGTGAAGAATGAGCGACATCCTCAAGAAGGTGAACTCCGGCGATCCGCTGCGCATCCACGCACGGACGTACAACGCCTTCATCGACGCAGCACTCGACCACCAGCATAGGCAACACTCCGGCCAGACTACGTCACCGGCGCGATTAGCATCCGCCAACACATCTGCGAGTGCGGGCAACGTCGTTCTGATCCGCAACGACAGCGGCCAGAACCGCCAGCGCTTTGAAATCCTCGGCATCAACGCGCCGGTGTTTTTGCCGACCGATCACCTCGAAGAGTTCCAGCGCCAGGTAGCGATTGCTTGCGTCGAGCCGGTAATTGATGAACACGCCGATCGCTTCGTGATCCTCAGCGAACCAGTGCGCGCCGGAGCGATCGGGCGTGCGTGGGTAAGCGGTGTCTGTCCGGTTCAGGTCGTTGTCGATGACGAAACCTTCATGTTCGCCGAGGTGCAGGACGGCGATGCCACCTCGCTCAAGGCCGTGCTGATCGGTCCCGTCACGATCGTGTGGAAGGAACCCGGCGTGGGTACTGACCTTCGCTGGGCCCTGGTGCGCTTCGGTTCCGCGCCCATTCCGGGGGTGATCCCGGTGAAAGTCTGGCGCGACGGCGGCACCACCGACGGCAGCAAGACACTGCAGTGCAACCGCACCTACAAGGTTCGCGCACTGGAAGCCCAAGGGCCCAACGACAACACGGGCCAGTTGCTCGGTACGAACCTCGCGCCCCTGAAACGCCGCCCGGCACGCGGCAAGTTATCCGTCGCATCAAACACCGGCGCAGGTGAAATCGGCACCGGCTACTTCTATGGCAATGACTTCATCCTCTACGACGCGAACGAAACCCTCGACGTGGAGGCGTGTACCTGATGGGAAGCAGTGGTCAATTCGACATCGACCCCCAAACTTCCGGGATTGGCGCGTTCGGTGTTGCCGATGATGGCCGCTTTATGATTTGCGGTGAGTGCTGTGGTGGGCCGCCGTGTCCACTTTGTCCGGACGGTGCGCTGTCGTCGACGATCCAAGTTGATGTCGCCGGTGTCACGCCGTGCCCGGCAATCTGCCGCGACGCATCCGGCTGGAGTTTTCGCGCCACCATCCTTATCGATGTCAATGGTAATTATGCGCTGCCGCAGGACATCGGTTGGCCGTGCTACTACGACGCCTATCGTGTTATGCCTCAGTACTACAAGTACGAATTCTGGCGGAACCCTACTTGTAGCGATCCGCAGCATTGGCAAAGCCCGAGCCTGTGGGATCTGTCCGTCGTCGCCGAGTTCTTCATGGGCGAAGACTACGGCTTCACCCCCGGCCTGAAATTCGGCGTCGCCCTCGTCGGCGGCGACTGCCCCTTCGCCGGCATCATTGACATCACGAACGCCTGTCACGGTACGCACGTCGTGCCCAATCAGAACCCATCGTGCTTCGAGCGCGCGACGAACATCTGGTTTGATCCATCGGGTTACAGAGCATCCGCCACTGGCGGCACCGCGACGGTCACGATTCCATGAAACCTCAGTATCGCAAGTTGCACGACCAGAGCGCCGCACGGCAGGGCGACTCGTCCGCAGGCGCATCGGTCACACATCGCATCCTGCCGCCCGGCGACTGGTTGGCGATGTTCATCCAAGTCGCCACTGTTGGCTTCGTCCGTCCCTGCACCGGGTGCAAATCCCGCATGACGGCAATGAACCGTGCGGGGTGGCGCGGGCTGCCTAGGCTCACGCTGCGTTGGATAGGTATCAAGACTGGCGCTCGTCTTAGCAACCGAAGCTGCAGCCCGGTACGCACACGCTGTTCATCGACGCCACGACCAACGATCCGCCCTACAACTTCGGCGCGTGGTATCGATTCGACCTGACCTTCCAGGAGGCCCCGTGATGCCCGAGCAACCCGAATCGCTCCAGCCGACGCTGAAGAAGAAGTGTCCCGACTGCCCGCCGCTAGTCGCCCCCGGCGCGGCTACACGCCCACGCGGCCAAGCTGCATCGAGTGCGTCGAGTAGCACCTCGGCGCGGCGTTGGTCCTGCTCACCGAAGCCCACGAGGGCTGCTCCTATCGGCTTCGCGCTATCGGCCACCTCTTCGAAGCCGAGGACGAGTCTCAGGAATGGCCGGCGCTGCACTTTTAGACCGACGTTTACAGTGTGCGAGTCTGCGAATTACGCTTCCGAGAACAACGCCACACAGGCTCAGATGGAAGTAGACCAGCTTCTTGGTCTGGTGCGAGATCGACCGTGAGCTCCTGGCTGACGCCGATTTGTAGCTGTCGCGGAAGATTTCCCCGGACGTAGCGTGAGGCCAACGACAAAGGCAAGCCGCCTGATCAGACCCCAATGTGCGGTCCAATCCGAACTGGAGCGATTGTCCCAGCGTCAGCAGCTCGCACATGGGATTGAACTCCGCTAAAATCTACCGCCATCAGTCTCTTCGACTCGTTGCGAAGACGACCGTTCTACGACTGTTGTTTTCTTACCGCCGCGGCGTGAACAGCATGTGCAAGATCCGGGCACAATTAGGGGCTTCTAGGGGGTGAACATGGCCAGCGGCAAGCTGGATATCGTTGCCGAACGTTACCTGATCCAAGAGACGATTCAGACCGGTGGGATGACAACGGTCTACCTCGCTCGTGATCTCGTAAGCGATGAACTGATTGCTCTCAAGCGATTCGACCGGGACAAGCATCTTCCGGAGATTGAGCGTGAGGCGTTTCTCCGTGAGGTTGACGCTCTCCAGAACCTCAAACATCCCAGCATCGTGCGGATGTTGGATTCCGGAGAGGATGCTCAGGGGCAATTCTACGTCGTGCTGGAACTCATGCGGCACGACCTTGTTCACGAGCGTCACGCGGGCGGAGCTCCATTCGCGGGCTGGGACGATTTCGCCGACCTCGTGGTCTTGCCTCTTGTGGAAGCTCTCGCGTATGCCCACGAGATGGATATAGCCCATCGAGATGTCAAACCGGCAAACGTCCTGGTCGATGTCGATGGATCGGTGAAGCTGGCAGATTTCGGCATCTCAAAGCTCAAACGAACGCTCCAGCCACGCGTCACCCTCAACCAGTTTATGTCCCCTCCCTTCTCGCCACCCGAAGCTGACACGGGTGGCTACACCTATTGCCGTGATGTCTATTCGGTTGGGGTGCTTTGTATATGGGGCCTATGTGACATTCATGTACATGGCCACGCGAGCGTGCTCGAAGGGCTGAAGACGTTCGATGCACCACCAGAGGTCGTCGATGTCATCCAGCGAGCCGTCTCGACGGCACCGGAAGACCGCCAGCAGTCTGCAGTCCTGCTGGAGGCAGAGCTCTCTCGCATACAACTCAAGAGACGACGGGACTGGCAGGCTCAGGACCGGCCGAGCTGTGCTGTCGGACTGACGAATCGGGCACGTGAGGCAATCGCAGAGGAGATTGCGACGGACGACGAGCACGCGATCCGCAAGTTCGTTGACGAGGACATGAATGCGGACGCCTGCATTCAGCGACTTATTGAGAAACCCGGGACCATGCAGGAACGCGTACGTTCTGGTCACTATTCTCTGCTGGGAAGCAGCCTTCGCTATCACTTGGCTGGTAGCAGAGGCGAGAGAAGATGGATCGAAGCCGAGGAAGTCTTCAAGCGATTGCATCGTGAGTTTCCTGACCTTATGACGTATCGTGACATCGGTCACAGCCACGAGAAACGACTGATATGCGACGACCGATTCACATTCGGTGGAAGTTTTAACCTTTTGTCCTTCTCCGGCGAACGGCGCGGCCGAGGGAAGTTACGTCACGAAGGTGCCGACCTGATCACGTCGTCTGAGTTCTGCGAAGAGCTTTATAGCCGATACCTCAAGGAGTTTTTTTCTTGACGGACGGTTTGTCCTGTAGAATTCGGCCAATTCGCACCGCTATGCGCGGGCGACAGCGCCATTGCGGAAGGCGAATCACGACATGGGAAAGCCTGCTCATAAACTGAATCGGATGTTGGCAGGAGCGATATCAACGATTTTCCGTGGGAGGTAACAGAATGGCTTGGAGTGCGCTGTTCGCGAAGTCATGGAAGGTACTCAGTCAAGCGGTCAAGAAGCATGGCCCAAAGCTTGCCAAGAAGTATGGGCCATTACTCATTGATTGGGTGCGCAGGCTCGCACCGAAAGTTCTGGATTGGTGGAATGGCAAGAAGATTGCAGTGATCGGCCCCACTGCGGTCGGTAAGAATTGCCTTTACCACCGCCTTCGGGGTGAGGTCATTCCAGACGACCACCACCAAACCAAGAGCCCTGAGCGTATGCCCCGTTTTGCTTTCAAGCGATCGCTACCCAGCGGTAAGGAGTTCCAAGTCACCTTCAGCCGCTGCACCAATGTGGGAGGTGAACTCGAGCAAAGGACACGATATTGGCTCGACACATGCAGAGACGCCGACGTCATCTTCTACATGATGACGCTGGATGATCTGCGACACGGCAAGTTCCGACAGCGTTCCCGGATTCATGGGGACCTGAAATGGTTGGCGTCTCATATGGGTCAATTATCGAACGGCGTTGTGGTTCATCTCTTGGTCAACAAGATTGACCTCGAACTCGAGGATGGGGACGGCTACAAGGAGTTCGTCGCAGAATTGCAGGCGCACATCGATGAATTAGAGGCAACGGCTAAGGCGGTATTCGGGGACTATCATCACAGATTGACGGGAATCAGTCCGACGTCCATTAAGGACGACCATATATTCGCGTTATCGTTCCCTCGGGCGCTAGAGTCGGTGTATGAGGTACTACATCAGCGATGAACATTATCTGGATACTTCCCCACCGCTCTCAGGACGATGACGAAGCTGTGATCGTCAACGGTGTCAGCTGCAGATTGAGCGACGCACTTGACGTCTCAACTCTACCGCCGGCCGTCACACTGGGCATACCTGAGTCGGTCCTGCGGAAGCATGGCACCAATGATCTGATCTTCAGCCAATTCGTCCGCGACGCACCTTCGGTGCGCAGTTATTACATTCTTTCCGTTCCGGCAGGCAAAGATAAGGGGGGGCGAGCTGTCTATTTGACCGCATTGACGGTTTTGGAGGCCGGTGAACATATTCCGAGCCTTCTGCCGACTGACGAACTGGACGGTCCGGAGCGAGACCTCGCGAAAACTCTCCAGCAGAGGCTTCAAGACGTGCAAGACCATTGGGCGGCGAGAGTGCAAGAGATGATCAAAGCCGTAAGACACAATCCCAATGTAGTCTCGTTCGCGAATGTCTTGATTCCGAGGTCACCTTACCCGTCACGATGGACGCCGGAAAAAAAAACGTTTGGCCGGATCGCGCTAGCGACTTTGTGCGCGGTGATTGGCGTGGCGACCATCATGGTCCTGCGTAATTGCTCCCAGAATGGGGACGTCCGGCCAGCCGAAAGGAATGCAGTGACGCAACGCTCGAAGTGAATCGACGCTAAAGTGGTCCACAAGCGGGTGTGAAAAAAACTCAGCCACCCGCCGGAGGTGGTTCAAAATGTCGGGCACTGTGTCATGCAGCTTTTCGCTCGTAGTGGTTGAGCAATCCGCCGAGCAACTGCTGCCGACGGACAACCCCGATTTCACCCGCGACGGGAGGCGAGGGCGGCTGGCCGGCTTGGCCCAAGGGCACGTTGCCAAGCGGCTGATGGGGGCGACGGTGATTATAGAACATCGCGTAGGTCTGGACGATGTGGTCCATGTGACCGAGGCTGAAGCAATAGAAATGGTTCAGGCACTCCCGCTTCAGGCTGCCGATCCACGACTCGGCGAAAGCGTTGGCGATCGGCGACTGGTACGGCGTCTTGACGATCTGGATGTCCGCTGCCTTGAAGACATGGTCGAAGGACTCGGTGAACTTGGTGTCGCGGTCGTGAACGATGAACCGCATACCGAGCCCTTCCTCATCGAGCCACATGCCGACGTTTCGTGCCTGCTGCTTCACCCACTCTTCGGTCGGGTGGTAGGTGCTCGAGCTGACGAAGACCTTTCGGCTACCCAGATGAATGAACATCAACCCGTAAGCGAGCCGCTTGCCAAGCGGTGTCCAAACGTTCTTGCAAAAGAAGTCGCAGGCCACCATGGTGTTGACGTGCATATTGACAAAAGTGCGCCACGGGGTGGTCACACCCTTGGGCGCGCGCCGGTCGGGGTCAGGCAGCAGTCCTTCGTCAACCAGAACACGCCGCACCGAGCTGCGGCTCGGGGTCAGCACCAGCTTGCGCAGCTCGCCCACGATCCGCCGCACGCCCCAGCCGACGTTTTCGCGGGCCAGACGCAGAATCAACTCACGGAGCGACGCGGTCATCTGCCGGGGGCGGCCGACCCGTCCAGGCGCTTTGCCTTCCCGCTGTTCGCGGAGCCAACGCTTGTACGTCTTGACACTGACGATGCCGATGAGATCATCAACCCGATGTTCCAACGACGCTCCCAGCTTGAGCAAGCGCGACCGCTCCTCCGGCGTGAGGATGACCCGGTTGCCAAGCACCCTCTGTCGCAGCAGCTCGACCTGGGCTTGCAGGAATCGAATCCGCGCGTCACGCCGGATCGACCAAGCCTCCGTCAGCATCCAGAACACCACCATCATCCATCGTGGAAGCACCGGCACGTCCTCCGATCCAAATGTCGTAAGTTCAGTAATGGCAACTGCCCAACATTATGGACCACCCCCGTGGGACCGCCAAGCATGGCAACGTCGCCACAACGCCACGCCCTCTCCTGGCGACCCGCCCGATTCGCGTGAACTCGGCTCCAAGAGCCGTCACAAAAACTTCAACTGACCGGGCCAGCACCACAAAAAAAGCATACCCGACTTACCGAAGAGGGTTTGGACCACTCTACAGGTGCGCATCCCATCCGCCCACGATCGGCGTGTGTTTGCCGGCCGCGTCACGTCGGCGGTACCAATCGATTAATTCCTGATGACGAGGCGCGTCGAAGCCATCGGTGTTGATCAGGTTGATCCCGTCGATGATGCCCTGATCCATCAGCCGATCCATCTCGCCGGTGAGGTAAAGTGTCTCCCACGTGTCGGGATAATCGGGGTGTGCCAAACAGACAAGATCCGCCACGTCCCGTAGTTGTAACAAGGCTTTTTCGTAATCGTTTTCCGTACCCGAGGAGAGGTCCGGCACGTCCGCGCCGACGGTGACGACATGCATCATGCTGTATGCATGTTCTCGGCCGGGGTAGAGTCGGATCCGATCGCTGAATGTTTCGGCCGCGGCGACAAGGGGCGGTAAGTATTCGGGGCCGTCCATCAACGTGACGAAGTCGTAGTGGTAATAGCCCAGTGCCGCCAGCAGCAATGTGGGGTTGTCCGGATCAGCCCGCCACCAGTGGTCATGGAATCCACCGAGCAGGATGCGTTTACCGCCGAGTTCAAACATGGCGTGTTCTCAGCCGGACCGGATGTGACGAACCTGTAGCCGTCCAGCCTTGGCGTCGCAGCCAGTAGTCCCAGACATAGCGATCATCAGGTGCGTACATGGCGAAGCTCCGCAGCCACCGGCGCTATGGCAGGTCGGGGAACCGGTCGGCATCGCCGATGATGCGGCTGATGTCCTGATCCGGCGGGCGGTCGAGTTCCAGTTCCACAACGGTCAGTAAATCATCGGGCGGATCGGGGGGAAGTCCGCGGAGGAATGTCCGGTGGTCCTGCTGTTCCCATGACAGGGGTTGGCCGGTGGCCAGCAACCGGGCGTGTCGGATGGTGTTGGTCAATCCGCCGATGACCACTTCCGGGCCGAAGTATCGTTGGAGGTGCAGGTACATGCGGCAGCCTCGGGTGGTTGTAGGCCCCCAGAGATTGAAGGAGATGGTTGTGCGATCGGTGCCGTAGATACTTTCGCCGTTGACGGCCAGCCATTGACCGACACGTCGCAGAATGGTTGGCGCTGGTTCGGGAATGCGCCCATCGCCGTCCGGGCCGACGTTCAGAAGGAGGTTGCCCTGGCCGGCGGCGACTTGTGCCAGTTGAATGGCCACATCGCGCGGCGATTTCCAGTCGTGGTCGGCTGCGCAGTACCCCCAATTGTCGTTGAGCGTCATGCACGCCTCCCACATGCGTTCCGGCGGGGCGGGATGGATATGCCGTTCGAGCGTCGCGAAGTCCTCGACCGTCATTGCGCGGTTGTTGATCAGGATCCGTGGTTGCAGGCGGCGCGCCATGGCATTGAGTTGATCGGCACGCCATTGCTGGGGGGAATAACCTTGCGGTAGGTCATACCAGAGAATATCGATCCGGCCATAGTCCGTCATCAATTCGCGCACCAGGTCGTGGGTGTAGTCCATAAACCGCTCGCGTGCCGCATCGTCGCCCCGCCAGCCGGCAGACCAGTCCGGGTGATACCAGTCGCCCAGCGAGTAGTACAGTCCTACCTTCAAACCCGCTCGGCGCACAGCCTGGACATAGTCACCCACCAGGTCGCGTCGAGCGGCGCTGTTGACGGCATTGAACGAGCAGACCCCGGAATCCCAAAGACAAAAACCCTCGTGATGCTTTGTGGTCAGCACCATGTATTTCATCCCCGCCTCCGCCGCCAGTGCCGCCCATGCATGGGGATCGTAATGCCGGGCCTCGAACCGGTCGGCGAGTTTGACGTATTCATCAAGCCCGATGCGCTCGCGATTGAGCACCCACTCACTCCGCCCCAATAAGGCGTACAACCCCCAGTGGATGAACATGCCGAAGCGAGCGTTGCGGAACCACTCCAGACGATCATCGCATACGTTGTGCATGTTGGCTGCGGTCGTGCGGGTCATAACTGGCGATTACCTTTTTTGCGCGATCGAAGAAGACGCTGCCGTGTCGAAACTGGAAGCAGACATATCGGGAATGCTGTGTACATCGGCAAAAGCCTGTTCAAGGGTCTTTTTCGCCGTTTGCGATGTGGCGGGCTCGAACGTGAGATAGATCAGCTCGCGGCCGAAGGTCACCGTGTATTGGCCGGCCTTTTTCGCCTCGACGGCGAGGGGCATCCCCAGAAGATCGATCGCCTCCAGGGCACGAGGGCTGCGCAGAGACAGGCGGCGCGGTTTGGCATATTCAGCATCCTTGGGCCAGATGGCGGCGATGACCCGGCGCGACGGCGCGGTAAACAGATAGCCGATGTAATCGCGCCCGAGGTTAAGTTGGCCCACGGGTGTCGCGTCGTATAGCAGACTGTCCATCGTGTGCAGCGACTTGAGTGTGAGCAAAGGGTTCATCAACGAGTCATGGACCAGACCTTGCAGGGTGTGGTAGTTGTAGCCGATGCCGCCTTCACCGAGCAGGGCGGCATACATGCGGGCGGCGTATTGCGCCTGAAGGATTTCACCTTCGCCGAATTCGACTTGGCGGACCAAGCCGTGCAGACTCAGGCGATAGCCGATACAGCGCGTTTCGTTCAAGCCGCTGCTCATACCCTCTTCCGTGAGAAATAGCCGCGGCTTGTGGCCGTTGGCGACCAGGTCTTGCTTGGTCTCGTGAATCAGTTTTCGGTAACTTTGCTTTTCGCTTTCGGGGTTGGGCAGGCCGAACCGGTAGGGGTGGAACGCGAAGGAATCAAACGTGCCGGGCGGCATGGCCATCGTGGCGTTGTAAAGATCTTTGCGATGGGCATTGACGACGGAGCCGCCGATGATGTGGGCGCCCGGATCGGTGTCGCGTAGAGCTTTGGAAGTGACTTTCAATACCTTGGCATACTCCTCGCCGTCAAGGAAACAGTTCGGCTCGTTGAGCACCTCCCAGTATCGAATGCGTCCGCGATATCGTTTGGCCATACGCCGAATGATCTCTGCCCACTGTTGGAGTTGCCGGGGTGTGCAGCGATCCTTGGCGTCGGGATCGGTTTTGACTTCGATGGCATTGCCGTCAACCTCACCCGGCGCGGGCGCCCAGGTTCTCCCGCCGGTCAGCGCTGCGGCATCGCTGGGCGTCAGCAGCCAACGGAGGTTGAACCGGTCCGCGTCATCAATCATGCGGATGAAGCGGTCGTTGTTGAGCATGTCGGCCATACGCGCATAGCCGGCATACAGGTGCAAGGTACCCAGGCCCAATGCCGCCATCGCCTGGCATTGACGGCGCCACGTGGGGCCGGGATTCACGTCGGTATACCCCGGGGTGGCGGCGAAAAAATCGTGGTTGCGACCATCACGCGGCGCCGGTGCGCCAATGGAAAACCGCAACTTGCCCGCAGCCAGCGGTTGCTCCTTCGTGTCCTGGAAGGTGTATCGCAAAACAAAGATACCCGCCAACGTCTTGGGTAAATCAATCGCGAATGAGGCGGCGGTGTCAGGCGGCGCTTCAAATACCTGGTGACCTTGAGCAACCTCTCCGGCAAATGGAGCGATCAATGTCCAGCGGAGTTTGCCGCGCAACGCAGCATCGGTTCGATTGATCACTTTGCCGACCAGTGGCTGACCGGGTGCGACGAGCATGCCGATGTATTCGTCGGGGACGAATTCCAGGTCCGGGGAGAATACGCTGCCCGTCGCACCTTCCTCCACTTTCACCGCGTCGATCCAGTACCGCCCCTTGACCGTGGTGAACGTGGCGGTGGCGATGTCGGGGAAACGCGGCTTGGGATCGAGTGTGACCGAGTAGCGTTTCCATTGCGTGTCCAGTTTGACCTTTTCGCCGATGCCGGATTTGTTCTGCCAAGAGGGGAAGGTCATGCCGGCGGCCAATTGCGTGCCGGGCTCGGCCGCCTTGGCGCGAAAGCTGATCGTCACCGGCCTGTCGCGCGTGTAGCGGAACCCCAGGCTTTGAATCCGCATGTTGATCCGCGTGCCCGGCGAGGGGTTATCCCAGACGTTAAGACACCGGCCCATTTCCGCGCCGTCTTCCTCGACGATCGCGTAGCCGGCCTGGCCCGGATCAAAACCGACCCAAGGGGTGATCCACCAGCCGAGCAGACCGGCTTCAAACGAGGGATTGAAGACCAGGTTTTCGCCCGGCGCGTTGCCGGATTCGGGATAGGGGGCAGGCCCCATCGCACCGATGATCGCTTGGCCGTCCTTGACGCATGGCGAGTCGGGGTGCGGGCTGAGGAAGTTCGGCTTCGCCGGGTTCCACTGGACAATCATCGGCTCCGCGTGAATGTCGGTCTCGGGCTTGGGATCAACATTGTCGTAATGGTTGGTGCCGATGTTGTCGTCGCGTTGGAGCCAGATACCGCTTTTGGCCGCCCAGATATTGTTCTCGTAAACGCGGGTATCGGTCGGCGGACGTTTTTCATCAAAGCGGATGCCCAGCCGGCACCACGCGATAAGGTTGTGATGAATTTCGTGTTCCCCGCCGCTGTAGGCACGAATGCCATACGCATTGGAAACGATGGTGTTGTGGTGAATGTTGTGTTTTTCGCCGGGGCCGAGGGTAATGCCGTGGCCGGTCCAGGCGCCCTGGAAATCATAAATACGGTTGTAGGCCACCTCGCATCCGCTGCTGTAGATGACACTGACTGCGCGGTTGCCTTCATGCACGAGGTTGTTGAGCAGTTTGACATCGTCGGACCAGCCGACCCACAACCCGCCGCGGCGAATGTCGAAGCCATCCACGCGAACGTGCGGCGACCCGCTGATGACCCATGAAATAACCTCGTCTCGCCCGTCGATGATGACCTTGCCGCGAGCTTTGAAAGTAATCGGTGCTTCGGCCGTGCCGCCCCGGCGCACAAGAACAACACCCAGTGGAATGTTGTGGCCGCTGATCGGTTCGTCTTTCAGTTCGAGGTAATAGACCCCTTCGCTGACGATCACGGTATCGCCGGGCTGCGGCGGTGCGTAGTCCGGCGAACGCACAACCGCGCCGGCCCTGGCGGCGGGTACCCCCCGGCAACCGGTGAGGGTTTGCAGCGTGCGCCCCGTGTAAGTGAAGGTGGTCTTACCGAGGGTGGCCCGGCCGCGCGGAGGAAACTGGTCGGCCTTGACCACGCGAACGGTTTGATCATTCTGCTTCGTCGGTTGGAGCAGTACCGTCGGCTGACCCCGGTCAATGCTGCGCCACGCGCCGGTCTCGGTCAGGCCGTTGCGAGCGTCATCGCCATCGGGGCGCACGTAGTAGGTGGCACCCTCGACAGTCCATCCCATCAGCAACAGCAAGACCGCAGTGACAAATGCCCGTTTCATGGCGTATCTTTCTCGCGTTTTAGAGCGTCGAGGTAAATGTCATCCATCCGTTTGGCCTGTTGATCTTCAAACCACAATTGGAATCGCCACCCCCACAGGCGATCCACGCATTTGACCAGCAGCGTGTTCCAGCCTTGTTGGAGTTGGAGGTTCACCCGGTCCACCGGCGTGTCAGACCGAGCGCCGAAGTATTCGTGAATTTGCTTACCGTTGAGCCAGACCTTGGCGTCGTCGTCGGAGCCGAAGACCATCACCGCCTTGCGCTGCGTCGGCGACCAGACGTAGGTCAAGCCGTAACCGACCACATCATCGAGGGTGGGAAACATCGCATCGAGTAACACGCGATTGTTCCGGGGGTCGGCCGAGACCAGTCGCCATCGGATGGGCGTTCCGCCGAGGCCGGTGTAGACGGCGCTGGTGTCGAGGGTTTGTTCCGGTCCGAATGCAATGCCGAAGCCGCCGTCACGGCCGGCGGGATTATCCCACGGCGCGATGACCCACCACGACGAGCCATTACCCTTGAATGACGCAGCCTGATTTTGTTGGGTGCCGACGGAAAACGCGCCGCGGGTGCGCTGTTTTTGAACGATCAGCGATGGCCGGGTGGCGGTGTCCCGGCGCGGCCGGCCGAGGGTGACGCCGATGACGATGGGCACAATTTTGTCATCCATGCCGACCAGTTCGATCGCGGTAATTTTGCGCTGCGGATAAGGATTACGATGGCGCAGCAGGTAGACCTTGGGCGTCGCCCCGTCGACGGATCGGCCGGTCCATGCGACCTGGGAAACGGTCAGTTGTTCCGGAGCGCGATAGGTCCAGTCGCCGACGGCCGGGCCGTAGAGGATGGGGATCGGTTC
>JAJRSP010000191.1 GCA_024278775.1 Planctomycetota bacterium
AGGCCCGAAAAGGAGAATGGGCGTCTCCGCTTGACAGGACCAGCTTAGTGTGCGGCGTTTAGCGCCAGCGCGAATGGGAGGTTGGTCAAGTCTCACGACCACAACGAGTTACGGCCTTGACACGGCTTACTTCATGGGAGCCAAAGAACAAGGGGTTAAGTCCCCGACGCAACACGAAACCCGTCGCGGTAGTCGCGTTCGCCGGGCCTGCCCCCGGAGCGGTGCGCGGAACGCAGGATGTTGAGGCCGTCGAGGTCCCACGAGCCGCCGCGGAGAACACGGCCGGAGCCGGAGACAGGTCCCGTCGGGTCGGACCCCGGTGAAATCGCATAGTAACCATCACTGTACCAATCCTCACACCATTCCCACACGTTGCCGTGCATGTCGTACAGCCCCCAGGGGTTCGGCAACTTCCCTCCAACCTCGTGCGTCTGCCAACCACTATTACTCCCATACCACGCGTAGTCACCGAGATTACCTGAATCGTCCCCGAACGAGTATTCCGTGGTGGTTCCGGCCCTGGCGGCGTACTCCCACTCCGCCTCGGTCGGCAGGCGGAGGCCGTAGCCGGTCCTGTTCGATAGCGCCGTATTGAAGCCGGCAATGTCGCCCCAGGATACTCGTTCCACCGGGCATGTATCGCACCCGGAAAAAGAGGATGGATTGTTCCCCATCACCGCCCGCCATTGGGCCTGGGTCACTTCGTACCTGCCGATGTAGAAATCTCGGCTGATGGTGACGCTGTGGACGGGCCTCTCGTCACTGAATCCGTTCTCGCTGCCCATCATGAACGACCCGGCCGGAATGCGCACCAATTCCATCGTCACGCCGCCGCCGAGGTCGAGCGTGACCGTCTCACCAGTGGGCGTCGTACCGTTGGTTACCGTCACGAGAACCGTATCCGTACCCACCTCGCCGAGGGTATCGAAGACCGTGAGTGTATAGGTTGTTGTGGTCGTCGGAGAGGCCGTGGGGTTGGCGATGAACGCATTGTCGAGCCCGGTCGTCGGCGACCAGACGTAGGCGTAGCCACCGACTCCGCCGGTCGCGGAGCCGTTGAGCGTCGTGGAGCCACCTGGGCTGATCGTCTGGTCGGGGCCGGCGTTGGCTATCCGGGATCCGCGGCACCCAGGGTTCTCCCAATCAAACGGAGCTAGCAGGGATGTTTCGGCATTGAAGAAAGAATACTCATTGGTGGACCAGATCAGCGCTTCGCCGCGGACCGACGCATCGACACCACCAAACAACTCCGCCGAAAGTTCCACACAGTCCTGCGTGGCGGTTCCGACCCCCTCCAGTCTGGCATAAAGCTCCGGGTTTACCGTGAACCCCACGACCTTGAAGAGTGTAAGACCAATCTCGGGCTGAATGCCCACTTTCAGCGAAAACCCTCCCTCGGCATCAAACGTCGGGGCGATGGTCTTGAAGAACTTGTCATTCCAGCCGGCCAACGGAGACAGGCTGCCGTTGGCAACCCGGTCGTTCCAGTTGGCTTCCGCATGTAAACGGCCTGCAAATTCCAAACCGGTGGTCACCCTCAACTCGCCGTCGATACTGGCTCCCAAAACAAGCGATACATTGATGGTCGCCTGAGCGGGCAACGGCCCGAGTTGAATCAGGATGTCTTGCGGGAGAATGGGATACACCCAGTCATTACCGGTGCTTGCCGATAGTACGAACTCCGGCTGAAAGATGCCGGTGATTGTCCCATCTATGGTGACGGAAGCTTCTTTGACTCGATTCGGGTCTTCCATCGCGTTCAAAATATCGTCGACTTGACTCCGAAACTCTGCGTCATTATCCAGGCGCTGCTCAAGCAGCCTCATGTCCTCTTCGCTGTCAATCACCCCGTCGTCGAGCTGGGCGGCCACTCTGGCTGCCAGCTCGGTAGCTTTGTTGCTGATCCAAGAGACTCCCGCGTCGATGACTTCCAACACAACGGAGTTGATCTCCAATCTCGCGGTGGTGGTGAAGTCGAATTCTATCCCCGCGTCTATCCAGTTGATGGTGGCGTGGTCCCCCAGGTCGATGTTGTAGCTCGACAGGTCGATCGTGCGTGTAAAGTCGAATTCACCGTCAACAATGACCTTCTCCGTTGTCCCCGGTTTTTGGATCAACTTACCCCCCACGGACGGTGCAGAGACGTTGTTGATGGCGCTGAGCAATGTGGCTGCTTTGGTGAGCACACGAGCCGTGTCGACAGTAAGCTGCGTTGCATACAAGACATACTTGTGGAAGCGTTGACCCTGCAGGTCTTGAACTAGGATGACGGTTCCGGCCGCCCAGCCGTTGACACTCTGGCCTGCGGGCATCAGTAGTGTCAGCACGTTGCCGTCTTGCTGGATGATCGTCGGAATGTTTCCTGTTTCGAACTCCTCTTGGGCTACCCTGGCGTGCTCAAAATAGTCCATTTCGAACTTGGCCGCCCCCGAACAGTCACGGGTACCCTCATCGCAGGTTTGACCGGATGCGCAGGGTGGTGTGCCGTCAACGCAAACGCCGTAGACCGGATCGGTCAGATCGCAGGTTTCGACGCCGTTGCAGAAAGACCCGTCGTCGCAATCGGCGTCGGTAGTGCAGGACACAGACGTGTCACACGTGTCGGTGATGTCGTTGCAGGTCTCGCCAAACGCACAGGGAACGCTGGAGGAAGAGCAGTTGCCGTTGAAGCAAGCCTCCGTTCCATTGCAGAACAAGCCGTCGTCGCAGTCGGCATCGCTCGTGCATTCTACACACCTTGGGGAACCGCCATTGTCCACGCACAATTCTGAGCTGAAACACTGCTCCGCCAGGCTGCCTCGATTACCGCAGGAATCAAACCAGTGAACATTCCCCGAGACACATTGTTTGTGGTCACGTGAAGTGCATGGCGTTGGTTGTGTGCCTTGGATATCCGGTGGTGGCGGTTGGGGACAGCCTGATAGTAGGCCCAGCGTTACGACTACCGTGGCTACGATGAGTGTAAAACAACGATTGCGAAGCATATTACGAACCTCCTGAAGAACTACGCTGCAGCACCAAGCAGCCGGCACTGCGCAGTCATGTCGTACGGTACGCGGCCGTGGTGATGTGTGGCGGTTTTCAGCCCAAAATTAGCGACCATGTGCTTTGGCCGCCAATCCCTCTCCAAGCCGTCGCGCCCACCGTGGCCGCTCATGCGATTGACAAATCACAAGTACGCAAAAGCCACACTAACCCGCATTATTCATTGCTTGGTTGTGACAATCTCTGACCGACGATTCGATGCCGCGGGGACGGACTTGTGCCCCAGGAGGGGTGGGCGTGCGCACAAAACCCCCTTTCCCCCATGAAAAAACCGGCGTGTCAGAGGGTCAC
>JAJRSP010000192.1 GCA_024278775.1 Planctomycetota bacterium
ACTGATCTGCTCCAATAACCTCAAGGGAATCGGCACGTCGTGCAAGATCTACGCGAACGACAACAACGAGTCCTGGCCCGTTCCGGCGTTTGATGGGACTTTGACAGGCCGCATTGACTATACCGTGCGCGCCGGAAGCGGAGAGGGATCGGTGCGATCGCCCAATCGGAGGCAACTCTCGATCGGTGGACCAGGCGGGGCCAGGCAACTGAGCGTCACGCGTTCGTTTTGGATGCTCGTGAGGTCTGGTGATGTAGTGCCGAACCAGTTTATCTGCCCCACGTCTGGTGATAAGCCCAAGTCGGACGAGAACATTCGCGCGTACTACGACTTCTCCTCCTCCAAAGCGGTCAGTTATGGTTTCCAGGTGCCATTCGGGCCGCGCTGTGCGAGGGCCAGGGATTGGTCCGACAATCGTTTCGCCGTTGCGGCAGACCGCGGACCCTACGATAACGCTACCGTGACCGTTCCGCCTTCGGAAGGCACGCTACCGGTGGCGGAGGCGCTCTCGTCTTACGGCCCACCGGTGAGACAATGGCGGGACTACAACTCACCGAACCACGGCGGAGAGGGGCAGAACGTGCTCTTCGCAGACGGCCACGCTCAATTCAAGCGCACGCCGATAGTGGGAATCGACCATGACAACATCTACACGATCGCTACCGATGGAGATGGTCCGTGGGCGCTGACTTCGGGGGAGTCGCCGTGGAAGCGAAGTGCCAGCCCGCGCGTCGAACCGGGCTGCTCAGAGCAATCACCCACCAAGGATTCCGTAATCTTTCCGTGATACATGTACGCGCCTGGTGCTAAATCTTGCGGAGTGTCCCATACCAACACCAAGCCGCCAATAGTGTTTTGCACCCCGACTGTTGTCTGAGGCGTCGTCATCCGCGTGGGGTTGGCCGCGACGGAGGAATCGGCTACGATTGTCCCTTATGGCTGCCCACACCACTGATAGGTCGTAAGCATGATACACCGTAAAACGGTATTCCTCCGAAGTCAGTCGTCGATATGGGCGTTCCTGCTGTTCAGTTCGCTCGCCGCGACCTGCTTGGCCGCACCAAAAGACGTTCACGGAAAAGTCGAACAACTCGGGCCGTTCCGCGTGCTGCGGGTGTGGGGTACGCCGGCGGAGATGGGATTTGCGCACGGGTATCTGCTGGCCGACGGGATCACCGCGACGCTCAACGAAGACGCCGCCGCGATCCCGAAGCCGCAGCGGGACACCTACGACAAGGCCAAGTCAGGTATGATCCGCTTTGTGGACCTGCCCGAGCGTGCGGCCGAGGAACTCCAAGGCATGATCCAAGGCATGGAGGCGGCCAAGGGAAGGCTGCCTCAACTCAAGGCACTCAGACGGACGATCACGCTAAACGATCTGATTCTGCGAAATGCCGGGGACGTGCTGCGGGCGTTCGGCTGCTCGGGGTTTACGGCGTGGGGCGAAAAAACCAGCGACCTGGGCGTCGTCACCACGCGTAACTTTGATTTTCCGATTCCCGGAAAGAAAACGCTGGACGCGCAGCTCATACTCGTGCGGCAGCCGACGGGCCGTCGGCAGGTGATGACCGTCACCTGGCCGGGCTACATCGGTGCGTTCACCGGAGTCAATGATCGCGGCGTGTGTGCGTTCATGCATGACGGCACCGGTGGCAGGATCAAAATACCCACGGGCAAGCAGGTCCCGCTCTCGTTGGTGCTGGCGGATTTGCTGGAGCGCGGCGAGCCGTCCGCCATGTTTCAAGAAACCGAGTCGGCACTGAAAAATCTGAAACACTATCCGTTCAGTTACATGGTTCGCGTGGTCACGCCGCAGGTCGGCGAGCAGAAACCCGCCCGCGTGTTTCGCCTCGACAAAAACGGACTCAGCGAAAACCCCACCGGCGCACTTTCGTGTATCACGACGAATCACTATCTCACTCCAAACCGTAAGCCTGTCTCTGGGGCTGGCGGCTCCACTCTACAACGATATTCACGTCTGGCGGAGGTTCTCGCGAAGACCGTCACGCCGGAATCGGCGTGGGCCGGGCTGAAGGCGGCCGCTTCGCCCTATCAGGCATTCCCCACGCTACACTCGCTGGTGGTCTACCCCGATAGGAAAAAAATCGACTTCGCCTTCGCCAAGTGGACGCACGGGCAAGTCGAAGCGGCGTCGATGTCCTCGCCGACAACGATATCCTTTGACCAGTTGTTCGTATCTCCCAACTGAAACGGTGGATTCGGTTGGGGCTCCAGGAGGCTCCCCGCCAGGGAACGTGACCGGCACCGCCACAACAAGCCCTGACCATGTTTTGACGCTCCCCCATTTCTCACTATGATCCGGGTGTGGCTGGTCGATCCGAGGATCGAGGGCCGTACAGGCGGTTTTACTGGCATTTGTGGGAGATGTGACTGTGCCGGATTGCACGACACCGGATTTTTACAACATTGATTCTCTGCTCACGGATGACGAGCGACAGGTCCGCGACGCGGTGGCTCGCTTCGTCGACGACCGAGTCATACCCATCATCGGCGAGTGCTTCGAGCACGAAAAGTTTCCGATGGACCTCATCCCGGCGATGGCCGAGCTTGGGTTGTTCGGACCGACGTTTCAGGACTACGACTGTGCGGGGCTCAACAACGTCTGCTACGGGCTCATCATGCAAGAGCTGGAACGCGGTGACAGCGGGGTACGTAGCTTCGCTTCCGTGCAGAGCGGGCTGTGTATGTACCCGATTCATGCCTACGGCTCCGACGAACAGAAACAGCAATGGCTCCCGGCGATGGCCAAGGCCGAGCGAATCGGCTGCTTCGGACTCACCGAGCCGGACGGCGGAAGCGATCCCGGCGTGATGAAAACCACCGCCGTCAAGAAAGGCGGCGACTGGGTGCTCAATGGTGCCAAGATGTGGATCACCAACGGATCCATCGCCGACGTCGCCATCGTATGGGCCGGCACTGACGACGGCATACTCGGTTTCCTCGTAGAAAAAGGCACGCCCGGCTACACCACGCGCGACATCCCGCACAAGTTTTCGCTTCGGGCGTCCATCACGAGCGAGTTGTTTTTCGATAACTGCAAAATCCCCGCAGACAATCAGCTACCCAAGGCTAAGGGGCTCGGCGGTCCGCTCGGATGTCTCACGCAGGCGCGGTACGGCATCGCCTGGGGTGCGATCGGGGCGGCTATGGCTTGCTATCGGGAGGCGCTGGCGTTTTGCAAGGAGCGCGTTTTGTTTAGCGAACCGCTGATCCACAAGCAGCAAATCCAGGTTCGGCTGGCCGACATGGCTAGGCGCATCACTACCGGTCAACTTCTTGCCCTGCAACTCGGCTGGCTCAAGGACAAGGGCGAGATGCACCACACGCAGGTGTCACTTGCCAAGTGGAACAACGTGCGGCTCGGGCTGGACATCGCACGAGACGCGCGAGACATCCTCGGTGCAGGCGGCATCAGCATCGAATGCAGCCCGATCCGCCACGCGATGAATCTTGAGAGCGTCATCACCTACGAAGGCACCGAAACGATCCATCAGCTTATCGTCGGACGAGAAATCACCGGGCACGCGGCGTTTTAGATGGCGCAGGGCAGTCGTTACAATCTCAATCGTGCGCAGGTGGTGGACGAAAATTTTGTCGGGTTTGTGAGAGGACTTGACGGCTCTTCGGCTACCGGCGCGCCGGGAGAAGCCGACCCGCCGATTGGGCCACACGGCACGCTCCGCGCTAGCGATCTTCTTCAGCTTTTTGAATCGCAAATCCTCACGCGCCACCAGGATTTGGAGGCGCGCCGGATGCGCGCCCGGAACGAGGGGTTCTACACGATCGGTAGTGCGGGGCATGAAGGCAACGCGGTCGTGGGTCGGCTGACCCGCCACACGGACCTGGCCTTTCTCCATTACCGATCCGGCGCGTTCATGGCCGAGCGCGCCAGGCAGGTTGCCGGCGTGGACTTTCTTCGCGATACCATGCTCGCGTACGCGGCCAGCAGAAAAGACCCGATTTCCGGCGGTCGGCACAAGGTCTGGGGCAGCGTCCGGCTCAACGTTCCGCCGCAGACTTCCACGATCGCCAGCCACCTGCCCAAGGCTGTCGGTGCCGCGCTGACGCTCCCGCGACTTCGTCGGCTCGGCGTCGAACCGCGCTTTCCGATTGACTCGATCATCGTGTGCAGCTTCGGCGATGCCTCGTCGAATCACGCCTCGGCACAGACGGCGTTCAACGCGGCCGCCCACGCCGCCTTCCAGCGATTGCCCGTGCCACTGCTTTTCGTGTGTGAGGACAACGGGATCGGTATCAGCGTGGATACGCCGCTCGGCTGGATCGAATCGAACTTCGCCCACCGACCGGGCCTCGCCTACTCCCAGGGTAACGGGCTTGATCTCATCGACGCCGCTCGCGCGACGGCGCTCGCGGTGAATCACTGCCGGGCCAGACGCACACCGGTTTTTCTACACCTGCGCACGGTGCGCTTGCTCGGGCATGCCGGCTCCGACGCAGAGACCGAATACCACAGTTGGACCGACATAGAGGCGGCCGAAGCGAGAGACCCGCTACTGGCGTCGGCGCGATTGGTGGTCGAGCACGGCCTGATGTCGAGCGATGAAGTGCTTGCACTTTATGAAGCCACGCGACAGCGCGTGCGGGAGGCGAGCGCACACGCGGCCCGCATGCCAAAGCTCACCACTGCGGATATGATTCTCAAGACGCTAGCGCCGTCGTCACCGCGTGCCGTGGCGACGGAAGCAAAGCGCACCGCCCCCGAGGAAGCCAGACAGGCCACGTTCGGCGGCGTCGAAAAGCTACCCGAACGCGGTGCCCCGCGACACATGGCCGCCCTCATCAATCTGGGGCTGCATGACCTACTCACGAAGTATCCCGAGTCGATCGTATTCGGCGAGGACGTCGCGAAAAAGGGCGGCGTGTATCACGTCACCACCGGTCTAACGGGCAAGTTCGGCGTGGGCCGTGTGTTCAACACGATCCTGGACGAGACGACGATCCTCGGGCTGGCCATCGGGGCCGGACATCTCGGCGCGCTGCCCATTCCGGAGATCCAATACCTCGCCTACTACCACAACGCGGAGGATCAGATTCGCGGCGAGGCGTGCTCGTTGCAGTTCTTCTCTAACGATCAATACCGCAACCCGATGGTAATCCGCATCGCGGGCTGGGCCTATCAAAAGGGTTTCGGCGGTCATTTCCACAACGACAACAGCATCGCCGCGCTGCGCGATGTGCCGGGGCTGGTGATCGCCTCACCCGCGCGCGGCGACGACGCGGTGAAGATGATGCGCACCTGCCTGGCGATGGCCAAGACCAACGGGCGCGTCGTCGCGTTCATCGAGCCGATCGCGCTGTACATGACCAAGGATCTGTACGAGCCGAAAGACAAAAAGTGGTCGTTTGCGTATCCCGCACCGGATCAGGCGATCCCACTCGGTGCCGGTCGCGTGTACGATAAAAGCGCCCACGACCTCACGATCCTCACCTTTGCCAACGGCGCTTACATGTCGCTTCGCGCAGCGAAGACGCTGCGGGAGAAGCACGGTATCGCGGCCCGCGTGGTCGATCTGCGCTGGCTGAATCCGCTCAACGAAGACTTCATCGTCAAAGAGGCGCAGGCGTCGGCCGCGACGTTGGTCGTGGACGAAGGTCGGCGCACCGGCGGCGTGGGGGAAGCGATTCTGGCGGTGTTGCAGGAACGATGCGGCGGCGGGGTCCGCGCGGCCCGTCTCACTGCCCACGACACGTACATTCCACTCGGGGCCGCCGCCAACCTGGTACTCCCGACGGAAGAAAACATCCTCCGCGACGCGCTCGCATTGGTCGGTCGGGCGCGCCGCGTAACCAACACGAAACCAAGAACCAAAATGATGTCCGCTAAGAGAACATTGCGACCGGTTAGAAAGAAGCCCGCCAAGGCGCGCACAAAGAAAACAACGAGGTAAGCCCGGAAGCACCTCGCAGCATCCAAGAATGAATAATCCCGGAAAAGGTTCGTTTCTCTTGATTCGAGAAGATCGCTCAAGTAGGATGCCCGGTTGAAGTTTACCCGATGAGTTGAGAAAAGGTCGGCTGGGTTCGCGGGCCACGTAGGGTCGTTTGGCTAAGACGCCCAGTCGAGATCCGACGACCAAGATGGATCGCTCGGAACCCGTTCGGAGATCATGACACCGACATTGTCAGTCATACTTGCCGCCCTTTGCGGCTCGGCCCTGCTGATTTTGCTCCTCTGGCACCGCCGCAATCAAACGAAACGAACGCATCGACTCGACGATGCGCTCAAGGTGATCTTGACCGCTGACTTGGAAAACCGTGTCCTCGGATCAGAGGGGCTGGCCGGTTTTCTTGGTATCGGGTTCGACAAGACCTTGCGTCTGATTGAACAACTGTGCGATTCCGGTCTGGTCCGTTGGAAGTCCGACGGACTCGAGCTCACGACTACCGGACGCCAGACCGCCCTTCGTGTGCTGCGCGCCCACCGGCTGACGGAACGGTTCCTCGTGGATGAGGCGCGTATGTCGATCGAACGTGTCCATCGCGAGGCCGACCGTACCGAGCACCAGATGACCGAGGCTCAACTCGCGGAGCTGAACGAGCAACTCGGGCATCCCGACTGGGATCCCCACGGTGATCCAATCCCGGATGCCCACGGCGATGTCGCCCACGTGGACCGTCACGCGCTGGACACGTGGCCGCTCCAACGTCAAGCCGTCATCATACACGTAGAGGACGAGCCGCCGAACGCCTTACGCCGCCTGCTTGCGAAGGGCCTGCACCCCGGCACGGTGCTGGAGATTCTATCCCGGAACGAAGACACGCTCACCGTCGAGGTCGCCTCAGAAGCGGTTGAGCTCTCGGCGGCGTTGGCTGCGCAGGTGCATGTGGGTCCGTGCGATGTCGACGTGGCCACAACGAAGCACGCACACCTCTACCTGACGGAACTCGAAAGCGGCAGTCGCGCACGCATCGTGAGTCTCGATGCCGCCTGCCGGGGCTTCACACGCCGCAGACTTTTGGATCTCGGCATCACACCGGGCGCACTCGTCCAGGTGGAAATGGCCAATGCCGGCGGGTCGGCGCGCGTCTACAGGATTCGCGACACGTTGATCGCACTTCGCCGCGAGCAAGCCGGTCAAGTGATTATCCAAAAGGAACCGCTCACAGAAACGATGGAGTACTCCGTACCATGAGTCACGCATGTGGAACTTCTTGTGAAGGCTGTGGCGACCAGAGGATCAGCCTCGGATTCGATACGCGAGATCACAAACATGTGATTGCGCTGGCTGGTAATCCGAACACCGGTAAGTCCACGGTGTTCAATGCGCTGACGGGGCTTCGCCAACACACCGGCAACTGGCCCGGAAAAACAGTGACGCGTGCGGAAGGCGCGTTCTCGGTTCAGGGCGTGCGATACAAACTGGTTGACCTTCCGGGTACCTACTCGCTGCTCTCGGCATCGAGCGACGAGCAGGTGGCAAGAGATTTCCTTTTGTTTTCACGGCCGGACTGCGTCGTGGTGGTCGTGGACGCGACCGCTTTGGAACGCAACCTGAATCTCGTGTTTCAGGTGATGGATATCACCCCGAAAACCGTGGTGTGCGTCAACCTGATGGATGAGGCTCGGCGTAAGGGAATTGCGGTGGATCTCGACCTTCTCTCGGAGCGCCTCGGTGTGCCCGTCGTGGGGACCGCCGCACGGCGCGGCACGGGCGTGTCGCACCTGATCGAGGTGGTGGCCGACGTGGTCAACGGTCGCGTGGTCTCTCATCCCCATGTCGTGCCCACACCGGAAGCCCTCAAAAAGGAAGTGGATGCCGTCGTACCCCTCGTCCTGGCCCTCGCGCCGGACCTGCCCAATGCGCGGTGGGTCGCCTACCGCCTGATCGAAGGAGACCACCGCGTTCGTGAGGCGCTTCGATCCGGCGAACTGGCGGAGTTGGCCAAACAGACCAAGTCGATCCGCGATCGCGGAACAAAACGTCTCCCGATCGCCGATGTCCTCGGGAAGGCGTCATGAGCGAGTCCGGCGATCCCAACACCGCCCTACGAAGAATCGACGAGATTCGCGATGCGGTCGGCGAGCGGTTCCGCGACGAGATTGTCTCCGCGACATTCCGCGCTGCCGAACGCATTACCGAGGAAGTGGTTCATCGTTCGTCGGTACGCGCTACGTGGGACGAGCATATTGACCACTTCTTGACGCATCCGATCTGGGGCTGGCCGGTGATGATGGTCGTGCTGACAGTGGTGCTTTGGATCACCATAGTCGGTGCCAACATACCGTCCGCGTTCCTGGCGGGGATCCTGATGGACGAAGGCGGGCTTTCCTCGTTCTTCAATTCGCACTTCGGTACCACGGCCCCGGCGTTTCTGGCCAAAAGCCTTTACGATCTACTCCATCTGGGGTTCGCGGCGATCCACGCGCCCACCTGGCTCAGCGGCATGTTGGTCGACGGCGTCTATCTTTGTCTTGCATGGGTCGTGGCGGTCATGTTACCTCCGATGGCGATTTTCTTTCCGCTTTTCACGCTGCTGGAAGACGTGGGCTATCTGCCGCGCGTGGCGTTCAACCTGGACCCGGTATTTCGCGCGACCGGGGCACACGGGAAACAAGCGTTGACCATGTCCATGGGATTCGGCTGCAATGCCGCGGGCGTCATCGCCTGTCGCATCATCGACTCCCCCCGCGAAAAACTCCTGGCGATTCTGACGAACAATTTCATCATCTGCAACGGACGGTTCCCAACGGTCATTGCGATTGCCACGCTCATGGTCGCCACTGATGTCACGTCGGGGTACTTTGTGTCCAGTATTGCAGCGTTCACGGTGATCGGCGTCGTGCTGCTCGGCATCCTTTTCACTTTCGCCGCGTCATGGGTCATGTCGCGGACTGTGCTACGGGGCGAAGCGTCGGCGTTTACGCTGGAGCTGCCTCCCTACCGACGACCGGCATTTCTTTCGATCCTCTATCGCTCTCTGATCGACAGAACCATTTTCGTTCTCGGTCGCGCCTGCACGGTGGCCGCACCCGCAGGACTCGTCATCTGGCTTGCGGCCAACGTGAACGTCGGGGGGATCCCGATTGCCCTGCACCTGAGCCGCGCCCTCGACCCGATTGGATGGTACCTCGGGCTCTCCGGGATCATCGTGCTGGCTTACATCATCGCGATTCCGGCCAACGAGATCGTGGTCCCCACGATGATTATGCTGATGATCCTCGTCGGAGGGGATCAGGGGCTGGGATTGGCCGCGGGGAAAATGGTCGAACCGGAAGGCGAGGCGATGCGATCCATTCTTCAGGCCAACGGCTGGACGCTGATGACCAGCGTCTGCCTGTTGCTATTCGTCCTGCTTCACAACCCCTGTGGCACGACCATTTGGACGATCTGGAAAGAGACACGCAGTCTCAAATGGACACTCTTTGGCACGCTGATGCCGCTCGCAGTCGGCATTGCGACATGTGCGATGGTGGCGGCGGTATGGCGTCTGGCGACCGATGCCCCGTAAGTGACACCAGGTGACACTTTAGCGCTACGGCGTCCCTCCCGCCGGGCCAACGCCTTTCGGCCGGCAACCCGCGCAAGCACCATGTTTCACAACTATGGCGACTATGACATCTCTCCCCGAACCGCAGCTTGCAGCTTGCGCGGCGCTGGAACGCCGAGCCTCGCACGAATTCCCGGGGCCGAGTCGTGGAACTTATGAAGCGCAGTACTGGTGGTTCGCCGGCTGTGCCGAGGTCTCTTGCCCTTCCCGGTGTCACGACCGCCCATTCGGTCAGGCACCCGTTATAAAACAGAACGAACTTTAGACTTGCCGCTACGAAAAGCGCGACGTACACTTTTCATATGGGGCGTCAGGCTGCGCTCGGAGAAAAACGAAGGAGTTTCTTACGTATGAATGTCCAAGACTTATTGTTTGTCGGGTTTAACAGTCGTCTAGCCGCGCTCGATCAGCGAACCGGTGACATCGTCTGGCAGTGGAAGGCACCGGACGGCTCCGGCTATGTCTCACCGCTACTCGATGAGGGGCGGCTGTTCGTAGCCGTCAACGGCTATACGTATTGCCTGGAAGCCGCGACCGGCCAACAACTTTGGGTCAACAAGATGAAGGGGTTCGGCTACGGCACGACGGCACTCGTCTCAGCAAAGGGTTCTACCCCACACAGCCTTCTCGGACAGGCGGCAGCAGAAGCGGCCGCAGCAGCCGCGGCAGCTTCGTCGAGCGCGGCCGGCTCATAGCGGAAGGAATGCAGAGAAAGGGAGAACGGCTATGAGAAGTTTTGTGGCGTTGGTCTTATTGGTCGGCGTGGGCGTGGGCTTTTATATGTACAAGAGCGAGGACGGCAGCAAACGTATCAAAGCGGAGATGTCGAAACTGATCGACGACATGCCGATCAAACCGGAATGGAAGGCGGAGGCGGCCGTCTTGTTCAGCGCGGTCCACGAAAAAGCTTTCCAGGCCGCACTCGACGTCACCCAACGGCTTGGGAAAAAGTTTGATGACCAAACCTACTACGACAAGGTGTTCGAGATGATGCAACGCCGCGCCCGCGAAGAAGGCAAAGAGCAACTCGCGGACAAACTCGAAGAAGAAAAATCACTCTTCACGTTTACTGTGACGGAGCGCTAACGCAAGCAAGCCCGATGGCGACAAGACGTCGCGACCGGGCTTGCTTACGTGTATCTGCCGGAGACCGGTTTCCCGGAAACGCTACGCCCGTGTGTAGACAACCTCCAGGTTCATGAACCACTCGCCGTCTTGGCCACGCTCGTACATTTCCATCACGATTTTGTTTTCGTTGAGGATGGTCAGCGTCGTTTTCTGCTGTTTGTTTTTCTGCCCGGTAAAAGGGTCATCATACGTGGCATAAAACGTGATGACTTTGTGAGAGTCGTTGATCGTACCCGTGCTCATCATGAGCGTAGTGCTCATGGAGTCGATCCACGTCGAGATATACTTCTTCTTCGTTTTATCGTAACCGGTAGTGCCCATACCCTCGAACGGCATCTCCTTGGAATGGGATTTGAAGTGCTCGATGATGTACCGACCCCCCATGGCCCACTTGGTTTCGCTTACGCCGGTCGACTTGGTCCACGGTGCCTCCTTGCCAAAGCGGTACCTCGTGGCTGTGGTCCACTTGCCGACGAGCGGCTGAAGATACTTGTGAAACTCACACGGCGCACCAGCCTCCATCCATGCGGCCATCATCTTGGCTTCGGCATCGCCATCATGATCGGCATGACCATGCCCTTCATGACCCTTATGATCCTTGTGCTCCTGTGAGTTTGCTCGCTGCACAACCACCACCGCCGCCAATACGCATACCCCCCCTACCATACACTGACGTAATCTCATCGCATTTCTCCTTGTGGGACCGCGAAGACCCGACGCACGGCGCAGGGGCACCCACCCGCTGCAGCGAGCAGGGTACCTCCCACGACTGATCGTGTCGAGGGACTCCACCCTTACAAAAACCTACAATCATGCCCAACACGGAGGGAACGCAGGAACCAGAGGGGAATCAGGGTTGTACGACCGGAATCGAGTCAATAGCGACCGGCTCGCCGGGGGCGACGCCGTACGCAGTGGCCCAGGAGGAATCGACGACCGCTCTGAGGCCGCGATCAACCGGCACCACCGCCTCCAGAGCACCCACGAGCGCCCGAACGCCTGTCCACTGTGCGGCCGACATCGGCTCGTTGGCGGTTCGCTGAACGATTTTGACGCGAATGGCTCCAGGTCGGCGGGCGGTACCGCGCTGAAGTGACCACAAATCAGATCGCATGCAGCGACCGAACTCGTCCAGCACGAAGTGAGCGGGATCAGAATCCCTTTCAGCCAGCAATAAACGGCTACCGCTGGCGACGGGTGGAACCGCGACCAACTCGACGGTATCCCAACGTGCGGCCCGAACGTCGACGTCACGTGCGACCGCGTCCTGCGCCATCTGGATCAGAACAGCATGCTGATTCGCAGCTTGAGAAGGATTGGCACCGGGATCAACCCAGCCAAGAAGGGTAGCCGTACCGGTCATGGATAACACCAGCACGCCCAACGTTCGCAACATCCGTGTCGAATGGTCCATCAGTTCGCGTAACCTGCCGAACGGACCCGTGCGACGCGCCATCGCCACACGTGATACACCAAAGTGGAAACTCTTCCGCAGCCTGCGGGGCAGCCTCTCCAAGCCACACCAACGCCGACGCCCTCACTATAACATGCATCGGCCGCGAGCGGAAGATTACTCCCGCGAAACTTATCCACGACACCCGCGCGACGCTCGAACCACACGCGTCACACAAGAGAAAAACCAACGACCGCTCATCATACGGTAGTCCCGCGCCGGACATACGCTAGATAGTCGGTGATCGCCATGCAACCGCGGCGCACGTTACATCAAAAAAATCGTGAAAGGGTTTTCTTGGCGGGCCACCACGCGCAACACAGGACCGCCCTACTTGCCGCAATAATCAATGATTCTCGCAATTTCCCGACGAAGCTCAGACCGCGGCACAATGCGGTCAACGAAGCCATGTTCCATCATGAACTCTGCCGTCTGAAACCCCTCCGGAAGCTCCACATTCATCGTGTTTTGAATGACGCGCGGCCCGGCAAAACCCATCATCGCCTTTGGTTCGGCGATGACGACATCTCCCAGACTCGCAAAGCTCGCCGAAACCCCACCCGTCGTGGGATCGGTCGCGACCACGATGTAAAGCCCACCGGCATCATCGAGCTGCGCCAGGGCGGACGCGGTTTTCGCCATCTGTGTCAGCGCGACGACCCCCTCCTGCATTCGGGCACCGCCGGATGCGGTCACCACGACCAGAGGGAGGTTGTCTTCGATGGCTCGTTCGGCGGCCCGGGTCATTTTCTCGCCCACGACGGCCCCCATCGAGGCCATGATGAACATGGGATTCATCACGCCAAGAATTACCGGACGCCCCCTGATAAACGCCTTACCGACGAGCATGGCTTCGACTTCGCCCGTTTTGGCCTGCTCACGCTTCAGCCGCTCTTTGTAGGGGATACGATCCTTGAACTTCAACGGATCGGTCGATTTGAGATCAGCCGAGAACTCCTCGAAGGTGTCCGGGTCAGTCAGGTGACGGATCCGGGTTCGTGCATCCACCCGCCGATGGTGACTACATTCCGGGCAGACGCCGAGTAGCTCCTCGACGTCCTTCTCGAAGACCATGTGCCCACAGGCTTCACACCGCGCCCAAAGACCGGCCGGTACCCCTTTTTCGTCCACCATCACGCGACACCTCTTCAGACCCGAACCACGCCCATGACCACTCACGGGCAGAGGCGGTATGGTATCACTTTTGGCCGCCCGATGAAAATCGGCCACGACGGGCATCGAATATCAGGCCGGGTGGCACAGTCAAACGAAACGCAGCCATGCCGCCGGGCGTGGTAGATTCATGCCCGCGCCTCCGGCTTCGGCATGCCACTCTCGGTCGTACCACGCTCTCCGTTGAGCTATATCGCAGCCTAAGACGCGAACGCCGCCTTGGCCAGCCAGCTCAAATGGCGGATCGCAGCCACCGGGTCGTCTTGCCGGAACACGGCCGTCCCGGCCACAAAGGTATCGGCACCGGCCGCCGCCGCCGCTTCGATCGTCTGGGGACTGATCCCGCCGTCGATCTCGAGCCGTTGATGCGTGGCCAGACGCCGCCGGATCTCTCGAACCTTGGGCAGCACCTCCGCCATGAACGACTGGCCGCCGAAACCGGGCCACACACTCATCACGAGCACCATATCCACACGTTCCAAAATGCTCTCGATCGTGTCGATGCCGGTCGTTGGATTCAGGCAAACACCCACAGAGACTCCAAGCCCACGAATGTGGTCGACGATACCGGCCGCATCCTTCACGACTTCAATATGAAAGGTGATATGATCGCAACCGGCTTTCACGAAGTCCGCCGCGTACCGCTCAGGCTCCTCGATCATCAAATGGGCATCGAAGAACATATCCGTATGCGGGCGTAACGACTCGATGACCGGTGCCCCGTAGCTGATGTTGGGGACGAAATGTCCATCCATCACGTCGAGATGGAGGACTTTTTCACCGGACGCAGCCACACCGTCAACGGCCTCACGAAGCCGGGCGAAGTCGGCCGCCAGCAGCGACGGCGCGACACGTATCCCAGGCTGCGCCAGTGCGAAGCCCGCCGTGGTCGAAGTTGGTTCGTCGTCCGAAATGACTGACGGCTCCATCAGGCGTCGTCCAGAATCTCGATCGAAGGGAACGTCTTTCCCTCCAACAGCTCGAGGGAAGCGCCGCCGCCGGTGGAGATGTGCGTCATCCGGTGAGAAAGCCCGGCTTGTTCGACCGCGGCCGCACTATCACCACCACCAATGATGGTCGTCGCGCCGCGTTTCGTCGCCGTCGCCAACGCCTTGGCCACCGCCACCGTACCCACATGAAAGGGCTTAGTCTCAAACACGCCCATCGGACCGTTCCACACGGCCGTACGAGCCTTAATCAACACGCGCGAATAGGCGTCAATCGTCTTCGGTCCGATATCGAGCCCCATCATGGTGTTGGGAATCTTGCCCTCACACACCTTGGTCTTTGCGCCTTGGGCTATTGTGGAGGCGACCACCGAGTCCACAGGTAGCATCAGCTTGTCGCCGGCTTGCTCGCAGATATCCCGCGCGGTATCGAGCAGGTCCTTTTCGACCAGACTTTTTCCCACGTCGAGCCCCCCGGCAGCCAGGAACGTATAGGCCATCGCCCCGCCGACGATAATTGTGTCGCACTTGTCGAGGAGTTTCCGTATGACACCGAGCTTATCCGAAACCTTCGCGCCCCCGAGAAGACAAACGAACGGACGCCTCGGCTCCTGAAGGGCATCATCAAGAAGGGCAAACTCGCGTTTCACCAGCAGCCCCATCACCCTCGGCTTGTCTTTCATCAGGCCCGGGACCGTCAACATGCTCGCGTTGTCGCGGTGACAGGCCCCAAACGCATCATTCACATAGATATCGCCCAAATCCGCCAGATCTTTTGCAAACGCGTTTTTCGCCGCCCAAAGCCCTGGATCCTTCGCCGCGTCCTTATCTTTGATCGTCTCGGCAGGATAAAACCGCAGATTCTCGAGCATGCACAAGTTGCGCTTCTGGAGTCCCTTTACCAACAGCCGCGCAGGATGCCCCACTGCGCCCGCTCCCACTGGAATCGGCTTCCGAAGCATCTTGCTCAGCCGGTTGGCCACCGAGGTGAGCGAATACCGGAGGCGGTCTTCCGGCGAAGCCGTGGGACGCCCCATGTGACTCATGATGATGATCCGAGCGTTGCCCTCAATCAATCTGCGCAGCGTGGGCAGCGCACTGCGGATGCGAAGATCATCTTCGATTCGACCTGTGGCGCTGATGGGAACATTCAGATCGAGACGCACAAGGACGCGAGCGCCCTCTACTTGGATGTCTGCTATAGATTGTTTCACGACATTTAGCCTGACGCACCCGAGGCTACGACCGGGGACCCGGTCACAGTCGGCCACCAACACGCGGCCGGCACCAACACCCGGCCACATAAGCCTACATAGAAGCTACCCTGGCAATCAAATCCGCCGTTCGGCAGGAATAGCCCCACTCGTTGTCATACCAGGATATGACTTTGACCAACTTGCCGCCGTCGGCCGGCATGGTCATCGTACTCTGTGCATCAAAAATCGAGCTGTGCGAGTTACCGACGATATCCGTACTCACCAGCGGATCTTCGCAGTATTCGAGAATACCCCGCAAACTACTTTCGGCCGCCGTCTTGATCGCCGCATTGACCTCCGCCGCCGTCACCGATCGGCTCAGTGTAGCCACAAGATCAACCAGCGACCCATCCGCGACAGGTACACGAAGGGCCATCCCATTGAGCTTTCCGTTCAGTTCCGGCAACACCTTGCCCACGGCCCGTGCGGCACCAGTTGTCGTCGGGATGATGTTGATGGCGGCCGCTCGTGCCCGACGCGGATCTGAGTGGACCAGATCACCGACCCGCTGGTCGTTGGTGTACGCATGTATGGTGGTCATCAGCCCCTCTACGAAGCCAAACGAATCGTGAAGCACCTTCACCACCGGGGCCAGACAATTCGTGGTGCAACTCGCATTCGAGATGCACTGATGGGCGGCCGTAAGCTGGTCATCATTAACCCCCTGCACCAGCATCAAATCCGGATCATCTTTGGTCGGGGCGCTGATGATCACTTTCTTGGCACCCGCCTGGAGGTGATCGCCGTACCCACCTCGCTCGGAGGACCGAAGTGTAAAGACACCGGTGGATTCCACCGCCACTTCCACACCCAGATCAGCCCAGGGAAGCTTGGCCGGGGCTCGCTCCGCGAGAACCTTAACCTCCTTGCCGTTGACAATCAGATTGTTTTTGCCGTCGGTCTCAACCGTCCCGGCAAACCGACCGTGAACCGAGTCATACTTCAAGAGTTGCCGAAGCATACTCACGTCTGAGAGATCGTTGATCGCAACAATCTCAAACTCGCTGGATCGTGCGGCCATCGCACGAAAAGCCAACCGGCCGATGCGACCGAATCCGTTGATGCCGACTTTCACTGACATGGTGTCTGACTCCGTGTTTCCGGCGGGCTCGCAGTACGAGCCGCCACGACATTAGGAACCGGGTCCGCTGTGCGAACCAAACAGGCTGACCGTATGCTGTCCGGCGCTTAGCGTCAAGGAGGCTGCGCGAGTTGAGACGATATCACCATCACCCAATGGGCTTGGATGGCGTCAGTTGCGTACGGCCGGGCTGCGTCGCTATCGGTAGCGCCCGGTCGAGATGTGGGGCGGCGTGAGGTCGATCACCGAGCGACACTCCGACCGCCGTCGATGGGAATCACCTGGCCTGTGATGTATTCGCCGGAAACCACCAAAAAACGAACGAGCCCGGCAACTTCCTCAGGGGTACCCTCCCGGGCAAGCGGCACGTCTGATACCAGCCGGTCACGAAGCGGCTTGTCATAGGTGTCGGGAAACACTGCAATTCCCGGTGCGACCCCGTTGACTCGGACCGCAGGTGCAAACGCCCGGGCGAGTGATTTGGTGAGACTGACCAGACCGGCTTTGGACGCGCAATAGGCCAGATGGCCCGACCAGGGTTGGTCGGCGGAGATATCACATAGATTCACAATGCAACCTCGACCCGACGCACGAAGCCACGCCTCCGCATAGTGGCACAGCGCGGCCGGTGCCACGAGATTGGTGCGAAGCAGCCGCTCCCACACTTCGACGTTAAACGCGGTGAGCGAATCTTGAGATTTCGAGGAAAACTCCGAAGCGTTGTTGACCAGAACGTCCAACCGGCCGATTTGGGCCACCGTCTGGTCGATCACCGCCGGCCAGGATTCAGGTCGGTTGAGATCGGCAGAGACAACGGTGCTCTTCCGACCAAGAGACTCCACCTGTGACGCCACGGCACAGGCCTCGGACTCCGAAGTGCGATAGTGAATCGCCACGTCGTAGCCGGCCCGTGCAAGCTCCACCGCCACGGCCCGTCCCACTCGTTTGGCCCCACCCGTCACCAGCGCAGCCAGGCGAACGAACTCTCCCGAACCGGATCCTGCGTTTGTCTGCGGAGAGGACGGCGTGGGCGTCTGCGGAGTGGTCGGCGACGGCATGGTCAGCCCACCCCCACACCGAATCCCGAGTTGTCACTGCGGTCATCATCGCCGAACGTATCGTCATCGTCATCGTCATCGTCATAATCCGGAACGCGATGCATCGACCAGACATCGCTGGCGTCCGTCGGCGGCGGACGCTGGTGACCGAGGTAGATCCGATGACGCCGCATCGCCCGAACAATGACGAAGCCACCGACCAACAGCGTCATCACCACGGTCATCACCACGAGCAGCAGCATGGGCAACGCACGCGCGGCCTGGATGCGGTCGTCACGACGGCTTTCGATGTCGGCTACCCGAACCGTCGTCGGGGCAATGGCTTCACCGCCATGCGATCGAACGATGGCCTGGGCTTGCGCCGGCACGGAATCTCGCATGATCCAGCTTCCGAAAGCCCACAGAATCAACAGTGTCCCTGATGACGCCAGCAACAAGCCGAGACGCAGGCGGTACTGTTCCGTTCCGGGATAGCCAAGCATCAGTTCGACACTCCGGAAGACCAAGGGCACGACGATCGCGGATGATTCACGTCCAGCGCCGCGAGCGCAGTATACAACTCTCGCTGCTCGTCGGTGAGCGGTGCCGGCGGCACGATCTTGATAACCACAAAAAGATCACCGCGCGGACCGGTGCCCACTTTTTGTATGCCACGACCCTTGAGACGCATCTTTGATCCACTCGCCGTACCCGGCGGAAGCGTCATGATCGTAAGCCCGTCCAGCGAGGGAACCTCGATCTTGCCGCCTAGCGCTGCCTCCGCAGGAGTCACCGGTACCTCCACGTACAAATCAGTCCCGCGTCTCGTGAAGTAAGCGTGCGGCTGAATGCGACAGACCAAGATCAGGTCACCGGGCTGGCCGCCGGGCGGTGCCGGAATGCGCCCGCGAAGGCGAAGCTTCTGCCCGTCTTCCACACCGGGCGGCACCTTGACCTCGATGTTTTGGACACCGGCCGCCGTGTTAAGTGACAGGTTGAGCGACGTGCCGTGAACCGCCTGGTCAAAAGATAGGGAAACCTCTTGTTCCTGATCGGCTACGCGCATGGGTGGTCTGGCCCGACGGCGACCGTTGCCACCGCCGAAAGCCCCACCGAAAATCTCATCGAAAAAACCCGGACGCCGACCGCCGCCGATCGACGATAGCAACTCCTCGAGATCATCCGCCCCGACCTTCGACCCACCCCACTGATACACACGCTCGCCCGTTGACCCGGTCTCCCACTGCCCCACACCAACCTCGCCATAATCGTCGTACTGCTTTCGTTTGGTCGCATCGCTTAGGACATCGTAGGCATGCTGCACTTCCTTGAACTTGGCCTCGGAGGCCGGATTGTCCGGATTTCGGTCAGGGTGATATTGTTTCGCAAGTCGACGGTAGGCCCGCTTGATTTCGTCGGCCGAGGATGACCGATCCACACCGAGTACCTCGTAGTAATCCCGCTTCGCACTCATAGACGCACATTCCCCCCGGCCAACCGCCGGTCGCTTGGATACCGCATGCCGATCCAGGTAAGTATAGGGATTGCTCCACGCGGATGCAAAAAACGGCACGTACGGCGACTCCCTTTTTTCTCGCGGTGGCTCAATCGATCCATGTCGATACAATGCCACCGGCCTACAAACACAGGAGAACGCCATGACCAATATGCGACGCAAGATCACGATGACCATCGGGTTCGTAGCGATGGGAACACTATCCGGATGCGACACATCGAACCCACCGGCGGCTACGCCACCATCACCACAACACCCACCCACCACGGCGAAGGCCGCGCCGACGGCCCCGCCAACGACCACGCCTCCGGGGCATCCCGACGTGCCGGACACTCACGCCGCCACGGCGTCCACCGCGCAAGACGGTTCTTCGTTGAAGCTGACCGGAATCAGCCTGACCGTGCCTTCGGGCTGGGTCGCCCAGCCAACCCCCACCGGACCGATGGCCCCCAAGGCCGTCTTCTCTTTGCCCCACACCGGTGAATCGGGCGAAGACGTCAGCGTTCGTATCACCTATTTCCCAAGCATGAAGGGCAAAGATGAGATGAATATCGACCGTTGGATCCGCCAAGCGCGTCATGCCGACGGCACCCCCCTCACTCGTGCCGACGCCAAAATCGAACGGAAGGAATTCGGCAACGTTCGGGTGACCACGGTCGACGTCAGTGGCACCATCCAAGCGACAATGCGCGCCGCACCCAAGACGGGAAACCGCATGATCGCCGCTATCGTAGACCACCCCCGCGGCCCCCATTTCGTCAGTATCGTCGGCGACAAAGCAGCCATGGATCACTGGGAACCGACGATCCGCAGCTTTCTCCACAGCGCGAAAGTGGAGTAGACGAACCTCCAGGCGGTACATCCGTCCGACCCCTCATCGTAATAAATGGTGTGGCGTGGTGGCCGTTATTGCCTTGGGAGTGAGGCAGGGATACCATCCTGCGCCGTGCAATAGTTTGTATCGTTCGACACATTATGGAGAGGACATGTCATGAAATCTTCTAGTTCCGTATGGTTGGCGGCTCTGTTGCTTTCCCCGGTGGCTTGGACGACCGGCGGCTGTGCGTCACACCGTGTAACGCCTATGACGTATTCCGCTGACAATCCCTACGCTCCGGGCGGCGTGTTGTACGAATCCTGGGAACAAAAGCGAGCCATTGATGGTCTCTTGGGCGATTCGAGGGTCACACACACCGCAATCGGTGCCGGCGGTGGTGCCATCGCCGGACAGGCCATCGGGCGTGACACAGAGGGCACGCTGTGGGGCACGGGCATCGGTGCGGCCGCCGGACTCACCTCCGGCTCAATCAGTGACCACAACCGTAAGATTGAGCACGAAGACCAGATGACCAGACTGGCCAACGACTGGCAGATTAAGCACAACCGGGAAGCGCAAAACAAAAAGGATGTCGCACTCGGTGCCACCATCACGGAGGAGCAGGTTCAAGCGCGGCTCGCGCGGCTTGAAGCCGCACGGGCCGCCCTGGCGGAGCGTAACCGTAACGTCGACAGGGCCCGGCAAATGCGTGAGATTGACGCGGAAATCGCCCGTCTCAACGCTACCACCACAACGCGGTAAACAAAACGGCACCGGCCCGGTTGCTAATTGTTTTGGGCCCCTTCATCGATCCAAGTACGGATGAGCTCGACGTCGGTACTGGACAGCGCCGGTCCCCCAAGGGGCATGCGGCTACCAACGGGCGGATTGCTCGAACTGACTTTCAGATAGAGCAAGCTGTCTGCCGAATCACCGGGAACCGCGAAGGTGAGGCGCGTATCCCGCACGCTGGTCTGATCCACCAGCATATCAAACGAGAGGCCGGCCCCCAGCCGCAGCGCGATCCCCGCCAAATCGGCCACACCCCCATCGACGTGGCAGATGATGCAATGGGCGTCGAAAATCGGTTGAATCTGGTCGCGAAATGACACCGGACCAACCTGTGGAGCGTCGTCACCCGAAGTCGGTGGCAACACGGCCCCGCTGGGGCACCCGATCGATAACAACAAAGTCAGCGTAAGCACGACACCAAGCCAGATGTTTTTTGTCTGACTCATAGAACAGGCTCCCATGAAGTAAGCCGTGTCAAGGCCGTAACTCGTTGTGGTCGTGAGACTTGACCAACCTCCCATTCGCGCTGGCGCTAAACGCCGCACACTAAGCTGGTCCTGTCAAGCGGAGACGCCCATTCTCCTTTTCGGGC